>CANBQJ010000071.1 GCA_947371645.1 Burkholderiales bacterium | reverse complement strand
GCCGTCTTGCACCACAGGCTGGCCCATGAGTTGCACGAACTGGGCGCTCCGGTACTGGCCAGGCTGGTGGCCGACATCGCCCATTCGCGCACCGGCATCGACATCCACCCTGGCGCACAAATCGGTCCGGCCTTCTTCATCGACCACGGCACGGGTGTGGTGATTGGCGAGACCACGGTCATTGGGCGTGGCGTGCGGCTCTACCAGGCCGTCACGCTGGGCGCCAAGCGCTTTGCCACAGACGAGACCGGCGCCCTGGTCAAGGGCAACCCGCGGCACCCCATCGTCGAGGACGAGGTGGTGATCTATGCCGGCGCGACAGTGCTGGGCCGCATCACCGTGGGTGCCGGCTCGACCATCGGCGGCAACGTGTGGCTGACCCACAGCGTGCCGCCAGGCAGCCACATCACACAGGCCCAGACCCAGACGCGCGACACGCCCGCGTGAGCCCTTTCTCTTCTCTTCCCTTCCTTCACCTCAACGTTGACGTTTTCAGGAGCCTTCATGGCCAACAACCACGAACAAAGCACCGCACTGGGCGACATCGCCGCGCGGCAACTCGCCATCGCCACCCGCACCGTGCCCCAGATGGGCACGATCACCCCGCGCTGGCTGACCCACCTGCTGCAATGGGTGCCCGTTGAAGCCGGTATCTACCGCGTCAACAAGGTCAAGGACGCCTCCAGCGTGACGGTGGACTGCTCGGGCCGCGACGAGCGCGAGCTGCCGCAGACCTTCGTGGACTACATCGAAGACCCGCGCGAGTACCTGCTGTCGGCCGTGAACACGGTGCTGGACGTGCACACCCGCGTGTCCGACCTCTACAGCAAGCCTTACAACCAGATCGCCGAGCAGCTGCGCCTGACCATCGAGACCATCAAGGAGCGCCAGGAAGCCGAGCTGATCAACAACAAGGAATACGGCCTGCTCAACAGCATCGCGCCGCACCAGCACATCAAGACCCGCGGCGGCGCGCCCACGCCGGACGATCTGGATGAGCTGCTGACCAAGGTCTGGAAGGAGCCCGGCTTCTTCCTGGCTCACCCGCTGGCCATTGCCGCTTTCGGCCGTGAGTGCACCCGCCGTGGCGTGCCGCCGCCCACCGTGTCGCTGTTCGGTTCGCAGTTCATCACCTGGCGTGGTGTGCCGCTGATCCCTTGCGACAAGATCCAGATCGAGGGCAACAAGACCAAGATCCTGCTGATCCGCACGGGCGAAAGCCGCCAGGGCGTCGTGGGCCTGTACCAGCCCGACCTGCCTGGCGCGCAAAGCCCTGGCCTGGCCGTGCGTTTCATGGGCATCAACCACAAGGCGATCGCGTCTTACCTGGTGTCCCTGTACTGCTCGCTGGCCGTGCTGACGGACGATGCCATCGCGGTGCTCGAAGACGTTGAGGTCAACAAGTACCATGAGTACAAGTGACGCCAGTGCCCTGGGTCTGCCCGATGTGGGCGAGCTGACCCGGTTGGCCAACCAGTTCTTCTCGTCCCTGCCAGGGCACCCGCCCACAGGCCCACAATCGCCATCGTCTGGTTTGCCCAGCGGCCTGTCACACCTGGGCGCCCATTCCGACCCGGGCGCTGGCAGCCATCCGCTGGCGGTGCAGAACGTGCCCGCCAGCCGTGCCGCCACCGGCGCGCACTCGGGCAGCCTGCCCAGCACGCCAGCCTACGAAGGCGTGCCGGCCGTGCCTGCGGTGTCGCCTCCCGGCCAGGTGCCTGTGTCCTTTGGCCAGGAGCTGCCTTTGAGCCCGGCCTTGCCAGGCAACCCTGCCGCGGCCACGCAGGGCGTGCAGCCCATCCTCACCGTCAGCCCGACCGACTGGGGCCTGCCCAGCGACCAGGACCTGCGTGAGCTGCTCAGCCTGCGCTCGCCCGAGCGCGTGCAGCTTGGGTCTCCCACGCCTGGCCAGGCGTCGTCGTACTACTTCCTCGCCGACGGCTTTGCCGGTCTGGGCCACGTCGGTGGTGCGCATCCGGGCTTGCACACGCCGGGCCAGCCCGCGCGGCCGCTGTCACCCCAGGCCAACGGCTTTGCGCCACCTTTTGACGTGAACCTGGTGCGGAGGGACTTTCCCGTGCTGCGCGAGCACGTCAACGGCAAGCCGCTGATCTGGCTGGACAACGCCGCCACCACGCACAAGCCGCAGTCGGTGATCGACCGCATCTCCCACTTCTATGCGCACGAGAACTCCAACATCCACCGCGCGGCGCACGAACTCGCCGCCCGCGCCACGGATGCCTACGAGGCCGCACGCGAAAAGGTGCGGTGCTTCATCAACGCGCGCTCGGTCAATGAGATCGTGTTCGTGCGGGGCACCACCGAGGCCATCAACCTGGTGGCCAAGAGCTGGGGCCAGGCCAACCTGCGCGAAGGCGACGAGATCATCGTCAGCCACCTGGAGCACCACGCCAACATCGTGCCCTGGCAACAGCTGTGCGCCACCACCGGTGCCAAGCTGCGCGTGATCCCGGTGGACGACGACGGCCAGGTGCTGCTGGACGAGTACGCCAAGTTGCTGGGCCCGCGGACCAAGCTGGTGTCCTTCACCCAGGTGTCCAACGCGCTGGGTACCGTCACCCCTGCCAGGCAGATGGTGGCCATGGCCCACAGTGCAGGCGCCAAGGTGCTGGTGGACGGGGCTCAGTCGGTTTCGCACATGCGCGCCGACGTGCTGCAACTGGACTGCGACTGGTTCGTGTTCTCCGGGCACAAGGTGTTTGGCCCCACGGGCATTGGTGTGCTGTATGGCAAGGAAGCCTTGCTCAACGACACCCCACCGTGGCAAGGCGGCGGCAACATGATCAAGGACGTGACCTTCGAGCGCACGCAGTACCACGATGCCCCGGGCCGCTTTGAAGCGGGCACGGGCAACATCGCCGATGCGGTGGGCCTGGGAGCCGCCATTGACTATGTGCAGCGTCTGGGCATCGACAACATCGGGGCCTACGAGCACCAGTTGCTGCTGTATGGCACCCGCTTGCTCAAAGATGTGCCTGGGCTCAAGCTCATTGGCACGGCGCCAGACAAGGCTGCGGTGTTGTCGTTCACGCTCAAGGGCTACGAGACCGAAGAGGTGGGCTCTGCGCTGAACAAGGAAGGCATCGCGGTGCGCTCGGGCCACCATTGTGCCCAGCCCATCCTGAGGCGCTTTGGCCTGGAAGCCACGGTGCGCCCTTCTCTGGCCTTCTACAACACCTGCGCAGAGATCGACACCCTGGTGGGCGTGCTGCACAGGCTGGCCGGCCAGAAGCAAGGGCGTTGAGGCACGGACGTTGACGCTCGGGCACAGGCCTGCATCGGCTGCATGAGCGCACAAGGCACCCTCAGGGGTGCCTTTTTCTTGGCCCCACTGGTCCAAACGGACTGTGTGCCATGCCGAATGCCTCACGGATGTTGGCCACAGGCCCAACACCCATGACATGTCGGGCGCCTACCTTGTGAGACAAGGCGCACTGGGCGGTCACCCCCGTGAGCCCATCTGCCCATCTGCTCACAGGAGTCACCTCATGGTTCGAACCTTCCCGCTGGCACTGGCCGTCGCTGCAGCCCTGTGCTGCAGTGCGGCCATCGCTGCACCCTCCAACGTCATCCAGGCCAACTACGGTGTCGTTGCGCTGCCGATCTCGCAAGGCTTCAGCAACGCCTTCACCGCCACCAGCGGTGGCAGCTATGCCGACGCCGCGGGCCATGTCATTGATGGCAGCACCATCACGGCGGCCTTTTCCCAATCGGCACCTTCGGTGACCGGTGTCTTCAACTTCTACGACGACTTTGTCTTCACGCTGCCCGTGAGCACCGGTGGCTCATTGACGGCGTCGGCTGTCAGCGTCAGCTTCCAGAACCTCATCGGCATCGACAACCTGCAGGTGCGTCTGTACCCCGTGGTGGCCGGCGCGCTGACCACTGGCGCGCCCTCGTCGCTTGTTTCCGGCTGGAGCTCGCCCCTCAACGCAGGTGGTTCCACCTTGACGGTGTCGACCTTCACCACCCCCGTCACCGTGGCGGCAGGTACGACCTACACGCTGGAGGTCCGCGGTGATGTGTTCGGTCCCACCGGCAGCTATGGCGGCAACCTGAACATCAGCCCTGTGCCGGAGTCCGAAGGCTGGGCATTGGCGATGATGGGCTTGGGTCTGGCTGGCCTGACGGGCCGCCGTCTCCGCGCTTCGGCCTGACAACGCAGCGGCTGTTCAGCGGCCCAGGCGCTTCGCCAGGGCCGCCATGCGCTCTTGCAAAGGCGCCCGTTCGGAAGAGGCCGGGGGCAAGACCGCCTCCAGCCGCTTGAAGTACCCCATGGCGGCCAGGTCGTCATGGCGCTCCAGCGCGGCCTCGGCAGCCAGCCCCAACGCAGCCTCATGACGAGGTGACAGCTTCAAAGCCCGCTGGATCAGCGCTTCTGGTTCACCGCTCAGGCCCTGGCCCTTGCTCATGGCCAGCGTCACGGCGTACTGAGCAAAGGTGTCCGCGTCGCCCGTGGTCAGCTTTGCCCACGCCTTGTAGGCGGAAGCCGCCTCTGGCAGCAGGCCAGCCTGTTCACAACCCTGCGCCAGGCGCTTCCAGGCCGCCACGTCCCCGGGGTTGCTTCGCAAATGGGCAATGAGACCCGGGATGTCCTGTTGCGACGCCGGTGGGGACGACGGTGGGGACGGGTCGCCCGGCGCAGCTGACAAGGCGAGTGGCTGCACGGCTGGCTCTGCTTGCTGCCATCCCGGACCGATGTCCAGCGCACGCCACTGCCCCACCCTCAGGTAGCTCAAGCTCACGCCCGCCACGGCCGCCGCGCTGAGCCAGATGGCCGTCCACCGCGAGATGGACGGCGACTCGCCGCCGGCCCCGGCACGCATGAGCGGCTTGCACACCAGCCAGCACGTGCCCAGTGTGAGCCCCAGGGCGAGCAGCACGAACACCGAGCCAGCGGACACCGGGACATCAGGCATGCGTTCTCCCAGGCTCAACGGGCGTCGGCGACCTGGCCGTTGTAGGCCTTCAGCTCATCCAGCTTGACCACACCGGGGCCATGCAGGGGCACCAGTTGCTGGACGTCCAGCTGGTACTGGGCGATGTTGGTCTGCAGGTTGATGGCGTACGGGTTGGGCGTGGCAGGCGGTTTGGCACCCGCCGCCAGGGGCGTGTAGGCATCCACCTCGATGGCGATTTTCTCGGCCGGCAGGTAGACCAGCACGAAGGCGTCGTTGTGGGTGTTGCCCGCCAGCGGGTAGACCTCGATCTTGCGCTGGCCGTCGTTCAAGGTATAGGCCTTGTCCAGGCCTTCAAACCTGGCCTTGACCGGCTTGAGGGCCAGGCGGTCTGGCTGGATGTGGTGAGGCTGTGCCCAGGCTTTCTGGTAGTAGGCGATGTTGGCCTTGTGGGTGACCACGGTGGCGCCCTCTGCCACCAGGGTGCGCAGGCCACCGGAGTGGTCAAAGTGGGCGTGGGTGTTGAGCACGTAGCGGATGGGCTTGCCCGGGATGAGCTCCTTGACCTTGTCGACCACGGCTTGCGCACGAGCCTCGTTGAGTGGCGCTTCAACCAGCACAACGTGGTCCTTCTGGGCGATGGCCACGCTGTGGTGGGTGCCACCGGTGAGGTACCACACGCCATCGGCCAGCGAGGTCGCGGTCACCGTGACGACAGGGGCCTTGGCGGCCAGCACGGCGTCCGGGACGGGCAAGGCCTGGAAGGCGTTGAAGCTCACCTCCTTCACGTCCAGGTCGAGCACGGGGTGGCCACCTTGCTGACGCACGATGTGGGCGGGGAAGCGTGAACCGCCCTGCTCTGTCTGGCCTTCGAAGGCGGTGTCGACCAGGGTGTCGCCCAGAACGGGGCTGTCGATCCAGGTGCGCACGCGGGTGACCTGGCCACTGCCATCGAGCAGCCCTTCAAAGCGGTGGGTGTTGTCGAGCTTGAAGCTGACTTCGGTGCCGCCCTTGACCTTTTTGGTCTTTGCGCCGTAGGCCAGGGCAGCCTTGAGGAAGCCCTGGGGGGTCGACCAGATTTCGGCAACGCGCTCTTCGACGGCGGCAGCTTGCAGGCTTGCCGTGCCATTGGGCGTCACGGCGTTGTTCCAGGCCAGGTTGGCGCGGATGTTCTGGTCCACCACCTGCTCGACGGGTGCGGGGCGGGCGCGTTGCGGCTCGATGGTTTGCAAGCGCTTGATCTGAACGCGCGAGCTGGCCGACTCGAAGTGCACGCCCGCCTGGTAGCTGCTGACGTCAAAGCCAGGCCAGGCCAGACCAGGTGCCGGCGCCTGACCAAACTGGAACCAGTGGCCGGTGCCGCTGAATTGCAGAGACTGGATGTCGTCGAGCCTGTAGAGCTTGGCGGCGTCTTCAACGGGGCCAGCGTAGGCCAGGCTCGAGGCCATCAGCATGGCGCCGACGAGTGGCTTCAACAGGTGCAGCGGGGTCAGTGAAACGGGTTTGGGCATGGCTTGCTCCAGATGGTGGTGTGTGTCGCGCGTCGGTGGCGCAGATTCAGGTCTTGTCGGCCGGCTTTTTCTTGTCGGCTTCTTTCGGGGGCGGCGGGGCTTCTTTGGCTGCGACCCGCTCGCCGGCTTCCAAGGCGTCCGCTGGGTTGAGGATCACGGCATCTTTGGGGCTCAGCCCAGCCAGCACCTCGACCTGTTTGCCCAGGTCTCGGCCCAGCTTGACTGGCTTGATCACGATGCGCTGCTGCGCGTCCACCACGGCGACACGGGGCCCGTCCTGCCTGAACTGGAGGGCGTTGGGGGGCAAGAGCAAAGCCTTGGGTGAACCCGACAGGTTCAGGCTGACCTCGACATAGGCCCCGGGCAGCAAGGCCCCTTGTGCGTTGGGGATGCGCACTTCGACTTCCAGGGCCCGGGTGGTGGCGTCGATGCCACCCGCCATCCGCGTGATCTCACCTTGTACGGGGTGAACAGGCTTCTCCAGCAGCCGCACCTGAACGGCCTTGCCCACGGCCACATCATCGGCATAGGCTTGAGGCACGCCGACGGTGAGGCGCAGCTCGCGGGTCTCTGAAAGCTCGTAGAGCGGCCGTGCGCTGGTGGCGCTGCCCGCGGCGACCAAGGCGCCCACGTCCACATGGCGGCGCACCACCACACCGTCAAACGGCGCGGTGACCCGGCCGAAGTCGTGTTGCTCTTGCAGGCGGCGCACATTGGCCTGGGCGGCGGCCAGATCGGCCTGGGTCTGCTGGTGCGCGGCGCGGCGCTCATCGAGCTCCTGCTGCGACACGGCCTTGCTCAGGCGCAGGTCTTCCCATCGCGCGAGCGACGATTGGGCCAGCGTCAACCGAGCCTGAACCTGCTGCAGAACGGCTCGCGCCTGAGCCAGGTCCTGATCGACCTCCGGCGTGTCGATGATCAGCAGCACTTCACCCTTGCGCACCTGATCGCCAATGTCCTTCTTCCAGGCCTTCACATAGCCACTGGTGCGGGCGTAGATGGCGGCTTCGTTGCGACCACGCAAGGTGGCCGGCAAGGCCACCTGACGCTGGGCCTGGCCGGCGCGCGCGTGCGTGGTCAACACGGTTCGGGTGGCATTGGCCAGGGTGCTGTCGGCCACCTGTTTGGCCTGGACGTTGTTGACGTGGCTGCGCCAGGCGGCGCCGCTCAGGAGCAGCAGCACAGCCACCAGCGCCCAGCGCCCCGTGCGCCGCAGTGCGTGCTCGCTGCCGTGTGATTCAACCGGACTGAGGTGTGGCGCCGTGGTCGGCGGCACTTCGGCCTCGTGGCGGTCCTCAGGACCGCGGGGGATGGGTACGGCACTCATGGCGAATGGGGCGCAATCTGGAGAGGCTGGAGGTTGGGCTTGGGCTGTTGGCGCTCTGGAGTGGGCAGTTGCCCCGAGCGCATGCGGGCCAGCCAGGCATGCGATACCGCAAAGACCAGAGGCACCAGCACCAGCGTGGAGACCGTGGCCATGGCCAGGCCGCCAATGACGGCACGACCCAGGGGTGCGTTCTGCTCGGCACCCTCACCCAGGCCCAGGGCCATGGGCACCATGCCGATCACCATGGCCGATGCGGTCATCATCACGGGCCGCAAGCGGGTGGCGCCGGCGTCCAGCGCAGCCATCACGGGCGTCAGGCCTTCTGCCAGGCGTTGGCGGGCGAAAGCCACGACCAGGATGCTGTTGGCGGTGGCCACGCCCACGGTCATGATGGTGCCGGTCAGCGCGGGCACCGACAGCGGCGTGCCGGTCAGAAAGAGCATCCAGGCGATGCCTGCCAGCGCGGCCGGCAGGGCCGACACGATGATGAAGGCGTCCACCCAGGACTGGAAGTTCACCACCAGCAACAGGTAGACCAGGGCCACGGCCAGCAGCAGGCCCCAACCCAGGGCCACGTAGGCGGTCTGCAGCGTTTCGATCTGGCCGCGCACGGTGATCTCGGAGCCGCGCGGCAAGTCCTTGCGGGCCTCTTCAATGAGCTCGGCGATGTCGTCGTAGGTGCCACCCAGGTCGCGCCCGTCCACGCTGGTCAGGATGTCGATGACCGGCGAGATGTTGTAGTGCGAGACATTGCCTTGTTGGCTACCGGACTTCACTTGCACCACATTGCCCAACAACTGGGGCACCCTGGCTTGTCCGTTGCTCAAGCCGCCTGGCCCGTTCACGGGGATGCCGAGCATGGCGCCCAGGCTGTCGATGTCGGTCTGGGGTGTCTGGACGGCGACGTTGTAGACGTTGCCGTTCGCCTCATTGAGCCAATAGGTGGGTGCAGTCTGGAAGCTGGAACTCAGCGACACCATCAGGTTCTGCGCCACGTCTCGCGCCACCAGGCCGCTTTGGGCCAGGGCGCTGCGGTCCATGTCCAGTTGCAAAGTGCGCTTGTTGAAGCGCTGATACAGCACGGTGTCCACGGCGCCGGGCACCTGTTTGATGCGGTTGATCAGGCGGCTGGCCACCTCCAGGTTTTCAGCGGTCTTGACACCCTGGATCTGGACGTCGATGGGCGCGCTCAAGCCAAAGTTCAGCGTCTGGCTGACCATGTCGGCCGGTTGGAAGTAGAACTCGTTGCCGGCGAACAGTTTGGGCAGCTCGGCCCGCAAGGTGCGGATGTAGTCCGACGTGGGGGCGTGTTCCTTCTTGAGCGACACCAGGATCTCGACGTCGCTGCTGTCAAAGGTGCCGTTGTTGTTGTAGAGCGTGTTGTAGGGCGTGTACGGGCCACCCACGATGTCGATGATGTTGGCACGTTCCCCCTCGGGGATCACCTTGCGGATGTGCGTTTCCACCTGGTCGACCAGAGCCGGCATCTCTTCGATGCGCGTGCCCAGCGGTGCGCGCATGTGCAGCTTGATCTGGCCCGCATCCACAACCGGGAAGAAGTCGCGGCCAAGCGCGCCGAACAGGCCCGCAGACAGCACGGAGAACAGCAAGAAGGCACCGCCGTAGCGCAGGGGGCGGCGCAGGAGGCCGGCCAGCACCAGGGCATAGCCCTGGCGGAAGCGCTCGAAGCCCTGGTCAAAGGTCTGGTGGCAGCGCCACAGCCAGCCGTGCCCCGGCTGCGCATGGCGCCGACGCATGAAGTACATCACCAGGGTCGGCACCAGGGTGCGGGACAGCACGTAAGACGACAGCATGGCCAGGATCACCGCCTTGGCCAAAGGCGCGAACAGTTGCCCCGACACCCCTGGCAGGAAGAACATGGGCACGAAGGCCAGGCAGATGCACAAGGTGGCAACCAGGGCCGGCATCGCAATTTCTTGCGCCCCATCCAGGATGGCCTGGTGCACGCGCTTGCCCATGTGCAGGTGGCGCTCCACGTTTTCCAGCTCCACCGTGGCGTCGTCCACCAGGATGCCCACGGCCAGGGCCAGGCCGCCCAAGGTCATGATGTTGATGGTCTCGCCCAGCAGGTGCAGCACCGTCAGCGCACTCAGGATGGACAATGGAATGGACACGGCCACGATGGCCGTGGTGCGCCAATTGCCCAGGAACATGAGCAGCAGCGCTGCGGTCAGGCAGGCCGCGATCACCGCCTCGTGCAGCACCGTGCGGATGGCCGCCCCCACGAACACGGACTGGTCCGCCAGGGGGGTGACCGCAATGTCTTCCGGCAAGGCCAGGATGTTCTTGGGCAGGTCACGGCGGATGGCGTCGATGATGTCCAGCGTGGAGGCCCCGCCGTTTTTGAGCACCGTCATCAGCAGGCCGCGTTCGCCATCGCGCCGAACGACGTTGGTTTGCGGCTGGTAGCCATCGCGCACCTGGGCGACGTCTCGGATGTAGACGGTGTTGCCGTTGGCCGATGTGATGGGGATGTTGCCCAGGTCAGCCAGGTTGGCCGGTGAGCCGTTGAGCGCGACGTTCACTTCCTGCGCGCCAAGTTTGGCGGTGCCTGCAGGCAGCATCAGGTTCTGCACGGTCAAGGCGTTGACCACGTCCATGGCCGTCAGGCCACGTGCAGCAAGGGCGGGGCCATTGATGTCCACCGAGACCTGGCGAGACCGCCCGCCATAGGGCGCCGTGACCGCGACGCCAGGCACCGTGATCAGCTTGGTGCGCAGGACGTTGAAGGCCTGCTCGTTGATTTCCTGCTCGCTGCGCTGTGGGCTGCTGAAGCCCAGTTGCAGGATGGGCAGGTCGGTGGCGCTGTACTTGACGATGGTGGGCGGCGTGGCGCCCTGGGGAAGGGATCGCAAAGAAGCTTGCGTGCTGGCCACCACCTGCGCAATGGCCGTGGCCTGGTTCACCTGCGGCTGGAAAAACACCTTGATGACGCCCATACCGGCCACGGTTTGCGACTCGGTGTGCGCCATGTCGCTCACCGAGTTGGCCAGGTTGCGTTCGATGGGCGTGGTGATGCGGTCGGTCATCTCCTTGGCGCTCAGGCCGTTGTAGCTCATCATGATGGCCACGACGGGGATGTCGATCTCCGGAAAGACATCCACCGGCGTCTTGCGCAAGACCAAGGGCGCCGCGAGCACCAGCAGCAATGCGGCGACGATGAAGGTGTAAGGGCGTCGCAGCGCGACTTGGACGATCCACATCAGCTTGTCACTGCACGGCGAAGCAATAGAGGTAGCCCGCACCACCGGTGCTCACCAGCTTGTCCTGGCTGCAGCCACGGCTGGCATGGGCCGAGTTCCAGGACAGTGCCGTGACGACTCGCCCCGTGCGGTCGAAGTGACCCAGTTGGACCGATCCGTCTTCAGCGCTGCTTGTGTAGTTCTTGCAGGTTCGGTCACCCACGTCGGCAGCAAATGCACGGCCATCGGGTTGCGAACCCGTGAGGATGTCGTGCTGGTTGGGCGTGTCACCGGTGCGTTTGACCGGATCACCCTTCTCCGTGATGGCCGTCACCCAGTTGAGGGCGTTGCCGATGCGGGCTTCGTCGGGGCGGTCGCCATGGAGGTGGGCCACATCGCGTGCGATCAGCGAGCCCTGCACGTTGTACCAAGGGCCATTGCCGATGCGGTCACGCGCGTTGATGGCCGGCTTGCCACCCTGGGCTTGCGTGCTCAGGTAGGCGTGCCACGTCTTGTCCCCACCACCCACGGCGGCGGCGAGTTTCTGGCAGTGCGCATCGGCGCCCTCGAGACCACCCAGGTCGGCACCCTTGCCCGAACCAGTGCTGGTCACGAAGAAGCTGAATGGCGGCTTGGGGGCCGAAGCCCCTGGGGCCGCCGGCACCGCCGTTTGCGCCTGGCTGAAGCTGGCAGTGGTCACCAGCAAGGCAACCAGAGCCAACGGGCGCCTGGCACGATCGACGGCTTGCATGGCTCAGTCCTTCTTGCGGAAGTCGTCGTGGCAGCCCTTGCAGGTGCCTTGCAACTTGCCCAGTTGCACCTTCACGGCGGCCACGTCGCCACCTGCAGCCACCTTGGCCAGCTCGTTGGCTTCCTTGTTGAAGGCGGCGCCGGCATCGGCGGCCTTCTTGTCGGTCCACAGTTCAGGCTTGGCGGCCGTGTCGTGCCAGCCCTTGCCGGTCTCGGTGCCAGGCGCGAACAGGGCGCCCAGGCCGGAGTTGGCGATGGCCGCGATGGTGTTGGAGGCCTTGATCACGTCGTCCTTGTTGAAGGTGCCGTCGACGTTGGCCTTGACGCGGCCGGTGTTCCAGGCCAGGACCTGGTAGGCCGACTGGCGCCACTTGATCAGCTGCTCTGGCTTGGGGCCTTGCTGGGCGATGGCGGAAGCGCCAGCGGCCAAGGCGCCCAGAACCAGCACTGGCACCGCGATGTGTTTGACGAGCTTGTTCATGCTTGTTTCCTTGAAGTTGGGATGAAGAAGTCAGGGTGGGCCCTGACGGAGGGGGATCCGGTCGCGGCCATGGCCGCACCGCCTGCGGTTCAGCCGCGCAGGTGGGTGTTGAAGAAGTCAACCGTTCGCTGCCACGCCAGCTTGGCCGCTGCCGCGTCGTAACGAGGCGTGGTGTCGTTGTTGAAGCCGTGCTGCGTGCCCGGGTAGACAAAGGCTTCGTAGCGAACTTGCGCCTTCTTGAGGGCCTCTTCGTAAGCAGGCCACCCCCCATTGATGCGCTCGTCATTGGCGGCGTACTGCAACAAGATCGGCGCCTTGATGCGAGGCACGTCAGCGAGCGCCGGCTGTGCGCCATAAAACGGCACGGCAGCGCCCAGGTCAGGCAACTGCGTGGCCAGGAAGTTCGAGATGCCACCGCCATAGCAAAACCCCACCACGCCGACCTGGCCATTGCCTTGCTGCAAAGACTTCAGGTAACCGGCGGCTGCGATGAAGTCTTGCCGGGTCTTGGTCTGGTCTAACTTGGCGAAGAGCTCTCGGGCCTTGTCCTCATCGCCGGGGTAGCCGCCCAGCGTGTGCAAGGCGTCAGGCGCAAAGGCAATGAAGTTGTCCAGCGCCAAGCGGCGTGTGATGTCTTCGATGTGCGGGTTCAGCCCCCGGTTCTCATGCACCACCAGGACCACCGGCAACCTGCCTTTGGGGTTGACGGGTTGCACCAAATAACCGCGCACGACACCGTTGCCCTGAGGCGATGGCAACTCCACATAGCGGGCGTTGATGCGTGCATCTTGCGCCGGTACCTGTTGAGCGTTCGCAAAGTTTGGGCTCAGCTCGGCAAGCACCGCTTCCGCTGCCACCGCGGTGACCGTGTACTTGGCCGCGGACAGCAAGAAACCTCGGCGGCTAATCAGACCATGCACGTACTGATCGAACAGCTTGAGCACTTCTGGCGCGAAATCATGGGCGGTTTTGCGTGTCATGGCGTGGTCCTTTGGTTCCGTTTACTTGGCTCGGCCTTCAAAGCCGCCCGCCTGCAGCTGGATGCGATAGGCAGCCCCGCGTCCCACGACGTACAAAGTCTTTTTGTCATCGCCCGCAAACGCCAGGTTTTGGGGTTGCTTGGGCAAGGCAATCGTGCCCAAGGCCGTGCCCTTGCTGTCAAAGATCTGGATGCCGGTGTTGGCCGCCACGTAGACGCGACCATCGGCGTCCACGGCCAAACCATCGGCGCCACTGGTTCCACCGGTCTCGGTCTTGCGCCATCCATCGAGCTTGGCGAAATTGCGACGAGGCCCCAAAGAGCCGTCGGCCAAGAGGTCGTACGCCAACAGGTGCTCACCAAAGGTGTTGGCGACGTAAAGCACCTTTTCGTCCGGACTCAGCTGGATGCCGTTGGGGCGCTCGATGTCAGCCACCAAACGCTTGAGATCGCCCTTGTTGGAGATGCGATAGACCGCAGGCTTGGCGGGTGCCACGGTGGGAGGCGTTGGCGCAGCCTGCCCCGGGGCAGGCGGGTTCACGCCAGAGTCCGTGAAATAGACGTTGCCCTTTTGGTCCACCACCAGATCATTGGGGCGACCAAATGGCGCACCCTCGAAGTTATCGGCCAAGGTCTTGACTTTGGGCGGCGGGAAGATGATGCCCACACGCGGCTTGAGCACCTGCACCGCGTACAGATCGCCATTGGCCGTGAAGCCCAGGCCATTGGCGCCGTTGCTGCCCTCAACAAAGGTCGAGGTGCTGCCGTCTGAGGCGATGCGTGTCACCCGGTTCGCTTGCGTTTCCGTGAAGATCAGGCTGCCATCGGGCAAGGCCACGGGCCCTTCGGTGCCGGTGAAGCCCTCTTTGATCAACTCGATCTTCGTGCCAGCGGAGACGACGCCCGCAATGGCCGGCGTCACCAAGGCTGAAGCATCGCTCTGTGCTTGAGCGACACCGAACGCAAAAACGCTCGTCAGCACTGAGGCGAGCACCGACTTGCGAACAATCGAACGTGTCTTCATGGTCATGCCTCCCCGCTTTGCCTGGATCAGGACTTGTTGCCCTTGGCCTTGGCGGCCAACTCTTCAATCACCTTGAGCGCTTGCTCCACGTTGGCTGCAGGCGCAATGCCGCCGACCGTCGCTGCCACCTTGCCGTCAGGTGTGACGATGAAGGTGGTGCGCTCGGTGCGGGCGTGATCGATCTCGATGCCACGGGTGTCTTTGCGACCGGATGGGATCTCGGTGATCGGCAGGTCAAAGGCCTTGGCCACATTGCCTTGGGCATCAGAAGCCACGGCGATCTTGCCGGCGCAGTACTCGGGGTCGGCCGAGAACGCGTTCAGACGATCGATGCTGTCAAGCGAAACACCCACGATGGAGGCACCGGCCGCAGCGAACTTGTCTGCATTGACGGCGAAGGTGTGCGCCTGCACGTTGCAGCCGCCCGTGAAGGCCGAGGGGTAGAAATACACCACCACGGGGCCCTTCTTGAGGGCATCTTGCAGCGAGTAACTGAAGGCCTTACCCGCTTGCGAAGCCTGCAGCTTGAATGCCGGCGCGGCATCACCCTCTTTGAGGGCGGCCCACGTGGGTGTAGCGAACAGGGTGGCCAAAGCACCCATGGCGATCCATCGTTTCATGCTCGTTCTCCAAATCAATGTTGTTGGTGAGGCTCACTGCGCAGCCAGGTGGTCTGCGAGCGCCTCGATTTCTTTGTCTGTCAAGGCGCTGAGCACCTTGTTCATCACGCCGTCAGGGCTGTTGCGCCGGTCGCCCGAACGCCAGTCACGCAATTGCTTGTCAAGGTAGCGCCACTCTTGTCCCCCAACGATGGGCGCGCTGGGCACCAACCCCAAGCCCTTGCCATTGGCGCCATGGCACGAGGCGCACGCAGGAATGCCTCGGGTTGCGTCACCCTGGTCAAACAATTTCTTGCCCAGCTCTGATCCGGCACCCTCGCCTGCCATCAGCTTCTGGCTGCCAAAAAAAGCCGCGATGTCGATCACATCCTCGTCAGACACACTGCGCGCCATGATCGCCATCTGATCGTGCTTGCGCGCACCCGAGCGAAACTCTCGGATCTGCTTGAGGATGTAGCTCGGGTACTGGCCTGCCAGCTTGGCGAACTTGCCCTCGGTGCTGTTGGGATGCTGCCCACCCTGCCCGTGTGTGCCGTGACATTCAATGCACCGCTCGTTGTCCGCCTTTTCTTGCCCCCAGACAGGGTTGCCCATGGGCAAAGTCAGCTTGGTTTGCTTGGGCTCGGCCACTTTGGCCTTGCCGCTGCCCCCCGCCGCCCATGCCGATGAAAACGCAAACACGCTCAAAAGCACCAGGTGAATCACTGTTTTCACGTCAGCCCCTTCACCTTCAAGACTTCTTGTAGAAGGTGTGGCAGGCGCGGCAAGTGCGCGACAGGTCCGTGGCTGCGCCAGTGGCCGTGTCGAAGTCCTTGTTGGACACCGACTTGATGATCCCGGTAGCCAAGTCTTTGCTTTTGCGAGACAACTCGACCGCATCGGGGGCATCGCCCTTGGCCACGAAGTGCTTTTCAACCTGCGTGAACAAACCTTGAAGCTCTTTGGCGTCGGCGGTGCTGCCAGGGATGTTTTGAACGGCGATGTTCGAGGCCAGGCTCTTGTTCGTGTCCTCGATGGTTTGCATCAAGTCCATGTCCAGCTCGCCATCGGCCGCCCGAACCACCCCCATCAACACAGCCATCACACCGAAAACGATGATGAGCTTA
>CANBQJ010000070.1 GCA_947371645.1 Burkholderiales bacterium | reverse complement strand
CACCTGGGCCACAAACAAGCCGGGCTGGGGCTTCACCCATTCCGGCAACTCCACCCAGTCGGTAGCGCCTTCTTCCAGTGCCTGCGGCGCTGAAAAGTGCCCCGCCGCAAACTTCAAGTCCACCACCGGCACAGCCGCCACGCCGCCTGCCCGTTCTTGCGCGGTCACCCGCCGCAGCGGCAACACCTTGGCCGTAGGCATGAGCTCGGCCTCAGCCGCAACTGGCACCGGCTTGCCCAGTCTGGCCCTCAGGTAAGCCGCCAGCGCCGGGTCGCAGCAGTACACATGGCAACCCTTCATGCCCCGCGTCATCAGCGTGCGGTAAGTGTTCTTGATGATGCGATCGGCCAGCGCCTGCGCGGCTTGCGGGTCGCGCTTCATCATCGTGCTCAGGCCACGGATGCTCTTGTCTGACTTGGCCCGGGCCTTCCAGTCGGTCTGCACGCGGCCATCGCGGTAAACCAGGTCGGGGCCGATGATCACGCCCACGTGGTCCACCTCCAGGCCCTGGCAGGTGTGGATGCAACCCACCTGTGCCACAGACTCGGGCGCCATGATCCACAGGCTGCCGTCTTGCGTCAGGTTCCATTGGCGGCGGTAGCCGTGCTCGGGCATGTCAATGTCCATGGCCCGTGCGTCTTTCTTGCTGGGCCAGCCCCAGCAGTAGCCGGCCACCACGCGGGCCTTGTTGGCCGCGCGGTTCTTCTGCTCGATCAGGGTGTGCAAGGCGGTGGGGCTGTCCAGCACGTCAAACTGGTAGCCCAGGGCATCCAGCTCGTTGCTGGCGTTGTTGGCCGTGGGGCGTATGCCCAGCACATCGTCCAACCAGGCCAGGTAGCCGTCGCTGCCGCTGCACCTGAACTGCGAAGCCAGTTCCAGCTCGGTCACCTCGGCGCCCAGGCTGCGGGCCCACTGGCGCAGGGCGTCGCTGTGGCCAATGTCGGTCAGGGTCACGCGCTGGTCGTCGTCCACAAAGAACACGGTGCAGCGTGATGCGGTGATCACTTCCTTCACCTGGTTTTCGCCCAGGTTGGCATACAGGCCAGACTTCTCGTTGAGCCGGTGCGCTTCGTCCACCACCAGCACGTCAAAGGCGTTGGCCGGGCTTTCGGTGAAGGCGCCAGAGCCGCTGAACAGGTTGTGGATGTGGCTCTTCTTGAAGCTGCCCGTCAGCCGCGCGGCATACACCTCGCGCGGCGCGGCGTTCTTTGAGACGTAGCGCGCATTGCGCTGGCGCTTGAGCAGCGCGGCCAGCAGGTTCACGGCCACCACCGTCTTGCCGGTGCCCGGGCCGCCCTGCACGATCACCACCTGCTTGCGGCCGGCCTGGGCCTGCTTGTCGGCCTGCAGCACGGTTTCGAACACCAGCTTCTGGTCGTCGATCAACACAAATTCGGGCTTGCCTTGCAGCATGCCGGCCACGCTGTCGGCCAGCATTTTGGAAGGGCGGATGCGGCCATGTTCGATCAGATACAGCAGCTTCTTGCTGTCACCATGCTTCACGTGCTGGCGGATGAAGGCCTTGAGCTGGTCGGCTTCCTTCTTCAGGAACAGGGGCGCACGCGCCATGTGCGCGGCATAAGCCGGGTGGTCGATCACGCCATCGCGCCGGGCGTAGTTGTGCAGGTAGGCGCAGGGCTGCAGGGCCACGCCGCCTTCGTAAACGGCGGTGTTGAAATCGTTCAACAGCGCGGCATAAGACCAGGCCTGGTAGCTCGGGTGGGCGCCTTCGGTCTCGCCCGCGCGGCCGCCCCGGCGGGCCCAGATGATGCCGTCCTTCTCGCTGAAGCGGGCCTCGGACCACTGCTTGAGCTCGATGATGATGAGCTTGGGCACCCCGGCCTCGTCGGTGCCCGTGAGCAGCACGTCGATGCGCTTGGACGTCTGCGGCACGGTGTATTCCAGCGCCACGCCCATGTCGTCCGGCATGCCGGGGTCTTTCAGCACCTCGCCCACTTCAAAGAGCGAGTTTTTCCAGGCCCTGAATTCGGACGGCGACACCTGCCGGCCCGTGGTGCGCAGGAACTGCTGCGCCAGCACCGATTCGATGCAGTCCGAAAATGTGTCGTGGACGAACTGGCGCTTGTCGGCCTGGTAAACGATCACCGCCATGTCCTCCCATGATGCAGTGCGGGCTCATTTTTTGATGGGCCAGCATAACGCCACCCATTGCGCCCGCCACCATCGGGTCACGGGGGCCAACATCCACCTCACCTCGCCCACCTCACTCACCCAACCACCACCAGGTGCCACACCAGGTAAGCAATGGACAGCGTGGGGATCACGCACTGCACCAGCAGGCAGATGGCCGCCCACAGGCCGTCAAACAGCACCTCGCGGGCCGAGGGCTGGCGCTCGCCTCGGCGCCAGGCATTGGGCCGGCCGCGCAGCGTCGCCAGGCAGCGCGTCAGGCTGCGCCACGCTTGCCGGGCAGGGTCGCCCATCTTCTTGCGCCAGGCGCCGCGCATGCTGTCGTAGAGGTCGGGCTCGACGCGGCCCAGGTTCCAGTTCACCACCGCGTACAAGATGACGGACGCGCAGGTGGGGCCCGCCGCGATCCAGTAGCCGGTGCGGGCATGCCACCACGACAGCAGCTGCACCAGGCCCATGAGCGTGAGCGCCACCAGGCCGGTGAAGACCATGGCCCGCCCCCGGTGCATGAAGTAGTCGTGGCCGTACATGTCAGGCCGAGGCGCCTGGCCCCAACGGTTGAGCGCGCGCACCATGCCCACCAGCAGCACGCTCAAGATGCCGACCACGGCCAGCGTCACGGCCACCTCCACCCCGTGTGAGGCCAGCCGCTCGCCTTGTGCCTGGCCGGCCAGCGCCGCCGCGTGCAGCTGCACGCCATAGCGCAGGCCCAAGGGGGTGTCGAACAGGTCGGACTGGCCCCAGGTGCCACCGATCACCACCGCGCGAGGCTGCAAGGCGTCCAGCATGGCGGCCAGGCCGGGCAGGTCGCCCTGGTAGGGCAGCACCGTGCCCGTGTCCACATAACCGGCCGACATTGGCATGACCCTTTGCGTGGGCGGCGCGTCCGGGTCCACGCAGGGCGGCGTGTCGCGGCTCAAGGCATCGGCCAGGCCACCCACATACTGGTGCGTGAGCTTGGGGTAGCCAAACTCCAGGGGCACGTAGGACAAGCCAAAACGCACGCCCTGCCGGCACAGGCCCTGGCGCCAGGCGGCGGTGCGCGCGGGCTGGGGTGTGGCGGCGGCCTGCACGGCCGGCACGACCCACTGCCCACGGTGGGCCAGCAAGAAGGCATCGAGCTGGCTCTGGGCCTGGGCGTCGTCTTCGCCGGGTGAGAGGTCGATGTCCAGCGCCAGCGGCGTGCCCCGTGGCACATGCGCCTGCACGGTCTGCATCAGGGCCAGCAGGGGGCCGCGTGGCAGAGGCGAGCGGGCGTGAAAGGCCTGGGCAAAACCGACGTCGTCGATGGCGATGACCAGCACCGGCGCCACCGGTGACACGGGTGCCTGCGCCGCATGCTGGGCCGACACCACGAAGTCGTGGGCCATCAACGTGCTGGCGAAGTACTTCCAGCCGCCAGAGTTGGCCAGCAGCAGCATCACCAGGCCCGACAGGGCGTTGCTCCAGAACAGGGCCCACAGGCCCTCGGCCATGATGACCAGGCCGATGCCGTGCAGGCGCTGGCGCCAGCCCCGCAGCACAGGCCTCACTGGCCTCATGGGCCAGATGGGCCTGATGGGCGCGGCAGTGCACTGCCGTTGACCACGGCCAGGGCCGACAGCACCGCCAGGCTCTGGCGCAGGTTCACGTTCAGGTGGCGTTGCTCATACAGCATGCTGTCCAGCGTGGTCTGCTGCAGGGGGTCGCTCACCTGCTGGCGGACCAGGCGGCGCGCCTCGTCCAGCTCGGCCTGCTCGGCCTGGGGCAAGGTCTGCAACCACAGCGGCCCGGCGTCGGCCACGTCGTCTTCTGCAGCGTGGTCATGGCCGGTGGCGGGCAAGACCCATGACACCAGCACCCGCGTGTCGGCCGGCAGCTGCTGCCGGCCCAGCGTGAAGTGGCCCTCAGCCCCCACGTGGATGGCCGGCAAGGTGGTGCCCGGCACCGCCGCTTGCAGCGTCACGGTGACCAGGGCGCCCGCCGGGGCCTGCAGCTTGAGGCCGGCTTCGGGCACGTAGACGCGGTCGGGCTGCTGACTCGTGATGCCGCGCATCACGGCCGGGCTTTGCACCTCGCGGCGAGAGCTCAGCTCGCCCCACACGGCGCGTGTCGAGCGCTCTTCGGCGCCCGGCTTGGGCGTGGCCGTCGGCCCTTGCGCCGTGATGGGCGAGAGGCGGGGCTTGCCGTCCTGGCCCACCCAGCTGGCCATGGCCCGCCCCGACACCAGCCTCAGGCTGTCGCAGGCCTGCGCCAGGAACATGGGCGAGCGTGGCCCCTCAGGCGTCTTGACCACCGCACGGGTGTCGCCCATGACCATGCAGCTGGTGGCCGATGCCTGGCCCGCCCCCATCGCCGCCCACGTCACCACCGCCAGCGCGCAGGCGCTGCGCCAGGCGGGGCGGGCACGTGGGGTGGGCAAGCAGGTGGGCATGGGCATTGATCGCAAGGGGCACGGGTGGCGAAACAATCTTACGCGCGCGGCCTGTGCCGGGCGGCCATCACCTCATCAGGCGAGTGGCTTGGGCAGCGGGTGCATCGTCGCATCGTAGTCGTTCAGAGAAGGCATCTTCAAGGGCGCCAGGCTGTCGATCTTCGCCAGGTGCGCCTGGTAGCTGGCCATGATCGCCTCACGCTCGGGCGGCTTCAGGTAGGGCACGTGGTAGGCCACGAAGGGCGGCAGCACGGTCAGGCCCACATAGCCCAGCACGCCCTGGTGGATGGGCTTGAGCAGGGTCTCCAGTTCGCCGTGCACGGCACCGGGGCCGAACATGTGCGGCTGCCCGCCCAGCGAGGTGGCCAGCATCGCGCGCTTGCCCTTGAGGCCGCCCCGGTCGTAGATGCGGGTGCCGCCGTAGCACACGCCCGAGATGAACACGCGGTCCACCCAGCCCTTCATGATGGCGGGCATGCTGTACCAGTACACGGGGAAGCTGAAGATGATCAGGTCGGCCCACTGCACCTTCTCGACCTCGGCCACGATGTCGGGTGCCAGAGTCTTGGCGTTCCAGCCCTGGCGCTGCTCCAGCGCGTAGGTCAGGTAGTCGGGGTTCTGGCGCGAGCCGAAATCCGCCGCGCTGGCCACGGGGTTGAAGCCCATGGCGTAGAGGTCGGACACCTGCACGTCCCAGCCCAGGCGCTGGAAATGGTCGACCGTGTGGTCCTTCATCGAGGTGACGAAGGACTGGGGTTCGTTGTGGGCGTGGACGATGAGGAGTTTCATGGGAGCCTGAGGCCTGTCATGGGCGATCCCATCTGCGACACCGACCAACAACGTCGCTGTGCCTGGGATCCGGCCCTGATTCTGGCAGATGGCCCTCAGGTGGGATCGGTCACGCCCGTGCCGATCATGCGCAGGGCAGTCATGCTGGGCGCAAAGAAGTAGTCGCCACCGCGTGTGGACACGAACTGCGGCAGCTTGCTGGCCACGAAGGGGGGTCGCTTGCTGGCCGGATCGGCCGCGATGACAAAGCGCGCACCCTCATGGTGGTTGCCCACCAGCGGGCAGCTGTCGTTGCCCGCATTGAAGTCCAGCCCGAAATTGACCCATTGCTGTTGCACGAACTCGAACTGCCGGCTCAGCGAGGCGCAGTGGCAGAGCATCACGATGCCATGCTCGCCGTCCGGCGCGTCATGGGCGCCATAGGGCAGG
This sequence comes from Burkholderiales bacterium, assembly GCA_947371645.1. Next base: position 10,167 of record CANBQJ010000070.1, on the reverse strand, counting down.
CCGCGCCGCAGCACACGGCGGCGGTTGTTCAGTGCACTGCCCATGCGGTCTTGCGGCGATGCCGTGGCCATCGGGTCCAGGCTGTCGCGGGTGTTCATGCGCCGCATGTGGGACGTGACCGGGCACCGTGTGCCCTGAGGGTCATCGCCATAGCGAAAGGACACGAATGCCTTGGCCCGCTCCGGCGTGCCCGCTTTGTAGTCGTCGTTGAACCGCTTCCAGGCCGCGACATCGGGGGCGGCCGTCAGCGGGACACCGTCGCGCCAGCGGCCCGCCATCTTGGCCATCAAGGTGTCTTTGGCGTCGGCCAAATTGCCAATGCCCCATGCGGCCGCGAAGGCCACCGCCGTGTGCGCAACCCACTGCTCAAACGCATCGACATGCTGATGCAGTTTGCGGTAGCTGAAGAAGCTGCCATTGCGGCTGAACTCGATGGGCATGGGCACGCCCGCCACCTCTTGCGCCTCATCGGCCCAACCCAGCAAGAACTCGCCCGTGGCCAGCGGGCGCCATCTGCCCTGGCCATCCACGGCGCCCTGGCCTTGCGCCAGGCCTTGCGCCGCGCCTTCCGGGTATTGCCCATCGAAGACCGGGTCGCCGATCGCGTCCATGAAACCGAAGTGCTCAAAGGGTGTGGCCTGCGTGCCCTGCATCAGCGCCGACAGCTCCTGCCAGCGGCTGGAGGGCCCACGGTGCCCTTCCAGCAGCACGACGGCACCGGGCGCCCCCTGGTTGCAAGACGCGGTCAGCGCCAGGATCTGGGCGGTGACGGCATCCAGCTCGGGCACCGTCTGGCCATCGGCATCCGCCTGCGCATTCAAGGTCACCAGGATGTGCGCGTTGGGCTGATCGGGTTGCCAGACCTGGTCCCAGTGATCGGGGGTGTTGTCCAGCACGTCGTCACCAAGGATGGACGCGCGCGCCGCCATGCCGTCGATGAAGTCATCGGGCATGGCGCGCAGGGTGCGGATGGGCACGCCCAGCGCGAACAGCCCGTGAAAGGTGAAGGCCAGGTTGATGGCCACGGCCGGCCGTGTCACGGGGTTGCGGCCCACCGGCCTGCCTTTGCGGGTGGACGGCCAACGCAAGGCCGTGGTGACCCGCAGCCTCAGCGCATCCACAAAGGCCCGGCCCGCCGCGGCGTTGCCCACGTGGAAGAGCAGGTAGCGCGCCTTGGGAAAGCCCAGCCGACCATAGGCCGTGAGGATGTTGCCCTGGATGTCGGCCAGCTCCAGATTCGTTGTCATGCCAGGGGGGCTTTCTGCATCACGCATTGGTGTGTGACCAGGGGCGTGTCGTCAGACCGGATGACGCCAGGTTCCTGGGTTGGCCCGGCCACATTGGCCGGCTTCACCTGTTGAAGGAAGGCGCCGAAACTGGCGTGCAGCGAGGCCGGGTCCTGGCCTTGCACCTCGGTGGCCAGCAGCGCGAACCGCTGCTGCACATACAAGGCTTTGAGCACGGAGGGCAAATCGGTGTCGGGCCCGGCGGGGAAGGGTTGCCGCCCTTTGTGCCACAGCATGCACAAGACCAGCAGCAAACTGGCCAGTGCGGCCGCGGGCACCCACAGCAGCATCCACCACAGGCTGAAGGCCCAGGCGCTCAGGGCCCAGAGCGCCAGCGCCGACAAGGCCACCGTGCCCACGGCCAGCACGCCCTTGACGTCCTGCATCGTGTAGCCATGCAGATCGGGCATGGGCACGTAGTAGTCGTTGAAGCTCATCGTCGTCTCGATCTGGCAGCGCAGGAGCCAGGCCACGAAGGTGGCCTCGTTGGTGACGGCATCAAAGCCCAGGCAGGCCTCGAAAATGCTGCGCAACTCGGGCTCGGTCTTTTGCCACAAGCCGCCGGCCCAGCTGGCCAGTCCGCCATCTGGCTCTTTTGGGTCGTCTGGTCGTGCATCGAAATCGGCGCAGAACATGAGGTAGGGGCAAGACAAGTTGTCCACCGGCTGGTGCGTCAACAAGTTGACATTGCGCAGCCCCTGCACAAAGGCATCGCCGCCATCTCGGCCGTTGTACATCGGCTGGTCGATGAGCACGGCGCGCACGAAGTGGGTGCGCGTGCAGCGTGAAAAGGGGCTCTTGAAGCCCGCCGCGACACTGGCCGGGCTTTGCTGCGCAGTGGGCAGGGTGGCCAGCGCCTCACGCAGGAGGTGGCTGGGTGAGGTGAAGCTGCCGTCCTCACGTTGGACAGGGTCGCGCTTCACCGGGATCAGGGTCGTCAGGAAGTAGTGCCCGCCGTCGATGTTGGCCATGTCAATGGCCTGCCGTTTGGTTGGCACCCCACCGTGCCTCGACATGGGCGAGCCGGTGCCGGTCAGCCTGGCTCGTGTCGTTGCTGGCCGTGGGCGCGAAGCCCGGCGAGCCCAGGTCGTTTTGCACGCCCACCAGCGCCTCTCGCCACAGCTCGGCAAAGGCCTCGGGCGACGCGCCGGCATGCTGGTCGGCCAGCTTCAACACCGCCTGGCGCACACGCATGGCGCACTTGATGTCGCGCTGCGCAGACCCGGGCGTGGCGTTGTAGTAGTAATCCGTGTTGATCTGGTTGGCGCGGATGTAGTCCTTGAACGGCGTGATCGGGATGGACTTGGGGTATTTCGTGGACGAGTACCAGAACATGTCCAGGCCATTGGGCAGGCCATCCGAGAAGGCATCGATGTACTGGTCCCACGTGCCATTGAAGTTGCTGCAGAACATCATGTAGTCGTTGACCAGATGCTCCTTGCCCTGGCCCAGGTCGGGCCACTGGTCGCGGCGGATCATCACCCAGCGTGCGAAGTGGATGATCGACAAGCCGAGCAGGCCCGCCAGCTTTTCCGGCAAGGCGCGTGCCGCGATGAAGATGAAGGTGTTGACCCACGTCTTGCAAGGCCGCATGGGCGTCAAGACATTCATGGCATAGGCCTTACCGGCGACATTGCTCAACGTTGGACTCCAAAGCGTGGGTTCTGCGGGGACGGGTCATCAAAGCGCTTGCATCGTAGTCAGAGGGTGGCGGATGGCAATCCCTAGTTCATCGACTGGGACCGGGGGAAATCACAGCCGCCAAGACGTTCGATCACATCGAACGTTTGCATCGAGCAGATGGCATGGCTTTGCGCCGACGTTCGACGAATATTCAGTCACGGCGACGGCAACAAGACAAAACGTTCTCGCCGCCCCGCCCGCAACCCACCCCGAAGGAGTCACCATGAACCGCTTCCACAACCAAACCGTTCTCGTCACTGGCGGCAGCAGCGGCATCGGCCTGGCGGCCGCCAAGGCCTACGCCAACGAAGGCGCTCGCGTCGTCATCACCGGCCGTGACGAGCAGGCCCTGGCCCGCGCCCAAACCGACATCGGCCACGGCGCCATCGCCCTGCGCAACGACGCCGGCAGCGTCGAAGAAGCCAAGCGCCTGGCGGCCTCGCTGCAAGACCAGGGCATCCAGCTGGACGCCGTCTTCATCAACGCCGGCGTGGCCAGGTTCGCGCCCTTGGCCGACGTGGCCGAGTCCCTGTGGGACGAGACCTTCAACGCCAACGTCAAGGGCCCCTACTTCCAGATCCAGGCGCTGACGCCCCTGCTGCGCCCCGGTGCCGCCATCGTCATCAACGGCTCGATCAACGCCCACATCGGCATGCCCAACTCCTCGGTGTACGCCGCCAGCAAGGCCGCGCTGATCTCGCTGGCCAAGACCCTGTCGGCAGAGCTGCTGCCGCGTGGCGCCCGGGTCAACGTCGTCAGCCCGGGCCCGATTGCAACGCCCCTGTACGGCAAGCTGGGCCTGGACGCCGCGACGCTGGACGCCACCGCGGCCGCCATCCAGGGCCAGATCCCGCTGGGCCGTTTTGGCACTCCCGAAGAACTCGCATCGACCGTGCTGCACCTGTCCGCCAAGGAGTCGGCCTTCATCGTGGGCTCCGAGCTCATCGTCGACGGGGGCATGAGCAACCTGTGAGCAGCCCAGGGCCCTCGGCGAAGGCTGCATAGAATCGTGGCCTTCACAGGCAGGGCCCGAAGATGCTGACCCAAGACGAACTCGCCATGTTGCAAGCCATTCGCACCAGCGGCAGTTTGTCCAAGGCGGCGGCGCAGCTGGGCAAAGCCCCATCGACGCTCTCGCATGCCGCGCGGCAACTGGAAACCAGGTACGACGCACTCTTGTTTGACCGCAGGCGGTATCGGCTGGAGCTGACGCCTGCGGGCAAGCTGCTGGCCGAGGAGGCCGAGCGCCTGCTGAGCGACATGGGGCGTCTGAACACGCGGGTGCGACAGATCGCCAGCGGTTGGGAAGACCGCCTCGCCATCGTCACCGACGAGCTGCTCGAATTTCAGACGCTGCTGCCGCTGATTGCCGACTTCGACAAGCTCAAATCCGGCGTGGGCCTGCGCATCACCCATGAGGTGCTCGGTGGCACCTGGGCTGCGCTCAGAGAGGGCCGCGCCGACCTGGTCATTGGCGCCACCAACGAGCCGCCCGCGATGCCGGGCCTGCGCTGGTTCGAGCTGGGCGTCATGGACTGGGCCTTTGCGGTGGCACCCAGACACCCGCTGGCATCGGCTGCGGAACCGCTGCGGCGCGAGGCGATTGCCCAGCACCGGGCTGCCGTGGTGGCCGACACCGCCCGAGGCGCCAGCGCGCGGACCTACGGCGTGCATGGGGGGCAAGAGCAACTGGCCTTGCCCAGCATGGCCGCCAAGATCGCGGCGCAACGGGCTGGGCTGGCGGTGGGGTGGCTGCCGCGTCACCGGGTGTCGTCGCTCATCGCGAACGGCGAGCTGGTGGAAAGGCAGACCGCAGACCAGCGAGAGCCCAACACCCTCTACGTGGCCTGGCGCAGCGAACACACCGGCAAGGCGCTGGACTGGTGGCTGGAGCGCCTGCGAGAACCGCGGCTGATGAAGCGCCTGGTCAATGGCATAGAGGTCAAGTAATCTTGGCCATGCGGTGGCCCTTGGCTGGCACCGCAACCCATCACCCCATGCTCAGGAAGCCTCACCGTGCGTTCATCAGCTTCAGGTCGTTTGACGAGAGGGCGCATCGTGGTGCCCCTTCTGGGCGGGCTGCTGCTCCTGGTCATCACGCTGGGGGCGCTCATGGCCTGGCACACATGGCGGCTGGCCTCGCTGCAGCAGGCGGTGAAGGCCAGGCCAGGTGTGCCCGTCGATGCGATGGCCGCAGCAGGGCGCTTGAGCCAGGCCGTGCAACTGCCCACATGGTGGTCGGCGCAGGATGCGCATGACCAGGCTTTCGAAGACCTGCATCGCTTGCTGGTCAACAGCTTCCCGGCTGCGCATGCGGTGATGCAGCGCCAGGCGATCGGGCAACACGCCTTGCTCTATGTCTGGCCGGGCACCGACGACAAGGCGCTGCCGATGGCCCTGCTCGCGCACCAGGACGTGGTGCCGGTTGCGCCAGGCACACAGCCCGACTGGACCCACCCGCCGTTTTCAGGTGCGATCCAGGAGGGCTTCGTCTGGGGCCGTGGCGCCTGGGACGACAAGGGCAACCTGATGGCCATCATGGAGGCCGTTGAGGTGCTGGCCCGCGCCGGCTTCAAGCCCAGGCAAACCATCTATCTGGCCTTTGGCGCCGACGAAGAGCTGGGGGGCAGCGATGGTGCCGAACGCATGGCCGCGCAGTTCAAGCAGCAAGGCATCAAGCTGGGCCTCGTGCTGGACGAAGGCTTGCTGATCACGCACGGCATGGTGCCGGGGGTGAGCAAGCCTGTGGCCCTGATCGGCGTGGCCGAAAAGGGCTACACCACGGTTCAGCTGACGGCCAAAGGTCAGCCGGGCCACACCAGCATGCCGCCGCGGCGCAGTGCCATTGGCATTTTGAGCGAGGCCATCACGCGCGTTGAAGCGCAGCAGATGCCCGCGCACCTGGAAGGCGTGCCCAAGGACATGTTCGAAGCGGTCGCGCCCGAGGTGTCGGGCGTGCAGCGGTGGATCCTGAGCAACCTCTGGCTGACCGGGCCGTTGGTCATCCATCAACTGGAAAAGACCCCATCGGCCAATGCGATGTTGCGCACCACGGGTGTGGCCACGGTGATGCAGGCAGGCGACCGTGACAACGTGCTGGCCGGTGTGGCCACGGCCAGCGTCAACTTCAGGCTGCTGCCAGGCGACAGCAGTGAAGCGGTGCTGGCCCACGTCAGGCAGGTGCTGTCCGGGCTGGACGTGCAGGTTGAACGCCTGCCGCAGGTGAGCGAGGCCTCGCCTGTGTCGCCAAGCCATTCGGCCGCGTTTGAGCTGGTGGCGCGCAGCCTGCGCGAGCTGCAGCCCGACGTGGTGGTGGCGCCAGGCCTGTTGATGGGCGGCACCGATGCCAGGCACTACGCGGCTGTGAGCGAGGTCACCTTGCGCTTCTCGCCCGTGCATGCGGCTGGCGGCGATCTGGGTCGCTTTCACGGCAGCAACGAGCGCATCAGCGTGGCCAACTACACGCAGATGATCCAGTTCTACGAGCGCCTGCTGCGCAATGCCAGTGAGGGTGGCCCGCATGGAGGCCGTCGCTGAACGGCGTCGAGGCTCACACCGCAGCGCGCCACCACCTCGGCAGCAAGGCCTTGACCTCTGCACGCAGGTAGCGGTCGTCCAGCAGGTGAACCACGCCTTGGTCTTCGGTGGTCCGGATCACCCTGCCTGCCGCCTGCACCACCTTCTGCAGCCCGGGGTAGGTGTAGGTGCAGGCATACCCTTCACCCACGATCTCATCCAGCCTTTGCTTGAAGTGCTCGTTCACCGCATTGACCTGCGGCAGGCCCAGCGTGGCAATGAACGCACCGATGAGCCGCTGCCCGGGCAAATCGACCCCTTCAGAGAACGAGCCGCCCAGCACGGCAAAGCCGATGCCCTGGCTGGTGGGGGTCATGCGCTGCAGGAAGGCGTGCTGGGCCTCTTCGCTCATGCCCCTTTGCTGCATGAACGTGGGGATGTCGGGGTGATGCCGCTCGAAGTGCGCGGCCATGTCGAGCAGGTAATCGTGGCTGCTGAAGAACGCGAGGTAGTTGCCTGGCCGCGCCTTGAACTGCTGCGCCATCAAGGCCGTCATGGCCTCACGCGATCGAGCCCGGTCTTTGTACCGCGTCGAGATGTGGCGTGCGACCTTGACGTCCAGCTGTTCCGCAGAGAACGGTGACGCCACTTCGATGGCCACGGTGTTCTCCGGCAGGCCCAGCATGGTGTGGAAGAAGCCGGTGGGTTGCAGCGTCGCAGAAAACAGCGTCACGCTGTGGGCGTTGGCCAGCCGGGGCTGGAGGAAGGGCGCGGGCAACACATTGCGGATGCACAGGGTAGAGCTCGGCTTGCCCGTGTTCCGTGGCGTCCAGTCGAACAGCGAGTGGCTGCCAAAGCTGTCGGCCAGCTTGCTCATCTGCAGGCAGGCGAAGTAGAAACTCTGCAGTTCGGCGTCGACATCGGTGGGGTGTTCGGCCATGTGGTCACCGATGGCCGCGCACAGCTGTTGCAAGGCCTGCAGCCAGCTGGTGGGGATCTCGTCGAGGACGCGCATCTGATCGCCGTGAACAGAAGCATGGGGGCGTCTTGGCCGGCCATCGCCGTCTTGCTCGGGCTCGGCTTGCGCCTCTTCCGCCTGTTGTGCTTGCTGCGCCTTGTTGATCCCGCGCCAGGCCCGATGCAGCCTGTCCAGCGGCTTCTTCAGCGCCAGCGGCCCATGGTGGCGAATGGCGTTCAGGCTCAGCTCATCCAGCTCGGCCGTGTACATCATCCGGCCCCGCTCGATCAGGTTGTGGGCCTCGTCCACCAGCACGCCCACACGCCACTGGCTTTGCTGCGTCAGGCCATGGAGCATGGCGTTGAGGTCGAAGTAGTGGTTGAAGTCGCCCACGATCACGTCGCTCCAGCGGGCCAGCTCCTGCGTGAGGTAGTAGGGGCAGACCTCGTTGGCCAGGGCCACGGCGCGCACCGTGGCCTGCGTCCAGCTGCCTTCTTCAACTGCCTGCGCGCGGGCCTGTGGCAAGCGGTCATAAAAGCCCTTGGCCAGCGGGCAGGATTCCCCGTGGCAGGCCAGTTCAGGGTGTTCGCAGGCCTTGTCTTTGGCCAGCAGTTCCAGCTCGCGCAAAGGCAAGCTCGGGTGGCTGGCCTTGATGCGCGACACGGCTTGCAGGGCGGCCGCACGGCCCGAGGTCTTGGCCGTCAGGAAGTAGACCTTGTCCAGCCCTTTCGTCGGGCAGGCCTTGAGCATGGGGAACACGGTGCCGATGGTCTTGCCAATGCCTGTGGGCGCCTGGGCCAGCAAGCACCGCCCCGTGGCTGCGGCCTTGTAGACGCCTTCAGCCAGTTCGCGTTGGCCCACCCGAAAGGTCTCGTGCACGAAGGGCATGGCTTGCAGCGCCGCATCGCGCGCCTGGCGGTGCGCCAGCTCCTGGGCGGCCCACGCCTCGAAGCGTTCGCAGGTCTGGGCGAAGTGCCTGGCCAGCTCATCGGCCTGGTGCAGCGCGCAGAGCACGGTCTCCTTTTGCGTGCCGATGTCCAAGTACACCAGCGCCAGCTCGATCTGCGGCAGGCCCAGCTGCTGGCACATCAAGGCGCCGTACACCTTGGCCTGTGCCCAATGCAGATCGCGGTGGTTGTCGGGCAAGGCCTCCAGCGGGCCTTTGTGGGTCTTGACTTCCTCCAGCCGGTTGAGGCGAGGGTCATAGCCATCGGCACGCCCTTTGACCGTCAACAGCCCGTGCTGCCCGCTGAGGCTGACCTCACTGAGGTAGCCCGCCGGCCGCCGCGATGCCACCAGGGCATGGCCCGCGATGCCTTCTTGCGCGGTGGGCGAGGGGGTGAAGCGCAGGTCCAGGTCGCCCCGTTTGGCCACGAACTCGCACAGGGCGCGCACGGCCACCTGGTAGCGCGGGGGCTCAGTCGCTTCGGTCATGGGGCGCATCTGGCGCGGCATCCGCAGAGTCGCCGGTGCTCTCGGCAGGGTCGTGCGGCTCATCGGCGTTGGCCAGCTCGGCCTGGGTGCGCTCCAGCGGCCGCTGCACGGGCGTGGACTTGGCCATGGCCATCCACACGTCAAACGGGATGGTGCAGGGCGCATGCCGCGCCGGGCGCAGCATCTCCAGGCGGCCAGTCTCGATGTCGCCATGGATCACCCACACGCCCAGTTCTTCCGGCAGCTCTCTGGGCTCGGCCAGGCCGGCCGGGAAGACGTAATGGCACTCGCTGCACAGCCCTTGGTACGACGCCCGCTTGGCTTGGTGCCGCAGGTCAGAAAACAGGTCGGCACGGCTGACCTTCACCTCGTGCACCATGGGTTGAAGGTAGGCAGGGTTGCTCGTGCGCCGCACGGAGAACAAATCCGGCCGGGACAAGCGCCACTGGAGCTGCGGCTTGGGCGCGGCCTGGGGGCTGGCATCGCCCTCATCGGCCCACAGGCCCTCGCTGGCCATGAAGTGCTGCGTGCCTCCAGCCTGTGTGGCCACCACCGATGGGCTGGGCATATCCCGTTCGATTTGCGACCGCAGCGACAGCTCCCGCCACACCAACCTGCCTGACTCGATCAACACGTCGGCCATGCGCAAGGCCAGCCTGTCATGGGCACTGGCCGCGCGGCGATGGGCCTGGCGGCTTTGTGCCAGCAACTCGATGCCCGCATCCGTCAGCCGCAGGCATTCCTGCGCAGGGTGATCGCCCACCAGGCTCACCCAGCCTGCGGCCAGCAGGTCGATGTCGATCGGGTCGCGGCTGGGCCAACCCGCTGAACGCCAGATCTTCATCAGGCGTGACACGTGGGAACGGGTCGGCTTGGCATTCACCGCAGCGGCCTCCGGGCATGGGGCAACGCTGGTCGGGTCCATGACCCTTGCGATATGGGCGCACATGTCGGCACAGTGGGCTGCAGGCGCCCGTTCATGACGGAGTGGGGATCGGCAAGCGGGGGCGCCCGCCGGATGCTGTATGGATATACAGCTTTTGCGCATTGTACGCGCCGGCCTCCCGACCTCGTGCCCCGGCTCGCCAGGTCGTTCAGCGTCGGCTGAACTGCTACGTGATCCCGCTCAGCATCACCTCGATCAGGGTGTTCAGGTGCAGGTCGATGTCGATGGCGAGCAACCAGGGGTCGTCTTCACCCATCATCAATTGTGTGCTGTCATTCATTGTGAAAACGCGGGCCTGGTCCCGCAACAGCTTTTCCAGCTTCTGTGTCTATGCTCAAGGGCTA
>CANBQJ010000069.1 GCA_947371645.1 Burkholderiales bacterium | reverse complement strand
CTGCCTGGCGACCTGTCGCAGAAGGTGGACCCTTACCTGCGCCCGCTGTATGACGCCCTGTATGACCTGATGGGCTTCGACCGCGTGACCAAGGCCTTCGAGAAGGGCCTCATCGAGGTGGCACCGCTGGCCTTCATGCGCGGTCGCACCCTCAACCACGCCTTCGTCATCCTGGACGAAGCCCAGAACACCACGCCCGAGCAGATGAAGATGTTCCTGACCCGCATCGGCTTTGGCGCCAAGGCCGTGGTCACGGGCGATGTGAGCCAGATCGACCTGCCCAAAGGCAGCAAGAGCGGCCTGATCGACGCCGAGCGCGTGCTCAAGCAGGTCAGTGGCGTGGCCTTCACCCACTTCAACGCGCAAGACGTGGTGCGCCACCCGCTGGTCGCCCGCATCGTGGCGGCCTATGACCGGGCCTCGGACACCACGCACGGCCCCTCTCACCACGACGACGCCCCGGCCGCCTGAAGCCGCATCCATGAAGCCGCAATTGACCCTGAGCCTGCAGTTCGCAGACAAGACCCACCGTGAACACCTGCCGCGCCACAAGGTGGCCCGCTGGCTGCGCGCGGCGCTGGACAGCGATGCCGAACTGGCCGTGCGCATCGTGGACGCAGAAGAAGGCCAGTCGCTGAACCGCGAATTTCGGCGCAAGGACTACGCCACCAACGTGCTGACCTTTGACTACACGCAAGAGCCCGTGGTGGTGGCCGACCTGGTGATCTGTGCCCCCGTCATCGCGCAAGAGGCCGATGAACAGGGCAAGACGCTGGAGGCCCACTACGCCCACATGCTGGTGCACGGCGCCTTGCATGCCCAGGGCTGGGATCACATCAAGAAAAAGGAAGCCGAGGCCATGGAAGCGCGGGAGCGCGAGGTCATGGCCCGCCTCGGCTTTGACGACCCTTACGCGGACTGAGGGCCCGCCGGGCTGCCCACGCCAGCAGCCACTGCAGCCGCACGCTTGGCCGCTGAAGCCTCGTCCAGCCACACATAGAGGCCGCGCCACGCGTACACGACGTGCTCGACCAGCAGGTCGATGGCGGTGTCAAAACCTCGGCTCATCCACACCGTGCCCACCTGGATGACCAGGCCGGAGAAGCCCGCCGCCACGTAGTCGATGACCAGGTCCTGGCGCATCTCCGGGTAGCGCAGCAGCAGGCGGTCACGCACCAGGTCGCTGAACTGGGCGATGCGGGTGCCCAGGCACTGCGGGTCGGCCAGGCCGGCGGTCACCGCGTCGTTGAGCAGGATCTGGGCGCGCCGGGGGTCTTCTTTGATGTAGACAAAGAAAGCATGCAAGGCCGTGCGGATCATCATCAGGCCATCGGTCGAGCCTGCGGTTTCCAGTGCCGCCTTCATGTGCGCCCACGCGCGAGAGGTCTCGGCGCGGTGCACGGCCTTGAAGAGCTCGTCGATGGACTCGAAGTTCTCGTAGAAATAGCGCTCGCTCAATCGGGCCTGCGCGCACACCAGGCGCATCGTCGTTTTGAGGTAGCCGTCGCGGCCAAAGACCGCAAAGCCCGCTTCGACCAGGCGCTCGTGGCGCTGGGCCTTGCGCTCGTCGGCCGAGGCGCCACCATACCGTCGCGCCCCACCACCCACATCCACCGTCACGTCGTCACCCATGGTCATGCACCGGGCGCATCAGGCGGCCAGGCCGCTGAGGAAGCCGCGTGCGCCTTCGTGCAGGCAGCGCGGGCGGTGCTGGCGCACGCGTTTGGCGATCTCGGCGATGTGGTCGGGCGTGGTGCCGCAGCAGCCACCGGCGATGTTGAGGAAGCCCGCCTTGGCGAATTCTTCGACCAGGCCGCCGGTGATGGCCGGGGTCTCGTCGAAGCCGGTGTCGCTCATGGGGTTGGGCAGGCCGGCGTTGGGGTAGCAGCTGACGAAGGTGTCGCCCGCGATCTTGGACAGCTCTTCGATGTAGGGCCGCATCAGCGTGGCGCCCAGGGCGCAGTTCAGGCCGATGGCCAGCGGGTGGGCGTGGCGCACCGAGTGCCAGAAGGCCCCGACCGTCTGGCCCGAAAGGATGCGCCCGGAGGCGTCGGTCACGGTGCCGGAGATGATGATGGGCAGGCGCTCGCCGGTGTCCTCGAAGAGCTGGTCGACCGCGAAGATGGCGGCCTTGGCGTTGAGCGTGTCGAAGATGGTCTCGATGAGGATGACGTCCACACCGCCTTCGAGCAGGGCACGGGCCTGCTCGTAGTAGGCGTGGCGCAGTTCTTCGAAGTGCACGTTGCGGGCGCCAGGGTCGTTCACGTCGGGGCTGATGCTGGCGGTGCGCGGCGTGGGGCCGATGGCGCCGGCGGCAAAACGGGGCTGGTCCGGCGTGCTGTACTTGTCGCAGGCATCGCGGGCCAGGCGGGCGGCGGCCAGGTTCATTTCGTAGGCGACTTCGGGCAGGTCGTAGTCGTCCTGGGCCACGGTGGTGGCACCGAAGGTGTTGGTCTCGATGAGGTCGGCACCGGCCTTGAGGTAGTTCTCGTGGATCTCGCGGATCACCTCGGGCTTGGTCAGCTGCAGCAGCTCGTTGTTGCCCTTGAGGTCCTTATGGTGCGCAACAAAGCGGCTGCCACGGTAGTCGGCCTCGGTGAGCTTGTAGCGCTGGATCATGGTGCCCATGGCGCCGTCCAGCACCACAATGCGTTCTCGCATGATCTCGGGCAGCTGCGCGCCGCGTGTGTAGGGGCGGCGGGCCACGGGCAAGGTCGTGGCGGCGGCCGAGGGAGAGGTCACAGAGGGGCTGTTCATCCGGCCATTTTAGGCAGGCTGTCAAGAACCTGCCGCTCAGGTGGCACGCACCTCCAGGTCATCCCAGTGGCTTGAGGGGGTTTCTTGCGGCAATTCGGGCAGCAAGGCCGGGGCCGGCACGCCCACGTCATGTTGCACCAGCCAGGCCAGCAGGGCCTGCTCGGGCATGGGCCTGGCAAACAGGAAGCCCTGGAATTCGTCGCACTTGAGCTGCCTCAGGATGGTGGCCTGGTCCTGCGTTTCCACCCCTTCGGCCACCACCTGCAGGCCCAGCGCGTGGGCCAGGTTGACCACGGCCTCCACGATCGCCTGGGCGTCCAGGCTGGTGCCCAGGTCACGCACGAAACTGCGGTCGATCTTGAGCTGGCGGGCCGGCAGGCGGCGCAGGTAGCTGAGGGACGAGTAGCCCGTGCCGAAGTCGTCGATGGACAGGCGCACGCCGATCGCATCGAGCATGTCGAAGACCTTGAGCGAAGCCTCGATGTCGTCCATGGCGGTGGACTCGGTGATCTCCATGATCAGCATGCGGGCGGGCACGCGGTGGCGCAGCAAGGCGTCACGCACGCGCAGCTCCAGGTCGGGCTGACGCAGCTGGTGGGCCGAGAGGTTGACGGCCACAGGGATGTCCAGCCCGGCGTCGTGCCACTGGCGGACATGGCAGCAGGCCTGGTCCAGCACCCACAGGCCCAGCTCGCCGATGAGGCCAAAGCGCTCGGCCACGGGGATGAAATCGGCCGGGCTGACCTGCCCACGCTCCGGGTGCTTCCAGCGCAGCAGGGCCTCGACACCGGCGAGCTTGCCGTCTGCCGCGCGCAGCTTGGGCTGGAAGTGCAGCGAGAGCTCGCCGCGCTCGATGGCGTGGCGCAGGTCGCGCTGCATGGCCACCTGCTCCTGGCCGTGGCGGTCCATGCCGCGCTGGTAGAGGCAGTGCACGCCGCCGCCGGCCTTGCGTGCCATCAGCATGGCGTCCAGCGAGTGGGCCATGAGCTGCGCCACGCTGGCGCTGTCGGGGTAGCGGGCGATGCCGATGGACGAGCGCAGGCACAGGTCATGTTCTTCGATGAGGCAGGGCTCGCTGATGGCCTGCGCCAGGCGCTTGGCCCATTGCGTGACCTGGTGCTCGTCGCTGAGGCCCGACGCCATCACCATGAACTCGTCGCTGTCGCTGCGGGCCAGCACATCGCCCTGGCGCAACTGGGCCTTCAGCCGGCCTGACAGCAAGCGCACCATGTGGTCGCCCAGGTTCTGGCCATAGGACTCGACGATGGCCTTGAAGCCGTCCAGGCTCAAGCGCACCACGGCCATGTGCAAGGGCGACTGGTCCACATCCTGGCCCAAGGCCTCGTCGAGAGACCGCTCGAAGCCCTGGCGGTTGAACAAGCCAGTGGCCAGGTCATGCTGGGCGGCCTCATGCAAAGCCGACTGGGCCTGCGCCAGGCGTTCGCGCAAGGCCGATTGCTGACGCTGCAGCCGTTCGTCATAGACCGTGCCCAGGTGGGCGACCAGCAAGAGCAGCAGGGCCGTGCCCACCGCAAAGCTGTGCAGGACGCCACCGGAGAGCTGTGTCAGGCTGGGTGAGGTGGCGTAAGGGGACACCACCGCGGCGTGTGCCAGCGTCATCTGCCCCAGCGTGAACAGGGCGCTGACGCCCGCCGAGACGGCCACCAGCGCCCCCGTGTTCTTGCCCTCATAGAGGTAGCGGCGCGTGACCATCGAGGCGACCGCGCAAGCGGCCAGGTAGACCGCAAAGCCCGCGGCCGCCCAGCGCCCCGACCAGTGCCAGTTGGGTTGCGTGACCACGGTGGACAAGGCGATGAAGCACAACATGGTCAGGCCGGTGGCCACGAAGAAGCCACCCAGCAGGCGCAAACGCCAGTCCAGATTGCGGTAAGTGAACAGCCAGATGGCGCTCATGCAGACCACGGCCGCAGGCAACCAGGCCCCGATCACGACCGCGGACACATAGCCCACGGGAATCGGGGGTTGCCAGGCCACCAGCCCCAGGAAGATCTGAGCCCAGACGCCGGTGCCCACACACAAGGCACCGCCCAGCAACCAGCCAACGCCGGCATCGCGCTCATGGGCACGCACCCGGCGCACCACCAGGCACTGCATCAGGTAGGCATATGCGCCCACCACCCAGGCCGTCAACAAGACCCCTGAGTGAAAACCAACGCCCAACCAGGACAAAGACATTTGCCTACCCCTGTGTGCCCTTCCCTCCCGGAAAAAGGCACGGTGTTCACACTTGTTTCGCGTGTGTTGCCTGGGTTGTCGGCCCGGCGGGGGTGGCACTGAAGCGGCAAAGCCCCTTCAGGCGAGCATGTTGTTCAATGCATCACGACAGGCTGTTGGGCCATGCCGGCAAAACGTTCCAGGTAGGCGTCGAACTCTTCGACGCTGGGCGAGGTTTCGATCAGGGCTTCCACACCCACTTTGAAGGATTCAGCCAACGCGCCTTCGATGAACATTTCCTTGCGGGCGAACTTGTCCACGATTTCATAGCCGCCACGCATGAGCGCGTGCTCGGTCGGTGCCTCGTCTTGCGCCAGCGTGGGCAGCATCTCGATCTGCACCACCGCGTAGCTGTCCGAGTTGTAGAGCATGTGCATGTATGGTGTCTCCAGGGTCTGTGGCTCTGGTCCCAAAGATGGGGCCAAAGTCCATGACCACAAGTCATGATGACGGCTCATTCGGTGCCGTCATCCCCCAACTTGAGGGACACAACCCGGCTCAGGGGGGCGCTTGTGGCTTAGTGCACGAAGGTGGTGCCCCTGGCGCCTATGCCCAATGGGGGATGCCCATGCGGCCTGCACACATGCTGCAACGCAGCACTCACTGGCCCGTGACGCGGCGGATGGCCGGGAAGTACCAGCTGTCAGGCAGATGCCGCGCCAGCTTGAGCCACCAGGTGAAACGGCGCGGGAAGTGGATGTCAAAGCGCCGCTGGGCCCAGCCCTCGATCATGGCCAGTGCCGCCTGCTCGGGCGTGAGCAAGGCGGGCATGGCGAAGTCATTGCCCGCCGTCAGCGGGGTCTGCACGAAACCCGGGTTGATGACGGACACGCCCACGCCCAGCTCATGCAAATCCAGGTAGAGGGTCTCGGCCAGGTTGATGAGGGCGGCCTTGGTGGGCCCGTAGGCCAGGGCCTTGGGCAGGCCGCGCAGGCCCGCCACGCTGGCGACCACGCTGAGGTGGCCATGGCCTTGCTGCAGCAAGGTGGGCAGCAGCGGCGCCAGGAGGTTGAGCACGCCCTCGTAGTTCACCTGCAGGTGGCGGCGGGCATCGGCCAGGTTGAAGTCCCCCACACGCATGGGATGGTAGTGGCCCGCGCAGTACAGCACCAGGTCCAGGCTGTTGCGCCTGGCCAGGCTCAAGGCCTGGTCGTGTGCGCGGTGCATGGCCTGGGCATCGGTGACGTCCAGAGGCAAGGCGATGCTGCCCGGGTGCTGGGCCGTGAAGGCGCTCAGGGCCTGGGCGTCGCGGGCGGACACGATGACCTGTGCGCCCCGCGCGTGCAGTGCCGACGCCGTGGCACGGCCGATGCCGGTGGAGGCGCCGATCAGCCAGACGGTGCAAAGGGGCCAGGCAGGCAGGGCAGGATTGAGGGACATGGGTGACGGCCGGGGCCGCTCAGGGTTTGTGGAAGCTCAAGGTGACCTCGCCCAAGGCGAAGCCCCATTTGCTCATCCGCGCCTTGTTGAGCACGGTGTGGTCGTCCATCTGGTACATCCAGTCGTCGAACTGGACCTCGTAGGTTTTGCCGTCCACCGGCAGGCGCAGGGTGTAGTGCCAGTTCAGGGCGTTGCCCGCAGATTCGCCCTCGGCCTGGCCCACCACGTCGTCGGCACGGCCCTGCCATCGGCCCTGGCCCAGGTCGGTGAGGTGCCAGACGCGGCGCTGGGTGCTGCCATCGCTGTAGGTGAAGTCCTCTTCAAGCACGCCTTGCGCGCCGTCCCAGCGGCCCACCATGTTCACCTTGAAGCGCTTGACCACGCGGCCTGAGCGGTCGGTGAACAGGCCCTGGGCGGTGACGGGGCCGTTGAAGTACTGGCGCATCTCGAAGCGCGGGGTCTGGCTGGCGTAGTCCTGCGGCACGGGGGCGCTGCCGCAACCTGCCAAGATCGCGGCCAGGGTGGCGGCGCACAACAGCGGCAGCAGGCGCAGGGCCTGGCGGTGGACGGTGTGGTTCGGGTTCATGTCGATTCCAGGTGAGCGCGTGCCCGCCAGCCCACGGCCAGGGCCAGCAGCTTGAACACGCAGGGCAACAGGCCATAGACCGCGGCGAGCGCCAACAGGCCTTGCGGGCTGCGCAGCCCAGGCTGATAGCCCAGGAGTTGCAAGGCCGGCAAGGCCAGGCCGGCGGCCAGGGCCAGGTTGAACTTGGCGCCCCAATGCCACCAGCCGGCGTAGGCGCCTTCGGCCACACCAGCGTGGCCTGCACGCTTCACCACGCTGGTGAACAAGGTGCCGGGCGCGGTGAGGTCCGCACCCAGTGCGGCGCCACACAGCAGGCAGACGAGCAGGTAGGCCGTGTCGTCTCCAGCACCCAGCGCCATCACGGCCAGGAAGGGCGGCACGCTCAGCGCCATGCCCGCAGCCCAGGCCGGCCAGGCGCCCCAGCGGGCCACGGCGCGGGTCCACAGCGGCACGCTGAGCGCGGCCGCCACGAAATACAGCCCCAGGAACAAGGGGGCGCTGGCCCGCGCCTGCAGGCGGTCGGCGATGTAAAACATCACGAGGGTGGCAGGCAAGGCCGAGGCCACGCCGTTGAGCAGGTAGACCGACATCAGGGCACGGAAGGCGGGCACGCGCCAGGGTCGGACATCGGCTGCGCGCGCGGCCAGGGCTGTGGCCACCGCCGATGTGGGCCGCACGGCCGGCCGTGGCCCTGCCCACAAGGCGGCCACCCCCGGCACCAGCGTCAAGGCCAGCGCGGCGCACGCGGCCGCCAGCCCCCACTGCAGCGCCAGCACATTGGCCGTCACGACCCCGATGAGGCCCCAGCTTTCACGCCAGGCGACCACGCGGGCGCGGGTGGCCAGGTCGCCGCCCAGGCGGGTGCCCCAGGCCAGGTAGAGCACCTGGGCCAGGCTGTAGGCCAGGAAGGTGAGCACCATGGTGCACAGTGCCCAGACCAGCAAGGCCGCCTGGTCACCCGTGGTGGGCAGCGCTGCGGGGCCATGCCACAAGGCCGCCGGCGGGAAGAACAGGCCCGTGAAACCCAGCGCCAGGGCCACTGCGCAGGCCAGCACGGCTCCGGGTGCGCGACCAGTGTCCAGCAGGCGGTCGGCCAGGCGGCCCAGCCACGGGTCCACCCAGGCATCGGCCAGGCGGGCAGCCATCAGCATCAGGCCCAGCATCGCCAGGGGCAGGCCCAGGATGCGGCTGTGGTGCTCGGGCAGCAACACGTACAGGGGCATGGCCACGAAGGCCAGCGGCATGCCCAGCAGGCCCAGCTGCGCGCAGCGGCCGTGCGACAGCTTCAGGCCCGGCGCGGCCAGCTGCGGCGCGCGGGGCATGGGGATGACGGTGGCGCTCATGGCGGTGGGGCAGCAGAGCTGGCTCAGGCTTCAGCCCGGCTTGCGCAGCGTGTACTGCACGACGTCGGTGTTGCCCGTGTCGAACGCCGCTTCGCAATAGGCCAGGTAGAACTCCCAGATGCGCTGGAAGCGCTCATCGAAGCCCAGGCCCTGCACCTGCTGGATGTGGCGGTGGAAGTCGACGCGCCAGCGGCGCAAGGTCTCGGCGTAGTCGGGCCCGAAGGCCAGCGAACGCACCACCTCCAGCCCGGCGCGCTCGGCCTGGCGGCGGAACTCGCGGTCGCTGGGAAGCATGCCGCCGGGGAAGATGTACTGCTGGATGAAGTCGGTGGACTTGCTGTAGCGCTCGAACAGCTCGTCGTGGATGGTGATGGTTTGCAGGCAGGCCAGGCCACCGGGCTTGAGGCAGCGGTTCAAGGTGGCGAAGTAGCCCGGCCAGTAGGCCTGGCCCACGGCTTCGAACATCTCGATGGACACGATGGCATCGAAGGGCTCGTCGCGGATGTCGCGGTAGTCCTGCAGGCGCAGGTCGGCGCGGTCGGCCATGTTGGCGCGGGCCATGCGGTCCTGGGCCCAGGCCAGCTGCTCGGTGGACAAGGTGACGCCGGTGACGTGCGCGGCGTGCTCGCGCGCCGCGATCTCGGCCAGGCCGCCCCAGCCGCAGCCGATCTCCAGCACACGTTGACCGGGCCGCTGGGCGCTGACGCCGGCCTCGTCCAATGCACGCTTGACCTTGGCGCGCTGGGCTTCGACCATGCCCTTGCTGTGGTCGCCTTCGAACCAGGCGCTGGAGTAGCTCATGGTCTCGTCCAGCCAGAGGCGGTAAAACGCATTGCCCAGGTCGTAGTGGGCCTGGATGTTCTTGCGGCTGTTGGCCCTGGAGTTGTGGTTGAGCAGGTGCTTGACCCGGTAGGCCAGGCGGCCCAGCCAGTGGCCGTAGATGACCGATTCGACTTGCGCTCGGTTGGCGATGAAGAGCTTGATCAGTGCGGTGAGGTCGGGTGTGCTCCAGTGGCCGTCGATGTAGCCCTCCGCGAAGCCGATGTCGCCGGACTTGATCACGGCGCTGCACACGCGCCAGTCGTGCAGGCGCAAGGCGGCACGCGGGGCCTCGGGGTGGCCGGTGGTGGTCTGACCAAAGTGCGCGCTGCTGCCATCGGGCAGCTGCACGTCCAGGGCGCCGTGTTGCAGGTGCTGCAGCATGCGCAGGGCCATGCGGGCGGCCGCCGGCGCGCCTTGCAGGCCGCTGGACACGGAAGGGTGGGTGGTGGTGCTGCTGTGTCGGCTCATGGTGCGGACTTCTCGGGCGAGGGTTGGGACGACAGGCTGTGAACCGGCACGCGCTTGAGCCACAGCTGCAAGGCCTGCCAGTGGATGCGGGCGATGACGCCCAGCGTCATCCAGGGCCAGCCCCAGATGGCGCGGCGCACGCTGGCGGTGGTGAGCGGCTCCAGCGCGCCACTGACCGAGGTCTGCAGCACCGGGCCTTGCGCATCGTCATGGTCGACGCGGGCCACGATGCGGCCTGGGCCGGGCCCGTCACTGCGCATGAAGCGAAAGCGGTAGCCGCCCTGCACCTCGCAAAACGGCGAGACGTGCATGGCCTTGTCGGCCAGCAGCTCCTGTCCCCAGCCGATGGCGCTCTGGCCCTGCTGCGGCCTCAGCACATAGCAGTGGCGCTGGCCAAAGGTGCTGTTCACCTCGGCCACCACGGCATGCAGGGCACCGTCGGCGCGGTGCACGTACCAGAAGCTCACGGGCTTGAACACATAGCCCAGCACGCGGGGGTAGGTCTGCAGCCAGACCTCACCTTGCGTCAGTTCGTCGCGCCACAGGCCTTGCTGGCGCAGCAGGCCGTCCAGCCAGGCCAGGGCATCGGCGCCACCGTCGCCATGGTCGGCATCGTGAAAGGCCAGCCAGCTGCGGCCCTGGCGGTGCACCTCGGCTTGTGGCCGGCGGGCCAGGCTGCGCATGGGCAGCAGCCAGAAGTAGTTGCCGTACGCGAAGGCATGGCGGCTGGGCCGCAAGCGCGTGTGGCGCACCTGCCCGAAGCCGATCAGGGCACGCGGGCCTTGGCCATGGGCGGTGGCGACGTCGGTGCTCATGCGCTGCGGGCCTCGCTGAGGTAGCGGCCGGCCAGGTCCGAGGCGTCTTCGGCCAGCGTGACGCCTTCCTTGGCCAGCAGGGACGAGGCCACGCCCAGCCCCGACTTGAGGCCGTCTTCGTGGAAGCCATAGCCCGTCCAGGCGCCGGCAAACCAGATGCCGCGTCGGCCCTGGAGCTCGGGCAGCCGCGCCTGGGCGTCCATGGCGGCCTGGTCAAAGATGGGGTGGGCGTATTGAAAACGGGCCAGGACGGATTCGGGCAGCACCTCGCGCAAGGGGTTGAGCGACACCACGACTGGCTGCGACCAGGGCAAGGGCTGCAGGCGGTTGATCAGGTAGTGCAGGCACACGGCGCGGCCTTCGGCCTCGGGGTGGGCTGCGCGTTCGTAGTTCCAGGCGGCCCAGGCGCGCAGGTTGTGCGGCAGCTGGGTGGTGTCGGTGTGCAGCACCGCCTCGTTGTCGTGGTAGCGGATGGCCCCCAGCGTGGCGCGCTCGTCGTCGCTGGCGTGCGTGCCCAGCAGCCGCAAGGCCTGGTCCGAATGCGTGGCCAGCACCACCTCGTCAAAGTGCTCGGCCCCGCGCGCGCTGTGCACCATCACGCCCGCGCTGCCTTCCTCACCCAGCAAGGTCAGGCCGTGCACAGGGCAATCGGTGCGGGCATCGGGCAACTGGGCAATCAGCTTGCGCACGTACTCGCGTGAACCGCCGCGCACCGTGTACCACTGCGGCCGGTTGGCCACCTGCAGCAGGCCGTGGTTGTGGCAGAAGCGGATCAGCGTGGCGATGGGGAACTGAAGCATCTGCTGCACCGGGCAGGACCAGATGCAAGCCACCATGGGCAGCAGGTAGCCTTCTCGGAAGGCGTCGGAGAAACGGTGGGTGGCCAGGAAATCGCCGATGGGCTGGCGCAGGCCGGCTTCGTCGCCGCTGGTGGCCAGGACCGTGGTGATGCGGTTGAAGCGCAGGATGTCACCCAGCATGCGCCAGAACGGGGGTGACCACAGGTTGCGCCGCTGCGCGAACACGGTGTTGAGGTCGGAGCCGCACCATTGCAGACCCGGTCTCAGGCCGGACGCACCCTGGGCCTCGCGCGGCACCTGGACGGAGAAGGACATGTCGGAGGCCGCCACCGGCACGCCCAGCCGTGCAAACAGGTCGATCAGCTGCGGGTAGGTGCGCTCGTTGAACACCAGGAAGCCGGTGTCCACGCCGTGGGTGACCATGCGGCCCGTCGCGTCGGCCAAGGTGAGGTCGACCGTGTTGGCGTGGCCACCAAAAGTGGCCCCCGCCTCGAACAAGGTGACGCGCCGGTGGCCGGGCGCCAGGGCCAGGCGGTGGGCGGCGCCCATGCCGGCGATCCCGGCGCCGATGACGGCGATGCGTTTCATGCTGGACTCCAGTTGGGGCGAGTCTTCTTGGTGCCACAACCCGCTGCACCCTCGCCGAGGTGGCAGCAAGCCCAGTTCAGTGCCCGGTCAATGCCAAAAAATACTCGTCAGTTCACACTCTATACCAATCAGTATTTTTGTGCACGCCAGGCGCTGGGTCTTTGTCACTTTTTACCCAGTGCGCGCTCGATCTCGCCCACCAGTTCGCTGTCGTCCGGACTGGTCATGCTGCTGTAAGCCTTGAGCGCCTTGCCGTCGCGGCCGATGAGGTATTTGTAGAAATTCCACTTCGGCGTGGTGCCGGTGGCGGCGATGAGTTGGGCATGCAAGGGGTTGACCTCGTCGCCCCGCACGTGGCTCTTGCCGAACATGGGGAACTTGACGCCATAGGTGTTGGCGCAGAAGTCTGCGATCTGCTTGGCCGAGCCCGGTTCCTGGTTGCCGAAATCATTCGACGGGAAGCCCAGCACCACCAGGCCCTGGTCCTTGTACTTGGCGTAGAGCGCCTCCAGGCCCTTGTACTGTGAGGTGAAGCCGCAGTAGCTGGCCGTGTTGACCACCAGCAGCACGCGGCCGCTGTACTGGCACAGTGATTGGGGTTTTTCATCCTGCAGGCGCGGGAAGCTCTGGTTGAGCAGGCCGCTGCAGGCCGCCGTGGCCGGCGTGCCCGAGGTGGCATCGGTGGCCGCCGGCGTGGCGCCCCAGGCTGCACCGCCCGCCGCCACCGCGCAGGACAGCACAAGGAAGCGGGCCAGCGCCACGACAACGGGTGCGCGCGCAGACGACAAGGCAAGGTCAGACATGGACAGGTCCTTTTCAAATGGTGAAGAAACGCCCAGTGTGCGCGCCTCAGGCTCAAAGAACCTCAAAGGGCATTACGCATGGCGTGCTGGAACGGATGCAAAACCCCCGCAATTGCCCGCTTGATGAAAGCTCTTGCTTCAAAACGTCACGAAGGGCGTGTAGCCTCTGCGACGCACGGACCGGGCTTTGCCCGAGATCTTGATACGCCTCAAATGGAGCCCGCCATGGCCATGCTTTACCCCGAACTGTTCAAGCAACTGGAAGCCGTGCGCTGGAACATGGACGCCGACATCCCCTGGGACCAGTTCGACGCCAGCCAGTTGAGCGACGAGCAGGCCCAGACGATCAAGATGAACGCCATCACCGAGTGGGCCGCCCTGCCCGCCACCGAGATGTTCCTGCGCGACAACCGCGACGACAGCGACTTCTCCGCCTTCATGAGCGTCTGGTTCTTTGAAGAGCAAAAGCATTCCCTGGTGCTGATGGAGTACCTGCGCCGCTTCCGTCCCGACCTGGTGCCCACCGAGGCCGAGCTGCACGAGGTGCGCTTCGAGTTCGACCCGGCCCCGGCGCTGGAAACATTGATGCTGCACTTTTGCGGCGAGGTGCGCCTGCACCACTGGTACCGCCGTGCCGCCCAGTGGCACTCGGAGCCCGTGATCAAGGCCATCTACGACACCCTGTCGCGCGACGAGGCCCGCCACGGTGGCGCCTACCTGCGCTACATGAAGCGCGCCATGAACAAGTTTGGCGACGAGGCCCGCGCCGCCTTTGCCAAGGTGGGCGTGCTGATGGCCAGCGCCCGCCGCACGGCCCAGGCCCTGCACCCCACCAACCTGCACGTGAGCACCAAGCTCTTCCCGCGCGACACCATCCAGTCCCGCCTGCCGGACCCGGCCTGGCTGGAGCACTGGCTGGACAAGCAGATCCAGTTCGACGCCGCCTGGGAAGGCAAGGTGGTGGAGCGCATCCTGCACAACCTGAGCTCGCTGATGGGCCGCCCCTTCGAGTCGGTTCAAGAGCTCAACCGCTTCCGCAAGGAAATGATGCGGGCCGTGGAGGCCAACGCCACTGCCGCCAACACCACTGCACTGCCCACCGCCCGGGCCGCCTGAACCCCCTTTGACGCCCAATTGACCGAAAACCTTCAAGTAGTGCTGACCCCGGACCGAAAAGGGTCTTGGTGACTTTTCAACAGCATGCGCGCCTGGGCGGGCGCTTCACTTGGAGGTTCGATCATGCACAACAGCATCAGCCAGGCCACTGGCTTTGCAGCCGCGGCGCACACGTCACCAGTGCACGCCCTGCCCCAACCCACCCGCCGCCGCGACGGCTTCTTCAAACACCATGGCCTCTGGGCCCCAGGCGTGCGGCTGTTTCGCCGCATTGGCTTCAACGCCAAAGCCGCCATCATCACCCTGACCTTCCTGCTGCCCATTGCCGTGCTGGGTTGGCAGTACTTCAACAGCCAGGCCGATCAGATCGAGTTCTCGGCCAAGGAACTGGAAGGCAGCGCCTACGCCCGTGAAGCCTATGCCTTGCTGCCCGTGTTGCTGCAGGCCCGCAACCAGCTCGTCATGCCACCCGCTGCGGCCGAAGCTGCGGCCACGCAGACTCTGCTGCAAGACCGCAGGGCCCGCCTGCAGGCCATGAACGACAGCCACGGTGCCGCCCTGAGCACCCAGGCGGCACACGACGCCCTGGCCCAGGCGATGAAGGCCATGCCGGCCCCGCCCACGACCGCCACATCGGCATCCGCCAAAGTCGACACCGACCTGCACGCGGCGTCCGCCGCCATCCATGCGCTCATCGACCTGATCGGCGTGGCCTCTGACGGCTCCAACCTGACGCTCGACCCCGACATCGACACCTACTACCTGATGGACACGTCGATGTTCAAGCTGCCCAGCATGATCGAGGCGGCCGGCCAGATCGGCGCCACCGGCACCAAGGTGCTGACGGGCGGACAGGCCTCGGCGGCCGACTTGCGCCAGTTGATCGAACAGGTGGCCATCTTGCGCAGCGGCCAGGACGGGGTCAAGGCCGGCCTGGGCAAGGTCAAGGCCTACAACCCCGCCATCCAGGACGCCGTTCACGACCAGGATGCCAACCGCGCCGTGCAGGCCCTGACCGACCTGATCGAAGGCGCCGTGCTGCAAGCCCAAAGCCCCACCCAGGGCTCGGGCTCGGGTGCCAGCCAGCAAGGCCAGTCCCAACTGGTCGCCAAGGCCGCCGACCAGGCCGTGGCCGCGATGCTGCGCCTCAACGAAGAGGCCGCCACAAGCCTGGACGCCTTGATCGCCACCCGCGTGGGCAAGCTGGCCTCCAGCCGCAACATGACCTTCGTGCTGGTCTGCCTGTGCCTCATGGCCGCGATCTACCTGTTCAGCGCGTTTCGCAAGGTGCTGCATGGCGGCCTGCGTGAGGTGGCCTTTCACATCGACCAGATGCGCGATGGCGACCTCACCACCTGCCCCCACGCCTGGGGCGCCGACGAAGCGGCTGGCCTGATCCGGTCCTTGCGCCAGATGCGCGATGCCACACAGCACCTGGTGGCGCAGGTGCGCCAGGCGGCCGACGGCATCGTCGTGGCCAGCGGTGAGATCGCGGCAGGCGCAAGCGACCTCAATGGCCGCACGGAGCAGTCCGCTTCGCACCTGCAGCGAACGGCCTTGGCCATGGCCGAGATCTCGGCCGGCGTGCAACACAACGACGACGCGGTGACCCGCGCGGCGGACATCGCCCAAGGCAATGCCCAGGCCGCCCAGCACAGTGGCGAGGTGGTGCAGGAACTGGTGGCCCGCATGCAGCGCATCGACGGGTCGGCCACACGCATCAGCGACATCGTCGGCACCATCGAGGGCATCGCCTTCCAGACCAACATCCTGGCGCTGAACGCCGCCGTGGAAGCCGCACGAGCCGGCGAGCATGGCCGCGGCTTCGCGGTGGTGGCCTCGGAGGTGCGCGCACTGGCCAAACGCTCTTCGGACGCGGCCCGAGAAATCAAGACCTTGATCGCAGACAGTGCGCAGCAGGTGCAAGGCGGCATGGACGTGGCCAACCGCGCCGGTGACCTGATGGCCAAGGTGGTGCACACCTCCGCCACGGTGACCCAGTGCCTGGGCGACGCCGTCGCGGGCGCCCGCGAACAGGCCCACGGCATCGCATCGACCACCTTGGCGGTGCAGCAACTCGACGCCGCCACGCAGCAAAACGCCGCGCTGGTGGAGCAGACGGCGGCCGCGGCCTCGGCCCTGAAAGACCAGGCTCAGACCCTGGTGGCCAATGTGGCGCGCTTCAAGCTGCCGAGCGGCGCAGCTTGAGCACGGTGCTCAGGCGTTCAGCGCAGTCCAGCCATGCGCACCGGCGGCAGTCGCGATGGCCGGGTGCACCTGCGCCTCGGCCAGCGTCAGCACCGGCGTCACGCAGGCATCGGCCAGATCAAAGGCCTGCGCCCAGTGCGACAAGGGCCGGCTGGCCACCAACGCCGCCACTTCGGCCTTCAGCGCCTGCGCATCGGCAGAGCCC
>CANBQJ010000068.1 GCA_947371645.1 Burkholderiales bacterium | reverse complement strand
GGTACCTGCCCAGGTGGCGGAATTGGTAGACGCACTAGTTTCAGGTACTAGCGGGTAACTCCGTGGAGGTTCGAGTCCTCTCCTGGGCACCAGGTCACACTGGTTGAAAACGCCGATTGGTTCACGCCAGTCGGCGTTTTTCTTTGTGCACAAAAAAACCGCAGGCCTTGAGTGCACTGCGGCTTGGTTGCTCCCCAGGGTCTGCCAGGAGGGCCGGCGCCCTCCTCTCCCCAGACCTCAGAACTGGAAGCGCTTCTTCACGGCATCAGGCCGCAGGTTGTCGTATTCCTCGAAGGGCTGATGGATCCACGGGCTCGTAGGCAGCGCGTCCACGAAGTAGTCGGGCGTGTAGGTCGACACACCCTTCATCCAGATCACGGCAGAGCGCAGCTCGGTGATGGCCGGCACGCCGCGCAGGCGGTCGACCACAGCGTGCAGCGTCACACCCGAATCGGCCAGGTCGTCGACCAGCAGCACGCGGCCCGCCAGTTCGCCCTTGGGCATGGTGATGTACTTGGCCATGTCCAGACGGCCTTGCAGCGTGCCGCCGTCGTCACGGTATGAGCTGGTGGACATGATGCCCAGCGGCTTGTCGAAGATGCGCGACAACACGTCGCCTGGGCGCATGCCCCCGCGCGCCAGACACAGGATCTGGTCGAACTCCCAGCCCGAGGCGTGGACCTTCAGGGCCAGTCGCTCGATGAGCTGGTGGTATTCCTCCCAGGAAACGTACAGGTGCTTGCCGTCGTCGGTGAGCATGAGTGGGCCTTGTGGGTTGAAACGGTGTACCGCGGGTGATTGCACTGCGCTCAACCCAGATAGGGGTGACGCAGCAAGATGGTGTGGTCACGATCCGGGCCTGTGGAGACCATGTCGATGGGCGCGCCGATGAAGGCCTGCACGCGTTCGAGGTAAGCGCGCGCGTTGGCCGGCAGCTTGTCCCACTCGGTGATGCCGAAGGTCGTGCCCTCCCAGCCGGGGAAGGTGTCGTAGATGGGTTCGCAGGCGATGATGTCGTCAGCATCCAGCGGCAGGATGTCGACGGTCTGGCCGCGCAGCTTGTAGCCGGTGCAGACCTTGATCTCGGTGAGGCCGTCCAGCACATCCAGCTTGGTGATGCACAGGCCGGAGATGCCGTTGATCAACACCGAGCGCTTCAGCGCTGCGGCGTCCAGCCAGCCACAGCGGCGGGCGCGGCCCGTCACGGTGCCACGCTCCTGGCCCACCACGGACAGGTGGTTGCCCACGGTGCCGGGGGTGTCCCAGTCCAGTTCAGTGGGGAAAGGCCCGCTGCCCACGCGCGTGGTGTAGGCCTTGGTGATGCCCAGGATGTAGTGCAGCTTGTCCGGGCCCACGCCTGAACCAGCTGCGGCATTGCCGGCCACGCAGTTGCTGGAGGTGACGTAGGGGTAGGTGCCGTGGTCGATGTCCAGCAGTGTGCCCTGGGCACCCTCGAACAGCACCGAGCCACCGGCCAGCGTGTGGGCGTGGATCCTCACGCCGACGTCGGCCAGCATGGGCAGGATCTGCTCGGCGGCCTTCATGGCGCCGTCGTAGATGGGCTGGAATGCCAGCGGTGTGCCTTTGAGGTAGCCAGACAGCGCGAAGTTGTGCAGCTCGATCAGTTCAGCCAGCTTCTTGGCGAAGCGCTCCGGGTGCTTCAGGTCTTGCACGCGCAAGGCGCGGCGGGCCACCTTGTCTTCATAGGCCGGACCGATGCCCTTGCCCGTGGTGCCGATTTTGCCGGAGCCGCTGGTTTCACGCAGGGCCTCGCGGGCCTTGTCCACCTCGACGTGGAAGGGCAGGATCAGGGGACAGGATTCGCTGATGAACAGGCGCGAGCGCACGTTCAGGCCGGCGGCTTCCAGGCGCTCGATCTCGGCCAGCAGGTGGGTGGGGTCGACCACCACACCGTTGCCGATGTAGCAGGCCACGCCTTCGCGCATGATGCCCGAGGGGATCAGTTGCAGGGCCGTCTTCTTGCCGTTGATGACCAGGGTATGGCCGGCGTTGTGCCCGCCCTGGAAACGCACGACGGCAGCGGCATGGTCAGTCAGCCAGTCGACGACCTTGCCCTTGCCTTCGTCACCCCACTGGGTGCCGACGACCACGACGTTGCGAGCCGATGCCTTGCCGGCCGCAGCCGACGCTGTGTTGCTTTGCATGGGAATGATTCCTGTGAAGCAGTTTGAGGTGGACGTGGGCGGTCAGCGCGACCGCACCGCCCAGCGTCCGTCGACCAGGGCCAGTTCGCGGTCGCACGCGAACTCCTGGACGTCATGTTCATGTCCAGGCAGCACACACACGACGGTGTGCCCCTGGGCGCGGGCCTGGCGTATGGCCTCGCGCAAGCCCGGGTCTTCGCCCCAGGGCGCCAGGATGGCCGAGCGCGGCGGCAAGGCCTGCATGCCGGCCAGCACATCGGCCAGCACCTTGAGGTCGAGGCTGAAGCCCACGGCCGGGCGACGGCGACCAAAGACCGCCCCCACCTCGTCGTATCGGCCCCCGCGCAGCACGGCCTCGGCATGGCCTTGCGCGTAGACGGCAAAGCGGGTGCCGCTGTAGTAGCTGAAGCCCGACAGGTCAGACAGGTCGAAGCCCACGCTCACGCTGGGCTGGGCCTGCTGCACATGGCCACCCAACCAGGCCAGGTCGTCCAGCGCCTGGGTGATCAGCGGGTGCCCAGGCAGGGCCCGGCGCGCATCGGCCAGCACTTCCGTGCCGCCATACAGCCGGGTCAAGGTGCTGAGCACCGGCAGGGCCTGGGCGGCCGCCTCAGGTGCAACAGCTTGAAGCTGCTCACCGATGAGGGTGACGTCTTTGGCGGTGATGGCGGCGAGCAACTGGTCGCGCTGGGCGGCGCTCAGGCCTGACAAGCCCACAGCCGCCAGCACGCCCGTTACCAGGCGAACGTCGGCCACGTCCAGCACCAGGCCTTGCAGGCCGCTGGCCAGCAGGCCTTCCAAGGCCAGCTCGGTGGCCTCGAGGTCGGCTTCCAGGCCCGCGTGGCCGTAGATTTCAGCACCCAGCTGCAAAGGCTCTCGGCTGGCCTGGGCCGTGGCCGGCCGCGTGTGCAGCACGGGGCCGCAATAACACAGCCGGGTCACGCCCGAGCGGTTGAGCAAATGCGCGTCGATGCGTGCCACCTGCGGGGTGGCGTCAGCGCGCACACCCAGTGTGCGGCCGCTGAGTTGATCAACGAGCTTGAAGGTTTGGAGATCGAGGGCGCCCCCCGTGCCAGACAGCAGCGACTCGATGTGCTCCAGCATGGGCGGGATGACCAGCTCGAAGCCATAGGCACGAGCCGCATCCAGCCAGGTGCGGCGCAAATCTTCCACCCGACGCGCCTGAGAAGGCAAAACATCGGCAATGTGCTCTGGCAACAGCCAAGCAGATGGCATATGAAAACTGAGGGGGGTTAAAACCGGGATTCTACAGGCCGGGGGGCGTCCGTGACAGCCCCCGAGTGCCTGATGGCTCTATTGGCCTGTCTGTGTCAGCCAAAGCATGATGAGGCCCAGTACCATGCTGACCAGCCCGATGGTGCGAACCTGCTGGTCACTGAGCGTCAGGATGCGCTCGAACATGCGCCGCCAGCCACCCGGGTTGAGCGCCGGCAGCAAGCCCTCGATGACCAGCACCAGGGCCAGGGCCATCCACAAGGCATCGTCAGACATGGCTGGCAGCGTTCAGGCGATCACTTGCGGGGAGCCGTGGCCGGGGCCGATCCGCCGCGCATGGCCTTGAAAAAGTCGCTGCTCGGGTCCAGCACCATGATGTCCGACTTGCTGCGGAAGGTGGCCCGATAGGCCTCCAGGCTGCGGTAGAACTGAGCGAACTGAGGGTCCTTGCCAAAGGCTTCGGCGTACAGGGCCGAGGCCTTGGCGTCACCATCGCCCTTGAGCTTCTGGGCATCGCGGTAGGCTTCGGCCACGATGATTTCGCGCTGGCGGTCGGCGTCGGCACGGATTTTTTCGCCTTCGGCACCGCCGGTGGAGCGCAACTCATTGGCCACGCGCTTGCGCTCGGACTCCATGCGGCGGTAGACCGAATCGGTGATGTTGGCGGCGAAGTCCACGCGCTTGATGCGCACGTCCACAACCTCGATGCCAAAGGACTTGGCGTCGTCCACCAGACGCCTGATCACGCCCTGCATGACCTTTTCACGTTCGGCCGAGAGCACGGCACCGACGTTGCGCTTGGTGACTTCTTCGTTGAGCGCAGCCTGCACGATGGGGGTCAGGCGATTTTCGGCGTTGCGCAGGTCCACACCGTTGTTGCGGATGAACTGCTTGGGCTCGACGATGCGCCACTTGACCAGCCAGTCGATGACCAGGCTCTTCTTCTCGGCCGTGAAGATGGGGCGCGATTCAGGGCTGTCCAGGGTCTGGATGCGGCGGTCCAGGAAGACCACGTTTTGCAGGGGCGCCGGCAGCTTGAACTTCAGGCCGGGTTCCGACACCACCTCTTTGATTTCACCCAGTGCGTAGACCACGGCGAATTGACGCTGATCGACCACGAACAGGGTGGAAGCCAGCAGGATGACGATCAGCAGCAGGCCGACAATGATGGAGCCAATGCGGTTCATGAGGATTCCTTGGCGAGCGGGGTGCTTCAGCGGGTTTCGCGTTCGCGGCTGCGCAGGTTGTCACGCGAGCGGCCGTCCTGGGCGCTCACAGGTGGAGTGGTGTTGGCGGGCAGGTCCGTCGCACCGCTGGCGGGCGCAGCGCCCGGCGTGGTGGGCGCCACGGCCACGGGCAAGCCACCGTTGCCAGCGTTCTGGATCAGCTTGTCCAGCGGCAGGTACAGCAGGTTGCTGCCCTGACGGGCATCCACCATCACCTTGGTGACGTTGGAGTAGATCTGCTGCATGGTGTCGATGTAGAGGCGGTCGCGGGTCACGCCCGGTGCCTTCTGGTATTCGGCGTAGACCGACTTGAAGCGCTGCGCATCGCCTTCGGCCTGGGCCACCACGCGGGCGGCATAACCGGCGGCCTCTTCGCGCAGGCGCGCGGCCGTGCCCTGGGCCTTGGGGATGACGTCGTTGGCGTAAGCCTGGCCTTCGTTCTTGAGGCGCTCGCGGTCGGCGCCAGCCTTGAAGGCGTCGTCAAACGCAGCTTGCACCTGCTCGGGCGCCTGGACGCTCTGCACGTTGACGTTGGCAATGGTCACGCCGGCCTTGAGCTTGTTGACCTGGCCCTGGATGGACTTGACCAGCTCGGTGGCGATGGCATCGCGCTGTTCATACAGCACCGAGTCCATGGTGCTGTTGCCCACGATTTCGCGCACAGCGGATTCAGCCGCCTGCAGCACGGCCTCATCGGAGCTGCGGTTCTCGTACAGGTACTGTCGGGCGTCGGCCAGTCGGTACTGCACGGTGAAGCGGATGTCGACGATGTTCTCGTCGCGCGTCAGCATGGAAGAGTCACGCAAGCCGGTGGCCTGCATCACCGAATTGCTGCCCACGTCGATGGAGCGCAACTGGGTGAGGTTGACGATCTCGTGGCTCTGAAAGGGATAGGGCATGCGCCATTGGAAGCCAGCGTCCACCGTGTGGCTGAAGCGCCCAAAGGACATCACCACGGCCTGCTGCCCTTCCTGCACGATGAAGAAACCGCTGCCCAGCCAGATCAGGGCGACCAGGCCCAGCACCAGGCCGATGCCGATGCCCGTTCCGCCAGGCCCGATGCCGCCGCCAGAGCCGCCGTCGCCGCCTGGTCGGCCGGCAAACAGGCCACTGAGCTTGCGGTTGAGGTCGCGCCAGAGTTCGTCCAGGTCAGGTGGGCCATCCTGGCGGTCGGCCAGCATGGGTCCTTGCGCGGCGCCTGGCATGGCGGCGCGCAGCACCTGCGTGGTCGACCAGGCCAGCCGGCGGGCGGCACCCAGGGTGTAGTGGCCGCAAGCCGCCAGGGCCTGAGGCAGAGCTGGGCGCACGCCACGGTTGGGCGTGGTGTCGGAGTGGGGCTCTAAGGGCTGCATGCTCATGGTGGTGTCAGGTGTACCTGGCCCCGGGCGCTCAGGGGGCATGGTCGCGATTGTGCATGTCGAAACGGGGGTCCAGCGCCAGAGTAGCGCCTCCGAGGCCGTCTTGACTGCGCAAAGCGGCTTCAGCGATGACCGCGCGCAACACCGGCAGGCCTTCGCCGGACAGCGCAGAGACAAAAACACGTTCGACCGAACGGCTGTCGGTCAGTGGAAAGTGGTCGCGGGCCTGGACGGGCACCTGGTGCGCCTCCAGGCAGTCCGCCTTGTTGAACACCAGCACCTGGGGCAGATCGCCCGCCCCGATGCTGTCGAGCACGCGCAAGACCTCGGCGATCTGCTCGTGCAGGTGCGGGCTGGCCGCGTCCACCACGTGCAGCAGCAGATCCGCTTGAGCGGCCTCTTGCAGCGTCGCCTCGAAGGACTCCACCAGCGTGTGCGGCAAATCGCGGATGAAGCCGACCGTGTCGGACAGCGTGATGCTGCGCTGGGCCTCGGCCAGGAAGAGCTGGCGCGTGGTGGTGTCCAGGGTGGCGAAGAGCTGGTTGGCGGCGTAGGTGCCCGCCTTGGTCAGCCCATTGAACAGCGTGGATTTGCCCGCGTTGGTGTAGCCCACCAGGGACACGCTGAAGCTGCCCACGCGTTCACGCGAACGGCGCTGGGTGTTGCGCTGCTTCTTGACTTTGGCCAGCCGCTCCTTGAGCGACTTGATCTTCACGTCGATCATGCGGCGGTCCAGTTCCAGCTGGGTCTCACCGGGGCCACCTCGATGACCCACACCACCGCGCTGACGCTCCAGGTGGCTCCAGCGGCGCACCAGGCGGGTCGACAGGTATTGCAGGCGGGCAAGTTCGACTTGCAGCTTGCCCTCGTGGCTGCGGGCCCGGGCGCCAAAGATCTCGAGGATGAGGCCCGTGCGGTCGAGCACCTCCACGCCCAGGTGGCGCTCGAGGTTGCGCTGCTGCGCGGGCGACAGGGCCTGGTCGAAGATGACGCCATGGGCCTGGTAGAGCGTGATCAGGTCCTTGATCTCGTCTGCCTTGCCGGAACCCACAAACAGGGCCGCGTCGGGCGCCTTGCGTTTGGCCGTGATCTTGGCCACGGGCTCGTCCCCCGCTGACTCGGCCAGCAGCGCGAGTTCGTCCAGCGTGGGATCAAAAGAAGAACCGGACCCGAAATCCACCCCTACCAGCACCACTTTGGGCGCATCCGACGCGTTCTGACCAGAAAAAGGAGAGGTCAAAGTGTGAAGCGCGGATGCTGGTGGATCAGGTGGGAGGGAAGTCGAGCCCGGTGTGGTGCCACGTCAAACGGTGGCACCGGGGGATCACTCTTCAACGGCGTCGTTGGCGTGGAAGTTCACGGCACGACCAGGCACGACGGTGGAGATGGCGTGCTTGTAGACCATTTGCGTGACCGTGTTGCGAAGCAACACGACGTACTGGTCAAAAGACTCAATGTGGCCTTGCAACTTGATGCCGTTGACCAGGTAAATGGACACCGGCACATGTTCTCTGCGCAGAAGGTTCAGGAACGGGTCTTGTAGGAGTTGCCCTTTGTTGCTCACGATATGCTCCGTGTTGAGGAAGTTTCGGACTGGTCACCTTAACACACTCCCCTCGCACTGGGGGTGGCTGGTGGGTATTTCCCCGCTCACTCTTTGTCGTTGAACGGGTTCTGGGAGGATTTCATCTCGATGCGCAGCGGCGTGCCGGTGAGCTTGAAGTGCTCGCGGAATCGCCCTTCCAGAAAACGCTTGTAGGCCTCGCTGACGTGCTCCAGCGAGTTGCCGTGCACGACGATGACCGGCGGGTTCTGGCCGCCCTGGTGGGCGTAACGCAGTTTCGGGCGGAAGGCCCCTGCCCGCTTGGGCTGCTGGAATTGCACGGCCTCAGCCAGCAGGCGCGTCAGCACGGGGGTGCTCATCTTGCGCGTGGCCGATGAATAGGCATCGGCGATGGCCTTCCACACCGGGCCCAGGCCCTGGCGCTTGATGGCCGAGATGTGCAGCACGGGCGCGAACTTCAGGAAGGCCAGACGCGACTCGATGGAGCGGGCCAGCATCTCGCGCTGGTAGCTGTCGACCGCGTCCCACTTGTTGATGGCGATGACCACGGCGCGCCCGGATTCGAGCACGAAGCCGGCGATGTGGGCGTCTTGTTCGGACACGCCCAAGGTGGCGTCGACCAGCAGCAAGACGACGTTGGCGTCCGAGATGGCCTGCAGGGTCTTGACCACCGAGAACTTCTCGATGGCCTCGAAGACCTTGCCCTTGCGGCGCAGGCCAGCGGTGTCGATGAGTTCGAACTTCTTGCCGTCGCGCTCGAAGGGCACGCTGATGGCATCGCGCGTGGTGCCGGGCATGTCGAAGGCCACCAGGCGCTCTTCACCCAGCCACGTGTTGATCAACGTGGACTTGCCCACATTGGGGCGACCGCAGACGGCCAGGCGGATGGGCCGCTCTTCACCTTCAATGTCTTCCTCGTCTTCCGGCTCGGGGAAGTCTTCCAGCGCCAACTCGATCAGGCTGCGGATGCCCTGCCCGTGCGCCGAAGAAATCGCCAGGGGCTCGCCGATGCCCAGTTCATAGAACTCGGCCGTCTGCGGGCCGCTTTGCATGCCCTCAGCCTTGTTGGCGGCCAGGATCACCTTCTTGTTCGCGGTCCGCAGGAAGCGGGCGATGTCGTGGTCTTGCGCGGACAGGCCATTGCGGGCATCCACCACGAAGATCACGGCGTCGGCTTCGGCCACGGCCTGGCGGGTCTGCTTGGCCATCTCCTTGAAGATGCCCGACGTGCATTCCGGCTCGAAACCGCCCGTGTCGATGACGATGTACTCCCGGTTGCCCTGCCGCCCTTCGCCGTAGTGGCGGTCGCGGGTGAGACCAGCGAAGTCGGCCACGATGGCATCGCGGCTCTTGGTCATGCGGTTGAACAAGGTGGACTTGCCCACATTGGGGCGGCCCACCAGGGCGATCACGGGTTTCATGGGTCAGGCAAGGGTGCCAGCGGAGGCACGGCCCCGGCTGTTGAGGTGAATGTTCAGTTGACGGCGAGAGCGTAAACCGTGCCCTTGCGCGTGACAACAATGAGCTTGTCTTGCACGACGCGCGGGGCGGTGGCCAAGGCGCTGTCCAACTCCATGCGGGCCACGGTGCCGCCATCGGCCGCACTGAGCAGGTGCAGGTAGCCATCCCGGTCGGCCACGGCCACCATGTCGCGCCACAGCACAGGGGCGCTCAGGCCACGGTAGGTGAAGCGGTCCACACGCCAGGCGAAGTCGCCATTGTCGACCTTCCAGGCGGTCAGGCGATCAGCGCCATCGGCACCGACCACCCACTGGTTGTTCGCCGCAACGGCCTGTTGGCCGGCTTGCGGGCGGCTCCAGCGCACGCTGCCGCGGTTGAGTTCCAGGCAGGCCACGGACAACTGGAAGACCCGCACACAGGCTTCGTCATCGTCCACGCGGGTCAGGGGGCCAACCAGATCGGCCAGGCGCTCGACCTCGTTGGTGCCACGCGGGGTGCCCACGTTGACGTCGAAGCGCACGGTGCCCTTGAGGGGGTCGAGCCCCACGAGGCGCGAGCCCTGGGCGGCCAGGAGCGTGTCCCGGAAGGGGGTCATCACCACGCTGGTGCCCAGCGCCAGGGGCTCACCTCCGGGCCGCTGGTATTGCCAGAGCCAGCGGCCATCCAGCACGTCGTAGGCGCGCACCGCACGGTCCACACCTTGCACGAACACGCGTTCGCCCGCGATCAGCGGTGCGGTGATCACACGGCCGCTCTGTCGCTCCTGCCAGAGCAGCTTGCCCTGGTCGTAGACCAACAGGTCGTTGTTGTCACTGACCACCGCCACGTAGCGGCCGTCCGACCCCAGCAGCGCAGACAGGTCCGCCTTGGTGTCGAAGCGCCACAGCGTGTGGCCATCGGCCAGCGCCAGGGCGCGAACCTCACCACCACTGGACGCCGACACGACGGCATCGGAGGTGATGGCCACGGTCATCGGCCCCTCGATGGCACCGACACGCTGGGACCACAGCACAGACAGTTTGGCCGTTGACTTGAAGGACTCCAGGCTCGCCGGTGAGGGTTTGCTGGAGCCGCACGCGACCAGGGTGGCCAGCGCGGCGGCTGCGAGTGTCAGGCCGCAGGCGCGGCGCAGGACGAGGGGAAAACGGGATGTCAGGCTCATGTGCCGAGGTGCTCGGGGTGACGGCGCAGGGGTGTCAGCGCGTAGAGGGCCGACCCGGTCGGGGCCGGTCAGCGGGCCGGGGCCAGGCCAGGCGGCAAGCCGACCGGCAGACCCTGGGCCAAGGGCGACACGGTGTTGGCGCCGTGCTCGGGGGCAAGACCCAGCGCGGTCAGCTTGCCTTCGACAAAGCGGCGGTACTCAAGCTCTTCACCCAGGCCCTTGTAGGCCACGAGGTAGGCCTTGCCGGCTTCGTCCTTCTTGTTCAGCGCGTAGAGGATGTCGCCCTTGCGGTCGGCCGCAGCGGCGGCATATTCAGCGGGCAACTCTGCCGACACGGCCTTGAGGGCCTCGTCGTACTGCTTGTTGTCCATCAACACGCCGGCCAGGCGCAGGCGGGCCACGGCGACCAGGTCGGCGCTCTTGCCTTCCTTGACCAGCCATTGCAGGTCGGCGGTGGCCTCGTCGAGCTTCTTGCGGTCCACCGCGGAGCGGGCGGCCAGCAAGGCACCATGTTCGGCAAAGGTGGTGCCTGCGTACTTGTCCCGCAAGTCGGCAAAGGCCTGGTTGACCTTGGCGCCATCGCCGGCCGTGGCCGCACGGTCCAGCTCTTCGTAGAGTCCGCCCGCACCTTGGGCGCGCTGCTGCTGCCAGTACAGGTAGCCCGTCCAGGCGGCATAGGCACCCAGGGCAGCCACCAGCAACCAGGTGATCAGGTTGCCGTATTGCTTCCAGAAAGCTTTCAGCTGGTCGAGCTGCTCCTGCTGTTCCAGGTCGTAGGTGGCCATGACGCGCTGCCTTGTTGGGGGTGATGAGAGAGGTGGGGATTATGACCGAGCCGGACCGCAGCACTGTGAAGCTGGCTGCGGCCGTGGCGCGCAGGTCTCAGGGCTGGCGCAGGCCGCCGGCCCAACTGGCCACTTCTGCCA
Organism: Burkholderiales bacterium; assembly: GCA_947371645.1. Next base: position 5,459 of record CANBQJ010000068.1, on the reverse strand, counting down.
GGGGGTGAAGGGCTTGTTCACCGCCATCGCGCAGTGGCTTGACCGCCAGCTGCCCTTGAGCCAGCTCGTCGGGCGCGAACACCAGGGCGAAGCGGGCGCCACTGGCGTCGGCCTTCTTGAACTGAGATTTGGGGCTGGCCGGGCCATCCTTGCCGGCGGGGTTGAGCACCACGCTCACCCCTTGGGCACGCAGGGCTTCGAGCGTCACCATGACGGTGGCCAGCGGCGTGCCGGCAAACACCACGGCAAAGGCATCTGGCGCCACGGGCGGCGGGGCCACGCCCACCTCTTCCAGCAGCAGGAGGAGGCGCTCCATGCCCAGGCCCCAGCCCACGGCCGGCGCGGGTTTGCCGCCCAACTGCTCGACCAGGCCGTCGTAGCGGCCGCCGCCACAGACGGTGCCCTGTGCACCCAGGCGCTCGGTCACCCACTCGAAGACGGTGAGGTTGTAGTAGTCCATGCCGCGCACCAGGCGCGGGTTGAGCTCGAAGGGCACGCCCGCAGCGGTCAGCACCTGCTGCACGGCCAGGAAGTGCGCCAGCGAGGCTTCACCCAAAAAATCGATCAGCTTGGGCGCCGCTTCGACCACCGGCTGCATGGCCGGGTTCTTGGTGTCCAGGATGCGCAGCGGGTTGGTGTGCAGGCGGCGCTTGCCATCTTCGTCCAACAGGTCGGCGTGGGCTTCCAGGTGCTGGATCAAGGCCTCGCGGTGGGCGTTGCGTTCGTCGGGCTGACCCAGGCTGTTGAGCTGCAGCTTGACGTCGGTGCCCACGTTCAGACCCAGGTCCCGCCACAGGGTGGCGGTCATCAGGATGAGCTCGGCGTCCACATCGGGGCCGGCAAAGCCCAGCACCTCGGCGCCCACCTGGTGGAACTGGCGGTAGCGGCCCTTCTGGGGGCGCTCGTGGCGGAACATCGGGCCGATGTAGTACAGGCGCTTGCCGCCTTCGTACAGGAAGCTGTGCTCGTTGATGGCGCGCACGGCGCCAGCCGTGCCTTCCGGGCGCAGCGTGAGGTGGTCGCCATTGAGGCTGTCGGTGAAAGAGTACATCTCCTTCTCGACGATGTCGGTCACCTCGCCCAGGCCGCGCACGAACAGGGCCGTGGGCTCAACGATGGGCGTGCGCATGTTGTGGAAGCCGTAGCGGCGCATCAGCGCCCTCACCTTGTCTTCCAGCCATTCCCAGCGCGCCGATTCCGGCGGCAGGATGTCGTTCATGCCTTTGATGGCTTTGAGCTGTTCGGCCATGTGAAGTGTCTGGTCTTGTTGTTTTGTTGGGTGGCGATGGGACGATGCCCGGGCTCAAGCCTGCGGGGCACCGGCACCAAAGCGACGCTCGATGTAGGTTTGCACCAGGGCCATGAACTCGTCGGCGATGTGCTCGCCGCGCAGGGTCAGGGCCTTTTCGCCGTCGATGAACACGGGTGCGGCCGGGCTTTCGCCGGTGCCCGGCAGGCTGATGCCGATGTCGGCATGCTTGCTCTCACCCGGGCCGTTGACGATGCAACCCATGACGGCCACCTTGAGCGTCTCGACGCCGGGGTAGCGGGTGCGCCAGACGGGCATCTGGGCGCGCAGGTGGTCGTCGATGTTTTTGGCCAGCTCCTGGAAGGTGGTGCTGGTGGTGCGGCCACAGCCCGGGCAGGCGGTGACGCTGGGCACGAAGGTGCGCAGGCCCAGGGCCTGCAGGATTTCAAGCGCCACCACGACTTCCTGCGTGCGCGACTCGCCCGGCTGCGGCGTGAGCGACACGCGGATGGTGTCGCCAATGCCCTCTTGCAGCAGGATGGCCAGCGCGGTGGCAGAAGCCACGGTGCCCTTGGTGCCCATGCCGGCCTCCGTCAGCCCCAGGTGCAGCGGGTGCTCACATCGCGCGGCCAGGCCACGGTAGACGCTGATGAGGTCCTGCACGCCGCTGACCTTGCACGACAGGATGACCTGCTCGGGGCGCATGCCCAGTTCGACGGCGAGCTGGGCAGACTGCAGCGCCGAGCTGATCAGCGCCTGGTACATGACCTGCTGCGCGGTCCACGGGTCGGCTGAACGGGCGTTCTCGTCCATGAGGGACGCCAGCAGATCCTGGTCCAGGCTGCCCCAGTTCACACCGATGCGCACCGGCTTGTCGTAGCGCAGCGCGGCCTCGATCATCTGGGCGAACTGGCGGTCCTTTTTGTCGCCCTTGCCCACGTTGCCCGGGTTGATGCGGTACTTGGACAAGGCCTCGGCGCAGGCCGGGTGCTCGGACAGCAGGCGGTGGCCGTTGTAGTGGAAGTCACCCACCAGCGGCACGTCGATGCCCATGCGGTCGAGCTGCTCGCGGATGTGGGGAACCGCTTCGGCGGCCTCGGGCGTGTTCACCGTGATGCGCACCAGCTCGGAGCCGGCCAGGGCCAGTTCTTTCACCTGGATGGCGGTGCCGATGACGTCCACCGTGTCGGTGTTGGTCATGGACTGCACGCACACGGGCGCGCCGCCGCCGATGGTCACCACGCGCTGTCCCCAGACCACGCGGGCCTGCAAGGAACGGTGCGACGCAGGCCTGGCCACGTCGATGAGGGTGCAGTGTTCGAGGCTCATTTCAACTCAAGGCGCGCGATGTTGTTGCGCGTGTAGGGCACCAGGTCCACCGGCTGACCCTTGAAGCTCAATTGCAGGCCACCGGCGTTGCCGACGCGCAGGGTCAGGGGCGGCGCAACAGAGAGGTCCACGGATTCGTCACGCTGGATGAGGCGCCCCAGGAGGCGATTGCCCTGGGCGTCCTTGACTTCGACCCAGGTGGCTTCGCGGGCGCGCATGCTGAGCAGGCTGTTGGGGGCCGGCGCTGCGGGCGCGGCCACTGGCGGAAGCGGGGCAGCCGGCGTCGCAGGGCTCACGGAGGCCACTGCGGCGGCGGGTGGGGGGGCGACCGATTGGGCCGCAGCACTGGCCGCATCTGCCGAGTCCAGTTTGAGCTGCATCGTCCCGTTGGCGTTGAGTGCGGGCGCAGATGCTGCAGCAGGCACGCCAGACGCGGCGTTGGCGTCGGCGTTGGAAGCAGATGCCAAGGTCTCGGCCACACCACTGGCGTCTACGGACTGCGACGTGGTGGGCGCAGATGCCACAACGTCGGCACCGCTCGCAGCCTGGTCTGGTGCCGCGACCGCCTGAGCCTGATGGCTTCGCCACCAGGCCTGAGCCTCACCAGGCCATTCCGACGAGCCAGGCACCACATAAAGCACCACGGCCGCCAGCAGCAGCAAGGCCGGCGCCACCCACTGGGGTTTGAGGAATGCAGACCAGTCCACCGACGAAGAGTGGTCAAACAAGGCCATGCGGGCCCGCGATGCCTTGAAGGGCTGGTTCAGCGGGGGCACCTCCGAGAACAAGGTCGCTGGTCTGGCGGCAGGCATGCCAGCAAGCACAGGACTGGGGTCGATCTTGAGCGCGCGGCACAAGGTCATGGCCAGGGCACGGGTGAAGTTGGCATCGGGCAACTGGTCAAACCGGCCGGACTCCAGCGCCTCCAGCTTGCTGACCGACACCTTGATCTTGGCCGCCATCACTTCGATGCTGATGCGCTGGGCCTCGCGGGCGCGCCGGAGCAATTCACCTGGCCCCTGGTTGCTGGCATCGGGGGCATTGAACAGAGGGCCCAGCCCTTCCTGGGTCGGCTCACTCATCGAAGCGCCCCAGTTCGAACAGGTTGGCCTCGCGGCTGCCACCAAAGCGACTGCGCAACTGGGCGCCGAACTCGTCTCGCCCTGCCGGGTTGTCCAGTTTGTGCTCGATGCGCGTGGCCAGCCACAGGGACTCGGCCGTGGCTTGTGCCTGGCTGGCGTTCACCCGGCGGATGTAGAAGCGGGCGCGCTCCAGTTCACCCTTGCGAAACAGCACGGCCGACAGGTTGTAGGCGGTCGCAGGGTTGGCCGGGTCCAGCTCATAGGACTTGGCCAGCGATTTTTCCGCCTCTGGCCATTGCCCTGCATTGATCTGGCACACGCCCCGCGCCAGCAGCGACTTGGTCGTCGTGGGCGACAAGGGCTGGTTGGCCGCCCGCTCGAACAAGGCGTCCGCTCGCACAAAATCCTTGCGGCGGCACAGGTACCAGCCATAGTTGTGCAGCACGCTGGCGTTGTTCGGGTCCAGGCTCAGCGCGTGTTTGTAGGCGTCCTCTGCACGCGGATGGTCGTCCATCGCGTCATAGATCAGGGCACGCAGTTCCACCGCCGCGGCCAGGGTCGGGTCGATGGTCAAGGCCTGTTTGATTTCGTCCAGCGCAGTGGTGTACTGGGCCTGGGTGAAATAGGTGGAGGCCAGCTCCAGACGGATGCGTGCGCGCTTGCGCAACTCGTTTTCATCCGACTGGGTGACGAGGTCGCTGGGGCCGGCCTGAGCTGACTGCTGACGCCAGTTGCCGCCCGAGGGCGAGGCGCAGCCTCCCAGTACCGTCATCAGGCTTCCTGCCGCGATGCAGGCCCATACCAGCCGGGCTACCGCTAGGCGCCATGTCATGCCAGAAGTCTCCACTCAAATTCGGAACTGCAGATGCAGCGTTCAACGCAGAAGTGTACGGGCTTGGTCACAGGCGCTTGTATCAGCCTTGCTGCCCATCCGAGGGGGGCGAAACCGGTTGAGGGACGAATTTCACAACAACCGGCTGGCGCAGCATGCGCGCCTGGGCATTGGTGCGGTCTTGCACCTCGCCAGCCAACTGGCCACAGGCGGCGTCGATGTCGTCACCACGGGTCTTGCGCACGGTGGTGATGATGCCCGCATCGGCGAGGCGCCGCGCGAACACCTGCACCCGCGCCAGGTCTGAGCGCTTCAGCCCAGACTGCGGGAAAGGGTTGAAGGGGATGAGGTTGAACTTGCAATGGATGCGGTTCTGGACCAGGGCGATCAAGGCATCGGCGTGCTCGTCGGTGTCGTTGACGCCGTCGAGCATGCAGTACTCGAAGGTGATGAAGTCGCGCGGCGCGGCCGTCAGGTAGGCCTGGCAGGCGCCGATCAGCTCGTCGATCGGGTACTTGCGGTTGATGGGCACCAGCTCGTCGCGCAGGGCGTCCGTGGGGGCGTGCAGCGACACGGCCAGCGCCACGGGGCAGTCGTGCTGCAGGCGCTCGATCATGGGCACCACGCCAGAGGTGGACACGGTGACGCGGCGGCGCGACAGGCCATAGCCGTGGTCATCCAGCATGACCTTGAGCGCGGGCACCAGCGCGCTGTAGTTTTGCAGCGGCTCGCCCATGCCCATCATCACGACGTTGCTGATGACACGTTCTGACGTGTTGAAACGCTTTCGCAGGGTGTGCTCGGCAAACCACAGTTGCGCGAGGATCTCGCCGGTGCTGAGGTTGCGGCTGAAGCCCTGGTGTCCGGTGGAGCAGAAGCGACAGCCCACGGCGCAACCCGCCTGGGAGGACACGCACAGCGTGCCCCGGTCGTCTTCGGGGATGAACACGCTCTCGACGGCATTGCC
>CANBQJ010000067.1 GCA_947371645.1 Burkholderiales bacterium | reverse complement strand
GTCAGCGAGCTGCGCGTGATCAACGGCGCGCGCGGCCGCGTGGCCATCTTCAAGCTGGATGACAAGACCGAGGTGATCGAGGCCGTGGCCAACCAGGAGACCCTGGACGCCAACAAGGATTTGCTGAAGGACGACGAGCTGGTCGTCATCCAGGGCAAGGTGCAAAACGACCGCTTCTCGGGCGGCCTGCGGCTCAATGTGCAGCAGGTGATGAGCCTGGCCACGGCCCGATGCCGCTACGCGCGCTTTGTGCGCCTGCAGGCCAAAGAGCCCCGCCTGCCGCTGGCCGACGTGCTGCGCGAGCACCCGCCACGCCGCCAGGCTGCGCCTCAGGCCGATTTGCCCGATACGCTGCAGGGCTTGCCGGTACGCGTGGTGGTGGAGCGGCACACGGCCGAGCTGTCTGCGCGTGCTGAGCTGGACCTGGGGGAGCACTCCAAGGTGTTCCCCTCAGACGCGGCGCTGGCCCGCTTCAAGGAGCTGATGCCGGGGGCGCAGGCGCAGGTGGTGTACGGGGAAGGGTGAGTGTCATTGCCGGAGCACGGGGGGGGAGGCATTGACATCCAGCACCTGGATTCGCACGGAGCCTGTCTTGATGCCAAGTGCCTCGAGCAAACCATCTAGTGCAGTGCCGAGCGGCGCCATCACAAGTTTGACTAGATCATCCAGAAACGTGATGGAGCCGCCGATCCCCAGCACTTTCACGGTGAAATTTGTGCCTTCACCCAGCAAACCGGCCAGCGAGGCGCCCACACTGCCTGCCCCCAGATCTGGTGACTTGGGTAAATCGAACTTGCTGGCTACGGTGAAAGTTGTCGATTTAGACTCTGCCGCCCCAACGGGCAATTTGAGGCCAATCTCAAGCAATTTGATCTTGAATCCGAACAAGTCTAAGCCGAGCACATAAGCGGGGTTAAATGGGCCTTTGTACAGATCATTATTCACGTCATCTGAATTGGTGAGCATCAGCGTCAAAGCAGTCGACTGTGTAGAAACGCTCCCATTGATGTTGCCTGGTGCAACGTTAAGCGAGTCCATGTGACCGATTGTGCTGAGGGCGTCCAACCGCAAGGCCATATTCAACAATTTGCCGTTAAATGGGGCAATGACAACCTTTAGCGTCATCTGTGACGATTGCGCCTGAGAGCACCAGTTGCCAGCGCTGTCTTTGCCAGCTGGGCCAATCGCAATGATGGGTGGGCTTATGAGGTTCATCGAAACACCCCCCAGGTAACTCACCCCCAGGTTCAGGTTGATCAAACCACCTTGACTGATTGCGCCCACATTGATGCCCGCGTTGATGAGGTCAAAAACACTGATGTTGGCCGAACTCACGCCACTGGCTGGCGGTGACTGGATATTGAGAATTTGACCCACCAAGACAGTGCCTGGGTAGCTCTTTGCGGCACTTGCCAAATCTTTGAATGCCTGTTGATTGGCGACCGTTGGCGATGCCTTGGCGATGAGGTCTAGAAACTCGGACACCGTCATCGACTTCTTCAAAAATGCATCCAGAGTTATGGGCGTACCATGGATGTCAATATAGGCCTGTTGTAGCGCTTGCAAGGTAACCGTTGAATTGACCAAGGCGTTGATGGCAGCTGTGTCCAAAGTCGGTGAAGTGCCACCCAAAATGCCTTTGAAGAGGTTGCTTATTTGCTTGGCCCCCTCCGACGATACGCCAAAAACGCTGCCCACCGAATAGGTGGCTATTGGAGGACCACCTTGGGCAACCGCCTGAGCCTTCAGGGTCAAGGTTGAGTTGTTGAAAAAGCCACCCAGCAAAATACTGGCTGGGACTGTCTTTTGCAACTCCACTTGGGTGGCGTTGGTCGCATCTGTGTCTTTTGCCGTGAACACCGTTTTCCCGTCTTTGTCGAAGGCAATCACGCCCCTTTTGACGTTTTGAAAGGTCACCAAGGCAGGATCAATGCCATTTTCTTTTGCGGTGGTTTTGGCGGCATTCAATGCCTGAGCGGCCGATGATCCGCAGCCAGTGAACCGTGCCGAGGCCATGGCGGCCATGTCCGCCGCACGTTGCACGTTGCGCTTTTCCAGCCACAGGCGACCGGTATCGATGCTGAGCCCCATGAACAGCAAGGCGATCAGCAAAGTCAAGGCGCCAAATACGCCAAAGGCCCCTCGCTGCTTGCGCGGACTGCTGACGATCTTGCGGCGCATGATCGCCTCAGGACGGCAAGGTGCCATGGCCTGGACAGGCCCAGTCATGGCCTCTGGTTGCAAACGATCCGAAATCACACTGTCCTCAATTACCTGAGATCGGCTGACGATCATGGAAGCTGGTGGGTTCTACGCGCGTGGTGAAGCTGTTCAGGTAACGTTGGTTCACCCGTGACATCACTGGCCCGGAGAGTGATGGTCGGTTCTTGGACGCCTGTTCGCGCCGAGCCTGTGCACCTAGCCATGCTTTGCTTTGCTCGCCCGCCCGCGGCGCATGGGAAACCGACTCTTCGGTCTCTGCATCCTGTGACGGCTTGACAGGTTCAGGTGCGTTCTGAGCCTGTGCCGCACTCAGTGCCAAGACGCAGGACAAGAGCAGGGCCTGAGAAACTTGCCGGCTGACCGCTTGACGGTTGAGCAGATGGGGAGGTTTTTGTTTCATGGCTGAAATGCTGTGCGCGGTTGGACGCTCATCACTTGGATGATGCGTCAGGGGCTGCCCCTGTCAAGGGGGGAATTGGCGCCGCTGATTCGAGGGGGGCTTCCGGATTGCGCAGGATCGAGGCACCTAACCCAGGCGTGGGCGTGACGGCCTGCAGCTGCAGGCGTTCCACCGTGGTAGCGTCCAAATTCAGTTTTTGTGCAAGCTTGCGCCCGGCTTCGGCCTTGCCTTGCATGAAGGCCAGGAGCACAAGGTTTCGGGATGCTCGCGGATCTTTTGGCGCCAGGTCCAAAACAGTCAGGAACTCGAACTGGGCATCGTCCCATTGGTGGTTGAGCAGCAGGGCATAGCCGAGGTCGTTGCGGACCATGGTGTTGGTGGGCAGCAGTTGTCTCGCTTTGGTCAAAGATTGAATGCTCGAACCCAATTGTCCCGTGCGCGCAGCCAGTAGGCCGAGCCCATGATGGGCTTGTCCAGCCAGGCAGGTGTTCAGCAATTGCGTATACCCTGTTCGTGCCTCGACATCGCGGTCAATGCGGCGCAAAGCTTCTGCCCGCATCCATGTGGCTTTGGGGGTTGTGGCTCCCAGACTGTCCAGTTCTGCGAGTGCGGCGTAAGGCTTGCCGTCCTGAATCATTTGCTGGATGGTTGCCAGTCGGGTGTTGCCGCTTGGTCCCAGATCGCCATCGCATCTCATGGAACTGTCCGCTTGTGGCTCGGCGCCACCTTGGCGTCCAAGCCCCGCATTGCTGCAACCATGGCAGAGGGCACACAACAGAATGAGCAAGCCAACAGTGACAAGGCGCTGCAATGTGAACGTCAAATTGGCGGCAGTCATCGCATGCTCGAAAGAGCTTTGGTCAAGGCCAAAACACCAGGGCCAGCTAGGAAGATCAGCAAGGCGGGGAACATGAACAACATCATCACGATGCTCATGTTGGCCGACATCTTGCCCACCTTGTCTCGCAGCGTTGTGAGCCTCCGGTCTTCCATCAACCGCAAGTAACGCAAAAGCGATTCGCGCAAGTTACCGCCATAGCGAGCCGCCTGCTTGAGCATGGCCACGGTCTCCGTCAGTTCGTCCACGTTGTTGCGCTTGGCCATTTCGTCCATGGCCTCCGCACGCTCCTGGCCATGGTGAATGCGCATGAGCACCCAGGCAAACTCCTTGGACAACTCTGGCGTGATTTCCTTGGCCTGTTCGCTGATCGCCTTGAGCGTGTGCTCCAGCGACAACCCCGCATCAAACAACAAGCGCATCAGGTTGAGCACCACGGGCATTTCCTCTTTGATGGCCAGTTGGCGCCGAACGGCAAATCGGCGCAAGAGGTTGCGCGGGAGAATGAAGCCGATCGCAAAACCCATCAAAAGCGCGGGACCAAGCGGATGTCCATTGAAGATCGCGCTCATCAGGCCCAAGAAGGTGCCCAGTGCAGGTGTGAGCCAAAGTGAGGTGTAGACCAGGGTTCGATGCTTGTCTTCTGACAGCGCAGCTTGCCGCAGGAGGACCTCAATTTCGGCCATGTCCGTGCCCGGCGTGCGCTCAAGTACACGCTTGAACCGCTGGGTGATGCTCCTGGCCTTGCGCCACTTGCGCTGGTTGAGCCACGTTTCATCATGCGGCGTGTCCAGCACATCTTGGAAGCGCTTTTCTGCTTCGGGAGCAGCAGCATCCTGTTGGCTCATCAAGACCAATACCATTGCCAAGGCAATGAGCAGGCCTGCAAGGATGATGTAAAGCGCCATTGTCGTGCCGGCTCAGATGGACTTGATCATGCGCCACAGGAGCAGCGCGCCCATGGTTTGAAACCCAGCGGCCAACATCATCACCATGCGCCCGCCTTCGTCTTGCCACATCGTGGCGATGTAACTCGGGTTGACGAGTGCCATGTAGGCCGCCGTGAGAAGCGGTAGGGTACCCAAAACCCAGGCCGTGACGCGGGTCTCCCCTGTCATGGCGCGCAATTCGCGCTGCATCTGTTCCCGTTGTCGGATCAAGTTCACAACGCTTTCCAGCATCTCGCGCGGACTGCCGCCATAAGTCCGAGAAGTCTGGACAGCAAGTGCCAGCATGTGCAATTCTTTGACATCGTAAAAAGCCGCAGCATCGCGCAGGGCATCGCCGAGGTCCGCACCCAATTCAACGTTTTTGTTGGCGCGCTCGATCACCTCTCGCAGTGGTTCGCGCAAGTCTTCCATGGCCAGCTTGATGGCGCCCTCCACGTTGCGCCCAGTGACCAGGCCACGAATCACCTGATCAATGAAAAGGGGAATCTGTGCAACAAGGGCATTGATCTTCTGGCTATAGCGAACTTGCGGCACCACCACTGCAACGGTCAGCACCAGCAACGCACACACCAAGCCAGCCAGCGGGAACACCAGGTGCCAGACCAGCCATGACGTCAACGCGCCAATGCCCAGCGCCAACAGCGCTGTACCTGGATCGATCTTGAGGCCCACCCGGGCCAACCAGACCTCGATATGACCTTTCAGGCCGTCAGCCACATGAGGTTTGTATGCGTCGTCAGGGACAAACGAAAACGATTGCAGGCGTACTTTGACCTTGACCTCGTGATCGATGCGTCTCGCACGCAAGACCGACAACGCTGCACCCAAGAGCATCAACATGGCGACCATGGAGAGAAGCAGTGCCGCTACCATGATCTGCGGAATGCGTTGGATTGGGAGTCGTCGCTGTTGCGCAGCTTGCTTGACGCGGGTGTCAGTCCCGTGGCGTCAAATCGATTGGCTTCAGGGTGGAAGACGAAAAGCTCATTGGTCACGATTCGCTCGTCCTGTATGCCAAGCACTTCGGTGACAGCCATCACTTTGCGTCGACCATCAGGCAATCGGCCGACCTGTATGACCAGGTCCAGCGCCGTGGCGATCATGTGCTTCAGCGTTGAGTCTTGCCCCTGAAAGCCCGCGAATCCGGCCAGCATTTCAATGCGAAGAAGGGCGTCGCGCGGGCTGTTGGCGTGCACAGTGCTCATGCAACCATCGTGACCAGTGTTCATGGCCTGAAGCATGTCCATGACTTCGTCTGAGCGCACTTCACCCAGCAGCACGCGATCCGGGCGCATGCGAAGCGCATTTCGCATGAGGTCCCGGGCTGTGACTTCGCCTTTGCCGTCCACGTTGGGCGGACGCGTCTCCAGGCGCACCACATGGTCGTGGCCCAGGTTCAACTCTGCTGCGTCCTCAATCGTCACCAGTCGCTCATGCGGTGAGATGTAGCGGCTCAGCACGTTGAGCATGGTGGTCTTGCCGGCTCCGGTGCCACCACTGATCAACACATTGCTCCTCTTCGCCACAGCGTGTTTGAGGAAGGCAAGGATGGCTTCGTCCATGGTTCCCGCAGCCACCAGATCGCCGGCTTGCAGGGGGTCCTTGCGGAACTTTCGGATGGACAGGCAGGGCCCATCCAGAGCCAGTGGTGGGATGATGGCGTTAACCCGGCTGCCGTCGGGCAAGCGGGCATCCACCATGGGGCTGGATTCGTCGATGCGGCGGCCCAGCGGGGCAAGGATGCGGCGGATCACGCGCAGCACGTGCTCATCGTCGATGAACCGCAGATCAGTGCGGCTCAAAACGCCTGAGCGTTCTACATAGATGTGGCGAGTGCCGTTCACCAAGATGTCATTGATGCGGTCATCCTTGATCAGCTCCTCAAGCGGACCATAGCCGGTCAGCTCGTCGACCATTTCGCGCGCGAGATTTTCCATCTCGTGGCGGCTGATGGGCATGCGATGCTCATTGACGTAGTGCGAGACTTTGTCCAGCACGTAGTCAGACAACTCGGTCTTGGTCATGTCCTGGATGGACACGCGCTCCACGTCAATGCGGTCGATCAGGTAATGGTGAAGACGGAACTTCACGTCCTGATAGGACTCGCTTTCTTTGACACTGAAATCGGCGCTGAACCCGCGGTAATCCATGGCTGCTGCTCCGGTCATCCCAGTTTGAGCCGCGAGGTCAGGTTGTCCAGCCAGCTTGTACCTTGGACGTCAGAAACGCCACGTGCTTCGCCATGCAGATCTCTGTGAAGTTGGCTGGCAATTTTGCGCACGGATTGGGTATATGGGTCTCTCGGCGCAGCCTTGAACAGACTCTCGCCCGAATTCATCATGGTCAGGCGCGCCATGCCCGACGAAGGCAGTGTGGCCATCAGTGGCACCCCGAAACCCTTGGCAATGGTGTCGGCGTTGGGTGGAATGCCTGGCAGATATCGATCAACAACCAAGCTCACTTCATTGATGCCAATCTTGTTGTCTCTCAGTCGTTGCAACAACGTGCGGTTTTGCTTGCAACTGGGCACGCTCTGTTCAGCCAGCAGCAAAACACGGTCGCTACGGCCGACCATCACAAACAGGAATTCTGATGCCGGGACGCCCCCCACATTGAGCACGATGTGCTTGAAGTGACGGCGCAGTGCGCTGAGCAGCACATACAGGTCCGCAGTGGTGAAGTTGCCGGATTCCAGAGACTCTTCGGGCATGGCCAGCACGCGCAATCCGGATTCATGCTTGGCAAAGGCCGAGTTGATCAGCGTGTCATCCATGCGGCGCAGGCTACGGATGGCGTCTACGAAGGTATACGTGGACTCCATACCCAGGTAGTGCAGGCTGTCTGCATAGGGCACGCCGAGGTCCAACAACAAGATGTCTTCTTTCGGCGCCAGTTCTTGGAGGCCCAGTGCAAGGTGCAATGCGAACATCGGGGCGTCTGCCCCGGGCCGCGCACTGACAACCGCAGTCATGTGGCCTTCTCTAACCTGACCGGCGCGCAGGTCCGCATGGTCCCTGCTCATGGCCCTGCGAACCAGTGCCAGCACTTCGCCTGGTCGCATGTCCGGGGAAACAAAATCCCTCGCGCCTGCCCTCAGTGCGGTCAACACGGTTTGTCGGTCAGGTTGCTCAGACATGGCCACCACAGCCAGAAGGGGTTTGGCGGCCGTGAGGCCTTCCATGAAGCTGGCATCACGAGAGGCGTGGGCCGTGGACAGTTCAATGAACACCAGCCGCGTGCCCAGTGCGTCCACCAACTGCAACACCCTTTCAAGATCGGTGCTGTCGGCAATGACGACGTCACCCTCGTCGCGCAACGCGGCCTCCAGCCATTGCACCACGCCCTTGTTGTCACTGACCAGCAGGAATTGTTGAGCTGCATCCATGGAGGGTTACCGCGAAAAGCCGCTGTCGGGTTGCGTGAACTTGCCGTTTTCCAAGAAGAGGAAACGCAGGTAGCCTGGATCGTAGTCTTTGACCTCTTCCCCAGGCAGCGCCGGCAGTTTCGCGTCTTTGGCGAACGGTCTGACCAGGTGCGGCGTCACGATCATCAGCAACTCTCGATCGTCTCGCGAGAACCGGTTGGACCTGAAGAAAGCCCCGAGGATGGGGATGTCACCGAGGATGGGGAATTTGTCCACAGCCGACGCGGTTTGCTGGCTGACCAAGCCACTGATGACGAAGGTTTCGCCATCGCCTGTTGCAACAGTGGTTTCGGTGCGGCGAACACGCAATCCAGGCAGTGTCAAACCGCCCGCCGTGATGGAGAGGCTCTCGTCGATTTCAGAGACTTCAGGTGAGAGTTGCACCACCAACCGGTTGCCATCAAGAACAGTGGGGGTCATGCTCAACCGGATGCCAAATTGCTTGAACGTCACGGAGATAGAAGAATCGGACCCAGAGCCTGTTCGCAAGGGGATGGGTAATTCTCCACCAGCCAGGAAGGTCGCCGTCTGCCCACTCAATGCGGTCAGGCTGGGCTCGGCCAGCGTGTAGGCGAAGCCATTGCTTTCCAACGCACTGAAGACAGTCAGGCTGTTGGCTCCCCAAAGGAAGATATTGAAGGCATCCGCCTTTGGAACGAACCCAGAGGATGAAAGGAGTGTTTTGCCTGTGTTGGCGTTGTCGACGAAGCCTGACACATTGGACGGCGCTGACAATCCACGCTGCACGTTGCCAACTGTCTTGTCCGCATAGAACCCTGCGGATTTCAGCTTGCTGCGGCTCACTTCGACCACCTTCACGTCCAACTGCACCTGCACGTCAAAGGCACTTTTGCTGCCATCGATGATCCTAGGTTTTCCGGCTGCGTCGACGCCACCGCCGCCGTTGGCTCCACCGGCATTTTCAGAAATGCCGCCAGCGCCCAAGGCATCGCTCGTCGCGGCGTGGCGTTCAAGTGAATTGAATTCGCCACTCATGCGCAAAGACCCGCCGAGTGTGTCTACCTTAACGGTCTGCGCATCGGTGCCCAGGCCTTCTTTCGTTGCGCTCAGTGCAGGCGAAACCGTTACCTTGAACTGGGCCACCGGCAAGCTGCGGCCTTGTTCCCAGATCGACACCATGGCAGTGCCAGGTCCTTTGGCCGTCAGCACCACGCCCGATGGCGGTGCGACGTTGACGCCCACAACCTTTTCATCGGCCGTGGCCACGCGAACGACCTCACCCCGTGCCGCCCACACATGTTGATCGCCAGATTCCATGTGCAGCCGTTGAGCCTTTTTGGCTGCTGCCGCTTCTGCTGCGGGAGGTATGAGCATCAGCAGCGCTACTGACATCAACGCAGCAGCGATCGTGCACCCAAGGCCGTGGAGCCCCCTCGTCTTTGCGCGGATCATCGAGCCGCCCTCACTTCATTGAGCACTTCACGTTCCTTGCTGCCTTCTTGAATCACGTATTTTGTGGGAACGCCGGTGCTTGCCCTTTTGCCTTGCGCCAAGTCACTGAGCACGGCGGCGGCCGGACGGGTGCGAGCGCCCTTGCCTTGGGGCAGGTTGCTGTTCGGATCTGATCCCATTGGTGGACGCAAGGCCAGGCGCAACGTGCCCACATTGGCTGCCAGCATCAGGCGATTCATGTCGGATTCACGCACCGCCAACACGGCGGAACGCATGCCCAGTCTCTTTTCCTTCAGGCCACTGGACGGGCTCAGGCTGCTTGACACGCCGGTGGACACAGGAGTGACCAGGGTGTTGGGAGCATCTTTGACTGCGCCTGATCCGTCGAGGCGCTGTGCGTCAAACTGTGTCGCCTCGCCAACCGTCAGCAAGCGCACGTTGTCAACGACAACCTGCGCATTGGTTTGGCTGTCGGCATCCCTGTTCATGTACACCAGCACGTCAACCAGATCACCAGGCTTGATGAAGCCACCCACGGCGCTGATTTCATCAACGGGGACCCCAATCGCTCGCTCGCCTGGCTTGAGCAGGTAGGAGATGGAGTCGGCAGCAAACAAGCTCGGCACCAAGACCGTGCCAGCCGGGATGTCAGACACTGGCACTCGCCCCACTACATCTTGAATCTGTGTGTAGGTGCCGGCTGCCGTGCTGCGCATTCCTTTGATCGCAACATCGGTGGCAACGATCACCTGGCCTGCTTTGATTGGCTTGGTGCTGATGGCCGCGGCCTCAAGGGGGGGGCTGGGTTCGGAGGACTTGGCTGCGACCGGTGCGGGTGCCGGCGTTGACTGGCTGAGGTGGATGGCGAGGTAGCCCACAGCGATGGCACCAATGACCAAAATCGCCGAAATGATCCGCAATACCGTGTTGTTCATGGGTTTCCTGGCTGATGCGTATCAGGGGAGCGCGGTGACGGGCGTGACACGCAACGACGATGAACCTGCCAAATTCGTCGGCACGTTGGGGATGGTGCCGAGAAGGGGCAAGTCAATCAGCGGCAAGATGGGGTTCGACTTGTAGTTCGCATAGGTGACGGTGACGGTGATCGAGCTGGTCGTGATGACCTGGTTGCCAGAGCTCGTGTTGACTGTCACATTGTCATTCGTGACCACTGCCGTGATGCCGTTTGCATCCTTGCTGATCGAATTTTTCACGGTCTGGGGCATCCAGGACAAGGCCTGGTTTGCCGAGGCTTTCGCCAGCGTGGTGGCAGCCGTGTCATATGCGCTTTTGCTGGCAAACGAAGTTGGGTTGAGCTGTACGACAGAACGAGCGCCTTCAGCTGCTGCCTGTATCAACCCCTGGTAGAGCAGGTTCACAAAGGCATAGCTCAGGATGGCGTAGAAGACGCCAAAGAAGATGGTGAACAAGATGGCGAACTCTATGGCTGCCGCACCCCGTTGCCTCTTCGCGGCTGCCACGAAGGCAGTTTTGCTGGCCATGTCAGATCACCTTCAGCAATGCGACGAACAAACCGATGCTGAGCAGCGAGCCGAATGGCATGCGCACGTCAGGTCGTTGAACAGTGGGAGGGGGGGGGCTCCACCGTACCAGCCAAGGCGCATGAGCCACCACCCAGAGCCAAGTGCTGGAGTGCAGTATCAGCCAAAACAAGACGCCCGTACCGCCGATAAGGCTGGCAATGACAAACGCCTTCATCGTGACGCTCAGAGATGTCAACAGGCCAATGGCAATGAGGAACTTGACGTCTCCAGCACCAAGCTTGCCGAAGGCGTAGCCTGGCAAAGTCAGCAAGCACGCCGCCGCAGCAGCCTGCAAAGCTGAGGTCCAGTGGTCACCGGTCAGCGACCGCCCAGTCAGTGCTAGCACGGCGCCTCCGAGCAGCCAGCCGCTCAAGGACAGTACATTGGGGATGCGGCGGTGACGCAGGTCCGACCAAAAAATGGCCGCAGCCCACAGCACGAGCAGGCTCGGTACCAGTTTCACCTTCAACCTTTAGATGCGGACGCCACGTCTGCGCCGCCCCAATGTGGCTTCAGCTTCAGATTGCGGTGCCGCCCAGTGCAACCAACACCTTGTTCATGGTGCCTTTGATCGCGTCACCAATTTTCGTGGTGAACAAGGACAGAACGACTGCCACCATGGCTGCGATCAGCGCGTACTCGATGCCACTTGCGCCTTCTTCGTCGTTCAGGAAACGTTGGATAGAAGCGATAACTTTCATGATCAACCTTCAATGGCCATTCATTCGGCCGATATGAGACAAGAAACGAGAACCGTGTACAGCCCGATTCCGGCACCTTGAATCTACACCAAACTTACTGCTGCTGCGCCACGTGGGGCCCCTGTCACAGGGGGCGGACTATCCCTGAAGCAATCAGAATGTGAATACAGTTCAATACGGACAGAGACTGCGGAGCCTGCGTGCCGCGCCCACAAGAACAACCTCGATTTGACCCACACGAGCTCATCGCTGAGCGTGTCAGCCACCTTTACCGACACCGCAAGTCGGCTTGGGTGATGCAGGCCGTCGGTGCAGGGCTGATGTCGCTGGTGCTGAGCATAGACAAGCCGCTGTGGGCGGTAGCTTGGCTGGGGTGCTTTGTTTGCGCCCAGGTTGTCCAGCGGATGATTGGGCGGGCGCGCTTGGGTGGCGGCAGGGTTCACAATCCGATGACGTCCCTGTGGCCCCACCGCCTGGCCGCCCTGACCGTGGGCAGCGTCTGGGGCCTGGCTGGCGCCGCGTTGCCCCACATGACGCCCGAGCGCGGCGTCATGGTGCTGGTCCTCATCGTGGTGGCCGTGGCCATGGACCTGCCCCGCCTGGCGGCATTGCCTGATGTATTTCTTTCATTTGTTACAGGTGCCATGCTGCCCACAGCCTTGGCTGCGGGTTTTTTGCCACGCGAACAAGGCCATCTGGTCTGGGGCGTGGTGGTGCTGGTGTCCCTGTTGCTGTGGGTGTCTTCTCGCTCGGTAGAGGCCGACCTCACCGACGTGCTGGTGCGGCGCCTGGACCTGGAACGCATCGCCTGGGAAGACAAGCTCACGGGACTGCCCAACCGCCGCCGCTTTGACACCCACCTGGTGGACGAATGGCGGCGTGCCGCGCGCCTGGAAGTGCCTCTGACCATGTTGATGATCGACGTGGACCATTTCAAGCGCTTCAACGACAGTTACGGCCACGTGGCGGGCGACGCCTGCCTGACCATGGTGGGCAATGCGGTGAGCCGCTCGGTGCGCCGCTCTGTGGACTTTGCTGCGCGCTACGCCGGAGAAGAGTTCGCCCTGCTGCTGTTCCACACCACGCGCGCAGACGGCCTGCAGTTTGCCGAGCGCCTGCGCAAGGCCGTGGCCGACCTGGAGATCGAGCACGGCACTTCAGAGCACCGGGTGGTCACCATCTCTGTGGGTGGGGTCACCGTGGTGCCCAACCTGCAGGAGCCGCCCGAGGTGCTGATCAACCTGGCAGACGAGGCGCTTTACAACGCCAAGGCCGCAGGCCGAAACAAGGTGGTCTGGCACAGCAGGCTGGTGTGAAAAGGCTTCGTGCTGTATAAACATACAGTATGAAGCCTGCCGACCTGATCAAGACAAGACAAGCAACCCATTCGGGTGGTGCCGTGGCGTCTCAGCCTGGCTTGTTGACGCCCGATGCCCGCCGGATCCAGGCGCCGCTCAAGGGCCGAGGCACGGCCACGCAGCTGCCGCATCGCTTCGAGGGCTGGCGGCGCAGCCGGGAGGCCGATGGCTGGGACGAGCCGGTGTCGGATGGGCGTGAAGGCGATGGCCCGCAGCCGGGCGTCCATCCCGTAGAGCCCCCCAGGCCGCCCACCGTCCTGACCTTGCAGGATGCCCGCAGCATCATTTCCCGCAACGACTCACCAGATGTGCCTTTTGATCAGGCCGTCAACGTCTACCGGGGCTGCGAGCATGGCTGCATTTACTGCTACGCCCGCCCAACCCACGCCTACCTGAACCTGTCGCCGGGCCTGGATTTCGAGACGCGGATTTTTGGCAAGGCCAATGCCGCTGCGCTCTTGCGCCGCGAGCTGTGCCGCCCGGGCCATGTGCCCAGCCCGATCAACCTGGGCTCGGCCACCGACCCCTACCAGCCGCTCGAGCGCGAGGCGGGCCTCACCCGTCAGGTGCTGGAGGTGCTGGACGCGTGCCGGCACCCCTTCACCATCGTCACCAAGTCGGCCCTGGTGCGCCGCGACATCGACATCCTGGCGCGGGCGGCGCAGCGCCAGCAGGCCTATGTGATGTTGAGCGTCACCACGCTGGACAACGATTTGTCTCGGGTGCTGGAGCCGCGCGCCTCATCTGCCTTGCGGCGGCTGCAGGCCGTCCGGGCCTTGGCGGACGCTGGCGTGCCGGTGGCGGTGAACGTGGCGCCCATCATCCCGTTTGTGAACGAGCCCGAGATCGAGGCCATCGTGGGTGCAGCGGCGGCAGCTGGGGCCCGCGCCGTGCATTTCACGGTGCTGCGCCTGCCCTGGGAGGTGCGGCCGCTGTTCGAGGAATGGCTGGCACACCACCTGCCCCACAAGGCCGCTCGCGTGCTGGCCCGCCTGCGTGACCTGGGAGACGGCGAGGTCTACTCGGCTGAATTTGGTGCGCGCATGAAGGGCCGGGGCCCCTGGGCCGAGCTGATCGCGCAACGGGTGCACAAGGCGGCGGCGCGGCATGGCCTGGTGCGCCAGAAGCTGACGCTCAACACCGCCCTGTTCTCGGTGCCTGAGGCCTGGCGAGGTGAGCGCCGTGCCGGGCAGGCCGGCTTGGCGCCTGCCAGCCCCTCACCGCAGCAAGCGGGTCTGTTTGATTGAGGCGCTTCAGTAGTCCCAGCGGCGGCGGCGGCGCCCATCGTCTGGCGCGTACATGACCGGTGGTTGGCTCACGTAGCCGCTGCTCACCGGGGCCTGCACCATGGGCGTCAGGGTGACCTGCAGGGGCAGGGTGGGGCCGGGCTCCGACACCGTTTGCGTGGTGTAGCGCTGGCCGGCGTATTCGTAAGTGACGCTGTAGGCCACCACATGGTTTTCGTAGGCCGATTGTTGTTCGCAGCGGCGCACCGTTTGTTGCTGGCCGCTGCGGCCATCGTTTTCAACGTGGTCACCGGCGATGGCGCCGCCAATGATGCCAATGCCGGTGGCCAGGGCCTTGCCGGCACCTTTGCCCACCGCGTTGCCGGCGGCCCCGCCAGCGATGGCGCCCAAAATGGCCCCGGCGCCTGAAGAACGGGCCGGGGTTTCGTAGGTTTCGTCGCGGCAGACCTGGGTGGGCACGGCCACCTGGGCCACCACGGGGGTGCTGCTCACCACGCGGGCCTGCACGGTGGTGTTGACCACGGTGGGCGCGCCCAGCACATCGCCCACGCGCGGGTTGACCTGCGCCAGGGCCAGGCCGCTGGCTCCCAAGGCGGCCAGCGCCAGCAGCGCGGTGCGCGTGGCCCGGTGGGGCCTGGCTGGGCCGGTGCGAGCGAATGAAAGGGGCTGAACGGTTTGCAAGCTGAGGGCTTCGTTGCGCATGGTGAACTCCTGGGGCCGCAACGGGTGCACGGTGCATAGTCCGGTTTGGCCTGAGGGTTCAACGTGGGGCGCGGCCACCTGGCTGACATCGCAAGGCACATGGCCAGGTAAACCTTCGTGAATGTGTCCGCACGCGGGTGAGGCGGGTGGTGCGCCGCCAGCGTCTAAAATCGAGGTTTCGTCCATCACACAACGCACCCAACATGTCGAACACCGCCAAGGCCAAATCCACGGCCCCAGCGAAGGCTGCCAAGCCCGCAAAGGCCGCGCCCGCACCCGTCACCGCAGCGCCCGTGACCCAGCCCCTGCGAGGCGGCGGTGCCGTCAAGAAGGTGGTGTTGGCCTACTCGGGTGGCCTGGACACCTCCATCATCCTGAAGTGGCTGCAAGACGAGTACGGCTGCGAGGTGGTGACCTTCACCGCCGACATCGGCCAGGGTGAAGAGATCGAGCCGGCACGCGCCAAGGCCCTGAAGATGGGCATCAAGCCCGAGAACATCTTCATCGAAGACCTGCGCGAAGAGTTCGTGCGCGACTTCGTCTTCCCGATGTTCCGCGCCAACGCGCTGTACGAAGGTGAATACCTGCTGGGCACCTCCATCGCGCGCCCGCTGATTGCCAAGCGCCTGATCGACATCGCCAGGAAGACCAAGGGCGACGCCATTTCGCACGGCGCCACCGGCAAGGGCAACGACCAGGTGCGTTTCGAGCTGGGCGCCTACGCGCTGATGCCCGGCGTGAAGGTGATCGCCCCCTGGCGCGAATGGGACCTGCTGAGCCGCGAAAAGCTGCTGGCCTATGCCGACAAGCATGGCATTCCCGTGGACTTCAAGAAGCGCAAGGGCGGCGCGCCATATTCGATGGACGCCAACCTGCTGCACATCAGCTACGAAGGTGGCGTGCTGGAAGACCCGAACTTCGAGCCCGAAGCCAACATGTGGCGCCTGACGGTGTCGCCCGAGAAGGCGCCCAACAAGCCGCAGGTCATCGAGCTGACCTATGCCAAGGGTGACGTGGTCGCCATCGATGGCGTGAAGATGTCGCCGGCCACCGTGCTGACCAAGCTGAACGAGATTGGCGGCAAGCACGGCATCGGCCGTCTGGACAAGGTCGAAAACCGCTACGTGGGCATGAAGAGCCGCGGCTGCTACGAAACCCCGGGCGGCACGATTTTGATGAGCGGCCACCGCGCCATCGAGTCCATCACCCTGGACCGCGAAGTGCTGTCGCTCAAGGACGACCTGATGCCGCGTTACGCGCGCCTGGTCTACAACGGCTACTGGTTCAGCCCGGAGCGCGAGCTGCTGCAAGGCCTGATCGACGCCAGCCAGGCCACCGTGAACGGCAAGGTGCGCCTGAAGCTGTACAAGGGCACGATCATGTGCGTGGGCCGCGAGTCCAAAACGGACAGCCTGTTCGACATGAAGATCTCGACCTTCGACGACGACGGTGGCGCCTACAACCAGGCCGATGCTGCTGGCTTCATCAAGCTCAACGCGCTGCGCCTGCGCATTGGGGCCAACGTGAAGGCCGCGCGTGAAGCGGCCGCCAGGCCGGCACGCAAGACGGCCAAGCCTGCAACCAAGCCAGCAGCCAAGCCCGCCGCCAAAAAGGCCGCGGTCAAGAAGGCCAAGTGAACGTTTTCAAGGACACACCCAGATGACCACCACCACCCTCGCTGGCAGCGTCAGCACGCAAGCCAATGTGTACTTCGACGGCAAGTGCGTCTCGCACACCGTGACCCTGGCCGACGGCACCCGCAAGTCCGTTGGCGTGATCCTGCC
>CANBQJ010000066.1 GCA_947371645.1 Burkholderiales bacterium | reverse complement strand
GAAACTGACCCGGTAATCTCGCCTTCACCTGGCACATTGAAAATCCCGAAAAACGGGGTAGAATCTCAGGCTTTGTTGGTGGGGCTTCGTTGCGTGTTTGCAAAGAAGTCCACTGGTTTGGACGAGTCCAAACCCATGCGTGCACACCGAGACAGGTCTGAGCCCGTTTTCTCCGCGTAAATCCGGAGCGGAAACTGGGACCGGGACCAGACCGAGGTGAGCCGTCCGCCACAGCCCGAGCTGCTTTTGCAGCCCGCGGTTGTCAGGCGAGCCAGGGTGTCACCGTATCACCCTCGACGGCCGTTGTGCGATGAGTTGGAAGGCGTTCGGCCCGTGGCCACGTGGCGGCCCTGATGCATGCATTCACACTGAAAGCGATATTTGTAATGACGACCATCCGTGTCAAGGAAAACGAGCCCTTCGACGTTGCCCTGCGCCGCTTCAAGCGCACGATCGAAAAGCTGGGTCTGCTGACCGAACTGCGCGCCCGCGAGTTCTACGAAAAGCCCACCGCTGAGCGCAAGCGCAAGAAGGCAGCCGCCGTCAAGCGTCATTACAAGCGCGTGCGCAGCATGCAGCTGCCCAAGAAGCTTTACTGATCGCTCGGGTTCCTGACCCACAGCGCGCTGGCCTTCCGGCCAGACGCTGAAGCCACAAGCCCGCGCGGGGACGCCCATGCGGGCTTTTGTATTTCACACACGCCAAACACCATGAGCCTCAAAGTTCGCATCTCTGATGACATGAAAGCCGCCATGCGCGCCAAGGACGTCGATCGCCTGGGCACCATCCGCCTGCTGATGGCTGCATGCAAGCAAAAAGAGGTGGATGAGCGTGTGGAGCTTGACGACGCCATGATCGTGGCCATCGTCGACAAGCTCATCAAGCAGCGCAAGGACGCCGCACAGCAGTTCGATGCAGCCAACCGCACCGACCTGGCCGACAAGGAAAAGGCCGAGATCGTGGTGCTGGAAGGCTACCTGCCACAACGCCTCAGCGCGGAAGAAATCACCGCAGCCGTGGGCGCCATCGTGGCCGAGCTGGGCGCCAAGGGCCCTGGCGACATGGGCAAAGTGATGGGCGCAGTCAAGCAAAAACTGTCGGGTCAAGCCGACATGGGCCTGGTGTCGGCCGCAGTGAAAGCCGCGCTGGCTGGTTGACTGGTCGACTTGGGCGCTTGCCCTTGTTTAACATCTGCAAGCCCAACCCATCTTCTGGAGCCTGAAATGAGCGATTCCGTGGCCCTGCAGCCCATTGCCGAAGACGTCTACTCCGCACCGCAACTCACCCCTGAGGCGATGGCTTCGGCGGCAGAGGCGGGCTTCAAGGCCGTGCTCAACAACCGCCCGGACTTTGAGGGTGGTCCGGATCAACCCACCAGCCAGGCCATCGCCGCCGCCGCCGCCGCCGCTGGCCTGCAGTACGCGCACCTGCCAGTGCAAGGTGGCTACCAGTCGCCAGAAGAAATCGCCGCTTGCGCCAAGTTGCTGCAAGAGCTGCCCCGTCCGCTGCTGATGTTCTGCCGCAGTGGGGCGCGCTCCACGCAGCTCTACAGGCAGGCTGCGGCCCTCAACAACTGAGCTTCATTCGCCCATGCAGGTCTACATCCGCTGGATGGATGCGTTGTCGCGCGGCGCGGGTGTGCTGGCGGCCTGGGCGCTGCTGGCGGCCTGCCTGATCAGCGCGGGCAATGCGACCGTGCGCTACAGCTTCAACATCGGCTCCAACGCCTGGCTGGAGGTGCAGTGGTACCTCTTCGGTCTGGGCGTGTTCGCGGGCGCGCCCATGCTGCTGCGCCTCAATGAGCACGTGCGCGTGGACGTCGTCTTTGGCGGGCTGAGCGAGCGCGCCAAAGCCTGGGTGGATGTCCTGGGCGTCCTCCTGGTGCTGTTGCCTTTGTGCATCTTCGTCGCGACACAGGCGTGGCCCTTCGTCGTCGAGTCCTGGCAGCAACAGGAGGTCTCGCCCAGCGCGGGTGGCCTCATCCGCTGGCCGATCAAACTGGCCATCCCGCTGGGTTTTGCCTTGCTGGGTCTGCAGGGCGTGGCCGAACTCTTCAAGCGCATCTCGTTTCTGCAAGGGCGTGGCGAATTCGACGCTCACTATGAAAGGCCCTTGCAGTGATCGAGGTTTCCAATCTGGCGCCGATCATGTTCGGTGCCCTGGTTGTGGTCATGCTCGTCGGCTTTCCGGTGGCTTTCACCCTGGGTGGCCTGGGCCTGGGTTTCGGCTACTTTGCCGTGTCGCAGGGCGTGTTCCCGGCCGAATTCATGGCCAACCTGCCGCTGCGCCTGTTTGGCATCGTCTCCAACGAGCTGCTGCTGTCCATCCCCTTCTTCACCTTCATGGGCGCCATCCTGGAGCGCTGTGGCCTGGCTGAAGACCTGTTGGAAGGCACGGGGCAGCTGTTTGGCAGCAAGCCGGGTGGCCTGGGCTTTGCCGTGATCATCGTGGGGGCCATCCTGGGTGCGATCACCGGCACGGTGGCCGCCAGCGTCATCGCCATGGGCGTGATCTCGTTGCCGGTGATGATGCGCAACGGCTACAACATGCGCTACGCCACGGGCGTCATCGCGGCCTCGGGCACCATCACGCAGCTCATCCCGCCTTCGCTGGTGCTGGTGGTGCTGGCTGACCAACTGGGCCGCTCAGTCGGCGACATGTACCGTGGTGCCATCGGCCCCTCCATCCTGCAGACGGGCATCTTTTTGCTCTACACCCTGGGCGTGGCCATTTTCCGGCCGCAATGGGTGCCGCCTTTGCCCGAGAGCGCCCGCACCATGCGCGGCTGGGCGCTGGTCAGGCGTGTGGCCTGGGGCATGTTGCCCTCCGTGGTCTTGATCTTCCTGGTGCTGGGCACGCTGTTCATGGGTCTGGCCACGCCCACCGAAGCGGGCGCGATGGGGGCCATCGGCGCCATGGTGCTGGCCGCCATGCACCGCCGGCTCACCGCCAAGCTGATCTGGCAGGCCATGGACTCGACCATGCGTGTCACGGCGATGGTCATCTTCATCCTGTTGGGCTCCAGCGTGTTTTCGCTGGTCTTCCAGGGTGTGGATGGCAACAAGTGGATCGAGCACATGCTGACCAACTTGCCCGGTGGCACCGTGGGATTCCTGCTGGTGGTCAACCTGGCCGTGTTCGTGCTGGCCTTCTTCCTGGACTTCTTCGAGATCGCCTTCATCATCGTGCCGCTGCTGGCCCCCGTAGCCGACAAGCTGGGCATCAACCTGGTGTGGTTTGGGGTGCTGCTGTGCGTGAACATGCAGACCAGCTTCATGCACCCACCTTTTGGCTTTGCCCTGTTCTACCTGCGTGGCATTGGCGATCAGATCTTCAAGAACAAGGCGATCGAGCGGCCTGTCCTGTCCAAAGACATTTACCTGGGGGCCATCCCCTGGGTGTTGATGCAGCTGGCGCTGGTGGCCGTGGTGATCGTCTGGCCCGAGTCCGTGACCTACTGGCTGGACAAGGAGATCAAGGTGAACACGGATGACGTGAAGATCGAGATGAAGATAGAAGACACGGGCGGCGATGCGGTGCCTGACATGCCCGCTCCCGATGCCCCTGCTGGCGTGGCCAGCGAGCCTGATGCCGACCCAGCCGACACCGTCAAGGTCAAGCCCTGAGCACACATTAAAAAACCGACACAAGGTCGGTTTTTTCTTGACGAGGGTGGCGGTGACCTGCCGGTCTCAGCGGCGTCGGCCAATGCCCACTGCCTGCAGGCACTGCGGGCAGCCCTTGGCGTAACCCCAGGCACCCAGGGCAGCCAGAGCCAAGCCAGGAATCGGTGCCCACAGGGTGTTGAGCAAACCAAGCAACACGCCTGCCGCGCCAAAAGAACGCCAAGTGCGCTGCAGGGCCACGTCATCCCACGCGTAGGTCATCATCGCTGAGCGGGGGGCTTGGGCGCGTTGCGCCGCAGGGAACGTGGTTTTCATGCTGTACAGGGGATGGATGTACTGTGAACGATCCTAGGCGTTTTCCAGGGGAGGTCGACGCGTCAGGGCCATTGTTCCACCAAATGCTGTCGTCGTCACGACACATTTCGTGAGGCACACCGCAGTCAAGGGTGCTTCAAGCCAGTCTTGTGCCCATCGCGTCACAGTTTGGCGGCCTGCATGTAACGGTCAAAGGTGGCTTCGGTGAAACGGAACCACAGGTTTTGCTCGGCGCGGAACTTGGCGTAGTCGGTATAAACCTTCTTCCAGCTGGGATTCTTGTCATTGAGCTCGCTGTAAATGTCCATGGACGCCTTGAAGGCAGCGTCCATGACGGTCTTGGGCATCTGAACCAGCTGGGTTTTCGCGGCGACGAGCTGCTTGAGCGCCACGGGGTTGTGGGCGTCGTAGCGGGCCTGCATCTCGACGTGGGCATGGGATGCCGCGGCTTCCACCATGGCCTTGTGCTCGGCGCCGAGGCTGTCATAGGCCTTCTGGTTGATGTAGAAGTCCAGTTGAGGGCCGCCCTCCCACCACCCCGGAAAGTGGTAGAACGGGGCCACCTTGTGGAAGCCCAGTTTCTGGTCGTCATACGGGCCAACCCACTCCGCAGCGTCAATGGTGCCCTTTTCCAGCGCCTGGTAAATTTCCCCGCCAGGGATGTTCTGGGGTACGGCGCCCAGGCGCTCGATCACCTTGCCGGCAAAGCCGCCAATGCGCATTTTCAACCCCTTCATGTCGTCCAGCGACTTCAGGGGTTTGCGGAACCAGCCGCCCATTTGCGCGCCAGTATTGCCGCCGGGGAAACTGATGATGTTGTATTTGGCGTAGAACTCGCGCATGAGTTTCAGGCCGTTACCTTCATACATCCAGGCGGTCATTTGGCGAGAATTCAGACCAAATGGAATTGCACATCCGATGGCGAATGTTTCATCCTTACCCACAAAGTAGTAGGGGGCCGTGTGGGCCATTTCAACCGTGCCGTTCTGAACCCCATCGACCACGCCAAAAGGGGGCATCAATTCGCCGCCCGCGTGCACGGAAATCTGGAACTTGCCGCCGGACATCTCGTTCATCTTGCGGGCAAAGACCTCTGCCGCACCGTAGATCGTGTCCAGCGACTTGGGGAAGCTGGACGCCAGGCGCCAGCGCACGGCCGTCTGGGCGTGCACGGCTGGTGCGGCGCCCATGGACAGGATGCCTGCCAGGCCGGCGTGTTGAACGAATGAGCGACGCTGCATGCAAGAGTCTCCTGTGTTGAGTCGTGAAAATTTTAGGGGCGAACGCAGAATGCGCCGGCCCATGAAAAAAGGGACTTACCCTTGGCTCCCATGCGAGCCTTGGGTAAGCCCCTTTTCAGGAGGCTGACGCTTGAGCGAACTCAGGCGGCTTTGTTGCTGCGGCGGCGTGCGAAGGCGATGCCCACCAGGCCCAGGCCCATCAGGGCGTAGGTGGAGGGTTCCGGCACGGCCTTGGCCACGTCCATGGAGATGACGGTGTCAAAGGTGCCGTAGGTCTTGATGCCACCCATGGCGGTCTTGCCGAAGTCGTTCAGGCCCAGGGCTTGAGCAAAGTAGTCGAAGGCAGCCGTGGTGATGGTCAGGCCGGTCACCGAGTTGACCGAGGTGGTCGTGCCCACCACGGCAGGGAAGGACGTTTGCCCAGTCAGGCCGGTGGGCAGGAAGGTCCACATGGCCAGACGGGTGCTGGCCACGCCATTGGCGCCGGAAACGTCGGCGTAAATGGTGTTGGTGGTCAGGTCAGCACCGATTTTCTGGATGGACAGGAAGCCGCCGGTGTTGGTCGCATCGTCGGCGATGGCCGTCAGGGTGGCGCCCCCGACGGAGCCCACGCCCACCACCTTCAGGATCTGGGTGGAGGTGTCAAAGATGCCAGAACCCTGAGTGATCGTCGAAGCGGCGCTGATCGTGGTGTACTTGCCTGCGGCGTTCTTCGGGGCGTTCAGCGTGGCAGGGTCAATGGCAGACATCTGGATGCCGGCCAGGTTCAAGGCGCTGGTCAGCGTCTTGTCGAAGGTCAGGGTGCCGGTGCCACGGGCGTTGGACACGGTCCAGCCTGCGTAGGTGACGCTTTCACCAGCGTTGATGGTCAGCACGGGCGACACGGTGGCCTGGGCAGCGCCAGCAGCCATGAAGGCGCATGCGACGGCGAATTTGCTGAGCGAGAGTTTCATATTTCGTTCTCCTGTATACCCATTTTCCGCATCGAGGCAGAATGGGCCGCGTTAAGGTGAGGTGACTTTAACGCCCGCTCCCCAATGCCCATGTGGTGTTTTTCCTAAGTTCCCTGTCCCTGTGAGTTGGGGCACCTGAATGAGGGGTGGGGCTCACCCTCGTCAATGTGAACTTTTTCTTTTCCAGATCAGTGCCCGGCGACTTTCATGCGCTCGATGAGCACCGAGCCGATGGTTTTGGACCCATATGTGTAGGCGTCGGCCCCCACCGCCACGATCTGTTGAAACATCTGGCCCAGGTGGCTGGCAATCGTGATTTCGTGCACGGGAAATGCAATTACACCGTTTTCCACCCAATAGCCCGCCGCGCCGCGCGAATAGTCACCTGTGACGTAATTGACGCCCTGGCCCATGAGTTCGGTCACGAACAGACCGGTGCCCAGCTTCTTGAGCATGGCCTTGAGGTTGTCCTTGGGCTGGGTGAGGCGGCTGCTGAGCACCAGGTTCTGCGAGCCACCCGCATGGCCGGTGGTGTGCATGCCCAACTTGCGCGCCGAGTAGCTGGACAGGAAGTAGCTTTGCAGCACGCCCGCCTTGATGACCTTGCGCTTGTGGGTGAGCACGCCTTCGTCGTCGAAGGGCGCGCTGCCCTTGCCTTTGAGGATGAAGGGGTCTTCCTGCAGGTCAATGTGCTTGGGGAACAGGGGCTTGCCCAGGCTGTCCACCAGGAAGGTGGACTTGCGATAGAGCGCGCCGCCGCTGGTGGCCTGCACCAGCGCGCCAACCAGGCCGGCGGCGATGGTGTTCTCGAAGAGCACCGGCACTTCGCAGGTGGCGATCTTGCGGGACTTCAGGCGCGCCAGGGCCCTTTCGGCGGCGTAACGGCCCACGGCTTCGGGCTTGGCCATGTCCCGGGCATCACGCTCCGAGGTGTACCAGAAGTCACGCTGCATGTCGTTGCCGCGCCCGGCGATGGGCGACACAGACATGGAGTGCCGAGAGCTGGCGTAGCCACCGCGGAAGCCGCGCGAGTTGCCAGAGAAGAAGTGCGATTGCTGGGCCGACACGCCCGCGCCTTCGGAATTGGTGATGCGCTTGTCCACCGTCAAGGCGGCGTCTTCGCAGAGGCGGGCGAGCTCGGCCGCCTGTTCGGCGTTCACCGACCAGGGGTGAAACAGCTGCAAATCGCGCGTGGCGGCGCGGCCCTTGGCGATGTCGGCCTCGTCGGGCAGGCCGGCGGCGGGGTCTTCGGCCGTGTAGCGGGCGATGTCGTAAGCCGCCCGCACGGTGTCTCCGATTGCTTTGGGCGAGAAGTCAGAGGTGCTGGCGTTGCCGCGTCGCTGGCCCACGTAGACCGTGACGCTCACGGCCTTGTCGCGGTTGCGCTCGACGTTCTCCAGCTTGCCTTTGCGCACCGACACCGACAGCCCGGCGCCTTCTGACACCTCTGCCGCTGCATCCGTGGCGCCGATCTGGCTGGCTTGCTTGAGGGTGTCTTCGATCAGTTGCTGGAACTGAGCGCGGGTGTAGGCAAAGCCTTCGTGATCGTGTTGGTGGGCGGCCATCTGATGTGAGGAGGTATGAGGCACCCGTATCATAGCGATGACATGAATGCGAACAACTTTGATCAGCCTCTGGACGACGAGTCCGAAGACGACCGTGCGCCCAGCAAGAGCGCGCTCAAGCGTGCCAGCCACGAATTGCAGGAGCTCGGCAAGCAATTGCTGGCCATGCCGGATGCCCGCCTGGCGGACATCGACATGCCCGAGCGCCTGCGTGACGCCCTGGACCAGTGGAAGAAAACCCGCTCTCACGAGGGCAAGCGGCGGCAAATCCAGTACATCGGCAAGGTGATGCGCACTGTGGACGCCGAGCCCTTGCGCGAGGCCGCGGCGTCTTTCCAGTTGGGCCATGCGCGCGACGCCCTGCAATTGCATCAGGTGGAAAAATGGCGCCTGGAACTCATCAACGATGAGGCCGATGCCATGACGCGCTGGATGGCGGCCTACCCGCAATCAGACACGCAGCGCCTGCGCAACCTGGTGCGCCAGGCCCGCAAGGATGCGGCAGCCGCGCCGGAGCAGCGCAATGGCCGGGCGTTTCGCGAGCTGTTTCAGGAGCTCAAGCAGGTGGTGTCCAATGACGCCCCTGGCGGTCGCGATGCGCAGCAAGACCATGAAGATTGAGCACGGGTGGGCGGCATGAGTTCAGCTTCACCCGCGCTGGAGCCCCTGCGCATTGGCGTGGTGTCCGTCAGCGACCGGGCCAGCACCGGCGTGTACGAAGACAAGGGCATCCCGGCCTTGCAGGACTGGCTGGGCAAGGCCGTGCGCAACCCCATCACCTGGGTGACCCGGCTCATTGCCGATGAGCGCTCAGTCATCGGCCAGACCTTGACCGAACTCGTGGACGCCGAGCGCTGCGATCTCGTGCTGACCACCGGCGGCACCGGCCCGGCACCTCGCGACGTGACGCCCGAGGCCACCCTGGACGTGGCCGACAAGGAACTGCCTGGCTTTGGCGAGCAGATGCGCCAGATCAGCCTGCGCTTTGTGCCCACGGCCATTTTGTCTCGGCAAACAGCTGTGGTGCGGGGCAGGGCGCTCATCCTGAACCTGCCGGGGCAGCCCAAATCGATCGCGGAGACGCTGGAAGGCCTGAAGGACGCCGAAGGGCGCAGCCTTGTGCCCGGTATTTTTGCGGCGGTCCCTTACTGCATTGACCTGATTGGCGGGCCGTACATCGAAGCCCGTCCTGAGGTGTGTGCCGCCTTCCGGCCCAAAAGCGCCCTCCGGCCTGTCGCCGGGGCCTGAGCACCACTCAGGCCAGGTCGTCTTCGCCGTCGCTGTCCAGGTCAAGCAAGGTGTCTGCGGTCGCTTCAGGTGGCCACTGCGGTGCCTGCAGACCGACCGATGCGGCCAGTGCCTCGACCATGCGGCGCCTGAGCCACAGGTTGGTGGGGTCGGTGTCGGCGCCGGCGTGCCAGTACATGTGCACGTCCAGCTGCGCCGGGCTCAAGGGGAAGGCATGCAGCACGTTGCCGTACTGTGCGTTGGCCACCCTGGCGTACTGCTCGGGCATGGTCAGCAGCATGTCGGTCATGCTGACCACGCTGCAGCCGGCAAAGTAGTGCCGGCAGCGCAGCCCGATGTGGCGGCGCAGCCCCTGGCGGCTCAGTTCGTAGTCTTCCAGGCCCAGGCCCTGGCGGCGGCCTGAGACCAGCACGTGTGAAGCGGCCAGGTAGGTGTCCAGCGTCAGTGGCTGCTCGCCGATGACGGGGTGATCGGCCTGTGCCACCACGACCAGGCGGTCCAGCAGCAAGCGCATGTGCATCACCTCGGCGGCCACGGGCAGGGCCACATCCACCACGGCGTCGACACGGCCCTGGCGCAGGGCGTCTGCGATGTCGTGGCGGTCGATCTGCACGCACACCACGCTGATGCCGGGGGCGTGCTGCCGGATGTGCGCCATCAGCCCAGGCAGGGTGAGCGACTCCAGGATGTCGCGCATGCCGATGGTGAAGACGCGGTCGGAGCCGGCCGGCACGAAGGCCGTGCCCGGGGCGCGCAAGGCGTGCTGCAAGGTGCCCAATGATTGCCGCACGGAAGGCGCCAGGGCGCGGGCATAGGGCGTGGGCAGCATGCGGCGGCCCTGGCGCACGAAGAGCGGGTCTTGCAGGGCTTCCCGCAGTCGACCCAGGGCGTGGCTGACGGCGGGCTGGCTGAGGTGCAGCTCGCGCGCGGCGGTGGTGAGCGAGCCCGTCTGGATGATGGCTTCGAAGACCAGAAACAGGTTGAGGTCCAGCTTGTTGAGATTCATGATTTGAATATATCGGCATTCAAACAATTCATGCCCTTCAGGGGCAAGCCAGTGGTGGCCACCGGCGCACTTCGGGTGACACTGCTCACCCATCGCCCACCCCATCGTTTGGAAGCTCACCCATGTCAGATGCCCTGTTGGATGCGGCCGGTGCCGTGCGCGCCGGTGAAGAGGTCGACCTGGGCCGCGTCACGGCCTACCTGCAAAGCCAAGGCTTGACGCTCACAGGCGAGCCTCGCTTGCAGCAGTTCCCCGGCGGTGCGTCCAACCTGACCTACCTGCTGGCTTGCGACAACACCGAGCTGATCCTGCGTCGGCCGCCTTGTGGCCACATCGCCAAGTCGGCGCACGACGTGGTGCGCGAGGCCCAGATCATGCGCACCTTGCGCCCGGTGTACCCGGTGGTGCCGCAGATTTTGGCCATCTGTGAAGACGTGGATGTGATCGGCGCACCCTTCTACGTGATGCAGCGCCTGCGGGGCCACATCCCCCGTCGCAACCTGGCGCCCGAGCTGGGGCTGGACGCCGGCCGCACGCGCCAGCTGTGCCTCAATGTGCTGGACCAGATGATTGCCCTGCACAAGCTCGACCCGGTGACTGCCGGCTTGAGCCAGTTGGGCAAGGGCGAAGGCTATGTCGCTCGCCAGGTGGAGGGCTGGAGCAAGCGATTTCGCGCGGCGCGCACCGAGGACGTGGGTGATTTCGAATCGGTCATGGCCTGGCTGGTGGCCAAGCAGCCGAAGCAGGAAACGGCGATCTGCCTGATCCACAACGACTTCCGCTTTGACAACGTGGTGCTGGACCTGGAGGACCCGCTGAAGGTGATCGGCGTGCTGGATTGGGAGATGGCCACCCTGGGCGACCCGCTGATGGACCTGGGCAGCTCGCTGGCCTACTGGGTGCAGGCCGATGACGACATGTTCATGCTGGGCTCGCGCCGTCAGCCGACCAACGCGCCCGGGATGCTGACGCGGCAAGAGGTGATCGCGTACTACGGCCAGCAAACGGGCTGGAGCGTGGCCAACTTCGATTTCTACGAGGTCTATGGCCTGTTCCGGCTGGCCGGCATCGTGCAGCAGATCTACAAGCGCTTCAAGGAGGGCAACGCCCGCAACCCGGTGTTCGCCACCTTCGGGCCTTTTGCAGACTACCTGGGCAAGCGATGCGAGCAGGTCATCGCAGCTTCGCACCTGTGACGAGGTGGTCGGCCTTCACGCCGGCCGTCACTTCACCAGGCGGTTGAGCGCTTCGGCATCGAACTGTTCGGTCGTCTGGGCGTCTTTCGGCAGGCAGCCGCGGCCGACTTCGGTCTGGGCCTCATGCGCCAGCTTGCCGATGGCCTGCCACAGCAAAGCGATCTGGTGCTCATGCCCAGCGGCGTGGTCGACCAGGCCGCGCAGGGCCTGCGACAGTGGGTCGTCGCCCTCGGTCACGCCATAGGCCGAGAAGCCCATGCGTGCGGCCACGGCTTCGCGCTCGGCCTGCTTGTCGTCCAGCACCTGGGCCTTGGCCACGATGATGCGCGCCGGGTTGCCCACGGCGGTGGCGCCGGCCGGCACCGGCTTGGTGACGACGGCGTTGGAGCCCACGCGGGCGCCATCGCCCACCGTGAAGCCGCCCAGCACCTGTGCATTGGCGCCGACGATCACGCCCTTGCCCAGCGTGGGGTGGCGCTTGGCGCCGCGTGACAGCGAGGTGCCGCCCAGCGTCACACCCTGGTAGATGGTGCAGCCGTCGCCGATTTCAGCGGTTTCGCCCACCACCACGCCCATGCCGTGGTCGATGAAGACCTGGCGACCGATGGTGGCGCCGGGGTGGATTTCGATGCCGGTGAAGAAGCGGCCCCAGTGCGACAACCAGCGGCCCAGCCACTTGAGGCCGTGCGTCCAGCACCAGTGCGCGGCGCGGTGGAAGGCGAGGGCGTGCAGGCCGGGATAGCAAGTGAGCACCTCCCAGGCCGAACGGGCGGCAGGGTCGCGTTCAACGATGCAGGCGATGTCTTCTCGCAGTCGCGCAAACAGCATGGGGCAGGTGTACGGGGTGGGGCTGCGAGTGTAGCGCTCTGTGTCAAGGGCGCGCTCAAGCAGGGTCAGCGGTCCAGCATGGCCTTGGCGATGCCGCGCAGGATGTGCACCTCTTCTTCGCGCAGGTCGGCCCGGTTGAGCAGCTGGTTCAGCCGGGGCATGAGCTTTTTGGGCGCGGCCGGGTCCAGGAAGCCGATGTGGGTGAGGGCTTGCGCCCAGTGGTCCAAGGTGCCTTGCACGGCCTTGGCGCTGGCCAGCGCGGTGAGCGGCGTGCGTGCCGTCACCTGAAAGCCGCCCAGGGCCTGGCGCCATTCGTAAGCCATGATCTGAACCGCCTGGGCCAGGTTGAGCGAGCCGTAATCAGGGGCGGTGGGGATGCTGGCCACGGCATGGCAACAGTAGACGTCTTCGTTGGCCATGCCAAAGCGTTCGCTGCCGAACACAAAGGCCAGGCGGCGGGCGGGCTGCGCCTGCGCCAGTTGGCCCAGCCCTTCGCGCGGGGCCAGGGTGGGCGGTCCGAAGTCACGCGGTGTCATGGCCGTGGCAATGGCGAAATCGCTGTCGGCCAGGGCCTCGGCCAGGGTGTCGACCACGCGGGCCCGCACCAGGATGTCGGCCGCGCCGCTGGCCATCGCCACCGTCTCTTCCTGGATCAGGACGTCGGGGAAGCGCGGTCGCACCAGCACCAGGTGCTGAAAGCCCATGACCTTCATGGCCCGGGCCGTGGCGCCCACATTGCCCGGGTGGCTGGTCTCGATCAGCACGAAGCGGGTGTCGGCGCCGGGTGTGGCGGGTGGTGTGGGCAGGTCTGGGGCGTTGGGCATGGGGGATGGGTCGGGGTCAGGCTGGGCAGTGTGTGGGCAAAGTGGGCATATGGCCGATCGGGGGGTGTCCAAATCCAGCCGCTGACGATAGAATCATAAGTTCGCTCTTTGATCACCGTCGCGTCTTTGCCCGTCCGGCTGGCCCGTCACCTCGTGTGGCGGCCGTCTTCACCATGTGGTGCGAGCGTTCCGTCTGTCTGCAGCTGGCCTGCATGACGATGGCGCCTGCCGGATGTCCCGCCGATGCTGTCGCAGCCTGTGCGTCATCGCCCGCTGCCCAGCCTTGGTTTTGCCCAGTTGGTTCAGAAGGTTTCGTCATGTCCCAGGCCCTGCATCCCATGCTCAACATCGCCATCAAGGCTGCTCGTGCAGCCGGGGCGATCATCAACCGGGCATCGCTCGACGTCGAGCGGCTCACCGTCGTGGCCAAGTCGCACAACGACTTCGTGACCGAAGTGGACAAGGCCGCCGAAGACGCGATCATCGCCACCATCCTGGAAGCCTATCCGGGGCACGGCATCCTGGCCGAAGAGTCCGGCCGCGAGCACGGCGCCAAGCACAGCGACTACGTCTGGATCATCGATCCATTGGACGGCACCACCAACTTCATCCACGGCTTCCCGGTGTACGCCGTGTCCATCGCCCTGAGCTTCCGCGGCCAGGTGCAGCAGGCCGTGGTCTACGACCCCAGCCGCAACGACCTCTTCTATGCGTCCAAGGGCAAGGGCGCCTTCCTCAACGACCGCCGCCTGCGCGTGTCCAAGCGCACCCGCATCCTCGAAGCCTTGATCGGCACAGGTTTCCCTTTCCGCAAGGGCGACAACTTCCAGCGCTACATGAAGATGTTCGAAGACGTCATGGTGCAGTGCGCAGGCCTGCGCCGCCCGGGCGCCGCCTCGCTGGACTTGTGCTACGTCGCCGCTGGCTGGTACGACGGCTTCTTCGAGACCGGCCTGAGCCCGTGGGACATCGCTGCCGGCTCGCTGATGATCACCGAGGCAGGTGGCCTGGTGGGCAACTTCACGGGTGAGCCCGACTTCCTTTATCAGCGCGAAATCGTGGCGGGCACGCCCCGCATTTACGGCCAGCTGGTCAAGACACTGGCGCCTTACACCCGCGTGATCAAGGACGAGGACGCCGTCACGGGTGACGCGTCTTCCGGCGATGCCGCGCTGGCGGCCCTGACGTCGACGCAGGTGCGTCCGCGTCAAGCCAAACCGGCCAAACCGGCCGCCGGCAAGGCGTCGGCTGAGCTTGACGATGCGGGTGTCGCCGCAGAAGATGGTGGCCCTGACGCCGCTGCCGAACCCACGCCCTTCGTGCCCACGCGCACCCGCATCACGGCGTCGGCCAAGGCCGCAGAAGTGGCAGCTCAGCCACCCGAGCGCTCCTCGCGCGGCCCCCGCCGCTCGAACAGGGGCGACGCGCCGTTCTGATCCGGCCAGCGCCTTGACGCCCGCCCGGTGCCGCCTGCATGGCGCACCGGGTTTTGTTTTTTACAATCAGCCTTTTCGCGACCCCCATCGCCACTGCCAGGGCCCAGACCTTGACCACCGATCCAGCCGCCAACGGCCCCGACCTCAGCGCCCACACGCCCATGATGCAGCAGTACCTGCGCATCAAGGCCGAGTTCCCCGAGACCCTCGTGTTCTACCGCATGGGGGATTTCTACGAGATGTTCTATGACGATGCCCGCAAGGCCAATCGCCTCATCGACATCACGCTGACCGTGCGCGGCCAGTCCGCCGGCATGCCTGTGGTGATGGCTGGTGTGCCCGTGCACGCGGTCGAAACCTACCTGGCCAAGCTCATCCGCCTCGGCGAATCGGTGGCCATTGCCGAACAGGTGGGCGAAGTGGGTGCCAGCAAGGGCCCGGTGGACCGCAAGGTGGTGCGCGTGGTCACCCCCGGCACCTTGACCGACTCCGAGCTGCTCAACGAGCGTGCCGACGCGCTGCTGCTGGCCGTCAGCATGGCCCGTCACGACAAGCGCTTCAAGGGCGATGAGCGCGACGTGCGCTGTGGCCTGGCCTGGCTGGGCCTCTCCAGCGGCCGCCTGGGTCTGACCGAATGCACCGAACGCGAACTGGCCGGCTGGCTGGCCCGCCTGCAGCCGGCAGAGATCTTGTTCGACCGCGAACGCACGCCTGCCACCTTGCAGCCCTTCCTGACGTCGCCGCGAGGCGTGGCCTTGACCGCCCGCCCCACCTGGCAGTTTGAAGCCGGGCTGGGCCTGCGCAAGCTGTGCGAACAGCTCCAGGTGAAGCACCTGCAAAGCTGGGGCGCACAAGAGATGCCCCAGGCCCAAGCGGCCGCAGCGGCATTGTTGAGTTTTGCCGAGCACACGCAGGGCAGGGCGCTGGCCCACGTGGCCACGCTGGACGTGCCCCGCAGCGAAGACCTGCTGGAGATCCCGTCCGCTACCTTGCGCAACCTGGAGCTCACCCAGACCTTGCGAGGCGAAGACGCACCCACGCTGTTGTCGCTGCTGGACACCTGCCGCACCGGCATGGGCAGCCGCGCGCTGCGCCAGTGGGTCACGCAGCCCCGCCGAGACCGCGCAGAGGCCCGCGCCCGCCTGGACGGCATCGCCGCCTTGCTGCAGCCCGCCACGTCTGGCTCGGCATTCGAGCCGCTGCGCGAGGCCATGCGCCAGATGAGCGACGTGGAGCGCATCACCGCGCGCGTGGCCCTGCGCCAGGTGCGCCCGCGCGAACTGGCCGGCCTGCGCGACACCCTGGCGGGCCTGCACCAGCTGCGCACCCAGGTGCCTCAAGGCGCGCCCTTGTTGGACGAGTGGGCTGCGGCCCTTCAGCCTGACGAGGCCATTGCACAACGCCTGCAGGGCATGCTGATGGACACGCCAGCGGTGCTGCTGCGAGATGGCGGCGTGATCGCCACCGGCTTCGATGCCGACCTGGACGAGCTGCGCGCCATCTCCGAGAACTGCGACGCCTTCTTGCTCGATCTCGAAGCCCGCGAGCGCGCCCGCACCGGCATCGCCAACCTGCGCGTGCAGTTCAACAAGGTGCACGGCTTCTACATCGAAGTCACGCAGAGCCAGGCCGACAAGGTGCCGCTGGACTACCAGCGCCGCCAGACGCTCAAGAACGCCGAGCGCTTCATCACCCCCGAGCTCAAGGCCTTCGAGGACAAAGCCCTGTCGGCACAAGAACGCGCACTGGCCCGCGAAAAGGCCTTGTTTGACACCTTGATTGACTTCCTCCAGGGCCACATCGCCGTCCTGGGGGCGCTGGCCCGTGCGCTGTCCGGCCTGGATGCGCTGGCCGCCCTGGCCGAACGTGCCCACACCCTGGGCTGGGCGCGCCCCGAGTTCGTCAATCACCCCTGCATCGACATCAGCCAGGGCCGCCACCCGGTCGTGGAGGCCCGCCTGATGGAGACCACCGGCAGCGCCTTCATCCCCAATGACTGCCGCCTGGACGTGAACCGCCGCATGCTGGTCATCACCGGGCCCAACATGGGCGGCAAATCGACCTTCATGCGGCAGGTGGCGCTGATCGTGCTGCTGGCGGCCGTGGGCTCGCATGTGCCTGCCGCCGCCTGCCGACTGGGCCCGGTGGACGCCATCCACACCCGCATCGGCGCCGCTGACGACCTGGCCAATGCCCAGTCCACCTTCATGATGGAGATGACGGAGGCCGCGGCCATCGTGCACGCGGCCACCGAACACTCGCTGGTGCTGATGGACGAAATCGGGCGGGGCACCTCCACCTTCGATGGCCTGGCTTTGGCCGGCGCGATCGCCAGCCACCTGCATGACCGCAACAAGGCCTTCACCTTGTT
>CANBQJ010000065.1 GCA_947371645.1 Burkholderiales bacterium | reverse complement strand
GAAGACGGCGCCATCCACATCCGTTCCGACTTCCTGATCGACGACGACGAGACCCCGCGCAACGTCCGCGTGGCCTTCATCCTGCATGAGAACGTGCTGTTCTCGGTGCACCGCGAAGACCTGCCCGTGTTCAGGTTGCTGCGCATGCGCGCGCGCCGCATCCCCGCGCTGATTGAAGACGCCAAGGACGTGCTGCTCAAGCTCTACGACGCCGACGCCGAGTACTCCGCCGATACCCTGGAGGGCATCTACGACGACCTGGAAAAGGTCAGCAAGCAGGTGCTGAAAGACGCCGTGAACGACGCCGCCGCCGCCGTGGCCCTGGCGGCGATTGCACGCCAGGAAGACTTGAATGGCCGCATCCGCCGCAACGTGATGGACACGCGCCGGGCCTTGAGCTTCATGATGCGCGCCCGCATGCTCAACGCCGACCAGTTCGAAGAAGCCCGCCAGATCTTGCGCGACATCGACTCGCTGGACAGCCACACCGCCTTCCTCTTCGACAAGATCAACTTCCTGATGGACGCCACGGTGGGCTTCATCAACATCAACCAGAACAAGATCATCAAGATCTTCTCGGTGGCCTCGGTGGCGCTGCTGCCGCCCACCCTGGTGGCCAGCGTCTACGGCATGAACCTCAAGTTCCCCGAACTGCTCTTGCTGGGCGAGTGGAGCTACCCCTACACCGTCGCCCTGATGGTGGCCAGTGCGCTGGTGCCCATGTGGTACTTCCGCCGCCGTGGATGGTTGAGCTGAGCACCTCCCGTCCAACTTCCCGCCCGCCTTTGCCCCCTGGCCTGTGGCGCGTGATGCTGGGCACCACCCTGGTGGTGCTGAGCTTCAGCCTGCTCAACCCCGTACTGGCCGTGCGCCTGCAGACCAGCGGGGTCAGCAGCACGGCCATCGGCCTGTTTGCCACCCTGCCCTTCATCAGCGTGGCCTTGCTGGTGCCGCTGGTGCCCCGCGTGTTCGCACGCGTGGGCGTGGGCCAGGCCTACCGCGTCGGCTTGTTGCTGGAGGTCTTGGCCAGCCTGGGCTACCTGTTCACGGCCGACTACCGGCTGTGGTGCGTGCTGGGCCTGGTGTCGGGCATGGGTGCGGCCGCCGCCTGGAATGCCACCGAAGCGCTGATCGCCCACAACGTGGCGCCCAGCCACCGCGGGCGCCTCACCGGCCTCTACCAGGCCCTGCTGGGCGCCGGCATGGCCGCCGGCCCCATGCTGCCTGGCCTGCTGGGCCTGAACCCCATGCATGCCAATGTGCTGGCCACCGTGGGCCTGGGCGCAGGCCTGTTGCTCAACCTGGCGCCCGAGGTGCTGCGCCTGCGCGCCATGCCCGACGGGCACGCGCCCATGGGCCTGCTGACGGCCTGGCGCTTTCGCCCGGGCCTGGCCTGGGCGGCCGTGGTGGGCGGCGTCTTCGAAGTGGGCCTGGGCTCCATCACCACCGCCTACGGTTCGCAGATCGGGCTGCAGCTGGGCGCCGCCACCTCCATCGCCGGCGCCTTGGGCGTGGGCAGTTTCGCGGTGCAGTACCCCATCGGCTGGCTGGCCGACCGCATGCCCAGCCAGCGCCTGTTCGCAGCCGGTGCGCTCATGCTGTTGCTCAGCGCCCTGGCCTTCACTCAGACCCCGGATCACCCCTGGTTGTTGTGGGCCTGTGCCGCTACCTGGGGGGGTATCGGGGGCGCGCTCTACACCCTGAGCATGATCCGCGTCGCGCACGACTTCGCCGACCTCTCCGCCCTGGCCGGCACCTCGGCCATGATCGCGGGCTATACCGCCGGGGGTGCCCTGGGGCCCGTGCTC
Source organism: Burkholderiales bacterium (assembly GCA_947371645.1). Next base: position 14,976 of record CANBQJ010000065.1, on the reverse strand, counting down.
AGCGGCTGGGTCTTTGACCACCTGGGTGTGGGGGGGCAGGGCGGCTGGCTGGCCCTGCTGGCCCTCAGCTTGTGGGGGGTCAGCAGCCTGTACCCCGGAAGCAGGGTGGAAACCCACTGACCTGGTCGGGCACCCGGTGCTATCCTGACTTGCCGGTTTTCTGAAGGGCCGCCGTCCAGCCCTGGAAGCCGTGCCAGCCCGATCCACACGATGCCTCCTTCCTCTGATTCCGCACCGCTGGTCAGTGTCGTCATCCCGGCGTTCAACGCCGCGCGAACTGTCATGGAAGCGGTGGCCAGCGTGCAGGCGCAGACCTGGCCACACATCGAGCTCATCGTGGTCGATGACGCCTCCACAGACCGCACGACGTCCCTGCTGCAGGCCGAGGCCACCGCCGGCAGGCTGCAGCTGCTTCGGCAAGGCAGCAACCAGGGCGTGGCTGCAGCCCGCAACCGCGGCATCCAGGCTGCACGCGGTCAGTTGATCGCTTTCCTCGATGCCGATGACCTCTGGCACACCGACCACCTGGCGCGCGCCGTGGCCGTGCTGCAGCAGCACCCCGACATCGACGTGTTCATGCAGAACTCGGCCATCATTGGCCTGGACGACGACTCCCACCGCGGCCACTGGCTGGCCAAGCGGCGCAAGGGGCTCGAGCGGCTGCACAGCACGGACCTGGGTCAGGGTGTGCGCCGCATCGACGGCCGCTTCATCGAAGGCGTGATGACCGCCTGCTTCGTGCACGTGCAGTCGCTGGTGGCCCGCCGCGCCGTCTTTGAGCGGGTGCAGTTCAACGAGCGCTTGCGCTGGTCCGAAGACGTCGACTGGGCCATCCGTTCGGTGCACGAAGGCCGCGTCACCTGGGCATGGAGCGAGGCCGTCACCGGCATCTACCGCCGCCACCCGGACAGCCTGTCTCACCTCACGCCTGACAAGCAGGAACGGGTCGAACTGACGGGCCTGACCTTGTTCGGCGCCTACCTGCGCTGGCCTGGCCTGGACCACGCCACCCGACAGGCCATCCACCAGACCTTGCTCAACTCCTGCATGGACCTGCTGTACTTTGCCCGCCAGAAGGGGCAGCTGAACCAGGCCTGGCGCTACTGGCTCTTGAGCCTGGCCCATGGCCGCACCGCGCGGCAAGCCAAGGAGTGCGCCAAGCTGGCCATCCTGAGCCTGCGCAAGCCCTGGGTCTCGCTGCTCAAGGCCTGCCGGCCAGATGCGGCGCGCACCTCGGCGCCCACCACACAGCACACCCAGTTGTGAGGCCCTGCGCCTTCAGCGCAGCAAGGCCAGCACACCCCGCTTGAGGCGCTGCACGCGCCGACGCGCCTCACGGCGGGTGGCCTGCCACCCTTGGTCCAGTGCACGGGTGAAATCAAAAGCCCTGGCCTGCAGACCCTGCAGCTTCAGCACGGGGTCGGTTCGCAGCGCGTAGTGCACGCCATGCATCCCGATGTGAGACACCCCTTGGGGCAGCCCGCTGTAATGCACCCCACCCTCGCCATCGACGTCCATCCTGCGGTGCGGGTGCTGCGTCAGCTCCGCGTGCACGGCCAGGGTGAAGACCACCGGCCCCGTGGTGATCAACACGCCGTGGCGGCCATGACGAGGCGGCCACCAGCCCGGTTGCGCGATCTGGTGCAGCACCTGGGTGATCGCGGCCTTGAGCAGCGGGTGGCCGGCGCTGGCCAGCACGAACCACTGCTGGTACTCGCCACCCGGGACGTGCGACAGCTCGGGGTGCAGGCCCCAGCCGTCAAAGGGGCTGGCCTCGTCGGCATTGCGCCACTGCGAGAGGATGAAGCGGTCATCGTCGCGCAACCAGCTGTCCAGGGGTCTGGACGTGGTGCTTTTGATGTCCAGGTACAGGCCACCCAGGCGGTAGACGCACAGGTAGCGAAACAGGTCGGCGCGCGCCGGGCCATAGCCTGGGTTGATGCGCTCGAACAGCGCCAGCGTGGCCTCGCCAAAGTGCGTGCGGATGAAGCGCGGCAGGTCGGCATCTTCATAGACCGTCAGGGCCCACGCGGGATTCAAGGCGCGGATGCGCGCCAGGTTGTCGGCCAGCGGCCCTTCGCGCGGCACCACGGGTGCGGTCATGTGGATCAGGCGCGCGATGCCTGGCGGCTGAGCGCTGGCCCAGGGCTGCGACACCGGCAGCGCATCGAGCTCACGCAGGGCCGCCTGCAAGGTGTCGGAGGCCGTGCGTGTTGCCATGGCTGTGGTCATCGCCCGCTCAATGCGTCCAGGTCAGGCGGTCGATCACGCGCGCCGCCCTGGGGCTGTTGCGCCGGATCATGTCGATCTCGTCGTCACCCCATGCATTGAGGTTGAGGGCGATGACGACGAAGGCCACCAGGAAGAGCACGCCGGCCAATGCCGCCAGCCACAGGGAGTGCTCGGTCGGGATCAGGAAGTGGATGGCCAGCATGGGGATCAGCGCCGACAGCAGCTGCAAAAGCGAGCTGCGCAGCGGGAACTTGAAGCCCAGCATGCGGTCCGCCACGATGGCGATGACCACGTAGGTGATGACGCCGCCAAAGAACACCGACATCAGCGCGCCCTCGTAGCCCCAGGTCGGGATGCAGATCAGGGACGTGACCACCGACACCACGGACGACAACACGATGAACACCAGCCTCGCGCGTTGGCTGTCGGTGGCGATGAAGGCCGCCGAGTAGGCCGCGCCAGGCAGCGTGATGCCCGTGGTGACCGTCATCACCTTCAACGCCGGGATGACCTCCTTGAAGGCGTTGCCATACAGCAGGGTCACCACCGGCTCGGCCACGATCCAGGCGCCGCAAGCCACCACGATGCCCACCGTCTGGTAGAACTTCACCGAGGCCCCGAAGATGCGCTGCACCTTGCGCTCGTCGCCCTCGCCGCCCGCGCGCGAGATCAGTGGCAGCAGCATGGACGAGTAGCCCGCAGACAGCAGGTCCAGCCCGCTTTTGGTCATCGTCCAGGCGATGTTGTAGTAGCCCACGTAGGCGGTGAGCGCGTGCAGGCCCAGCAGGTAGGTGTCGGCCGATTTGGTCGACAGCATGTTGACCAGCGAGATCAGCGCGTTCCAGCGCAGCACGCTGAGCATGCGCTCGCGCTCTTGCGCTTCCAGCACGCCGCCCTCGTGCTGCACGCCGTGCTTGCGCATCATGTGCTGACCCACCAGCAGCAGGAACACGGACGACACCAGGAAGAGCAGCATGAAGGCATCGAGGCTCTGCCTGGCCCACAGCAACACGGCGCCGGCCACGGCGGCCACCATGCCCGTCAGCGAGCTGGAGACGGCCTCGGGGTAAAACACCGAATACCCCTTGGACACCGACATCAGGAAGGAGAAGGTGGCGCGTGCCAGCACGCACAGCAGCACAAAGCCCAGGTAGAACCAGATGTGCTGGGCGATCAGCTTGGGGTAGATGGCCGGGAAGAGGCCCGTGACCAGCAGGACGACGCAGCCACCGCCCAGCGTCCACCAGAACAGGCGCTTGAGCCAGGACACCGTGGCGCCCACGCGGTCCATGCGGTTGGCGCCCACGCCCTCGGCCACGAAGCGAACCGCCGTGATGTTCAGGAAGCCCGTGCACAGGCCGGCCACCAGGGTCACCAGCCACACCAGGTAGGCGTAGATGCCGTAGCCATCGGGGCCCATGGCGCGCGTGGCGAACACGCTGCCAATGAAGCTGGTGACGAAGCCCACATAGGTGGACCCGGTCATCCACTTGGCCGCACTGAGCGCGGACTGTGCAACGGGCCTGGTTTTCATGGGGACAGCGGTAGGAACTTCTTGTGAACAGGCCGGGACATCAGGCACCCGCCTTGCGGGGCTTGAAGATCAGCAGACCCAGCACGCGCAGCGCCAGCGCATTAGGCCACACGCGCATCGAGGTCAAGGCCGAGCGCGCCGCGTCCCACCCGCGCCCATTGCGGTACTGGCTGGCCGCATACCGCGCCCGCAAACGCGCCAACACCTGGTTGATGTGGCGCTGCCCCATGTCGGCCCGGCATTGCGGGTGTTCTTTCAGGAAGCGCTCATAGACCTGGAAGAGGCGCACATAGCCGGCCTCGCTGTCGTCGCCCAGGCTGCCCTTGATGGGCCGCTTGTACAGGCCAAAGGCCGACACCATGGGCACGCAGGGCGCCTTGGCCATCACCTTGAGGAAGAAGTCGATGTCTTCGGCGATGTTGAGCGACTCATCGAAGCCGCCCACTGCCAGGAAGGCCGTGCGGCGCACCAGCACCGCGGACGTCGCAAAGAAGGGGTGCTCGAAGCCATCGCCGATGCGCTGGTAGCAGCTGTGCACGGGCAGGCCGCCATCGGTGGGCATGAGGGGCTCGCGCCAGTCCAGCGTCTCTTCACTCACCGCCACGCGCGACAGGTCGGCTTGCGGGTAAGCCGCCATCAGCGCCACCTGCGCGGTGGTCTTCTGCGGGTGCCAGGCGTCGTCGGCATCCAGGAAGGCGATGTACTCGCCCGTCGCCATGCGGCATCCCACGTTGCGCGCGCTGGAGGCGCCGCCATTGGGCTTGGTGATGCAGATCACCAGCGGGAAGCGCGCGCGCACCAGGTCACCGGTGCCGTCTTTGGAGCCGTCGTCGACCACGATGACTTCGAGGTCGGGGTGCGTCTGCTTCAGCACGGACTCGATGGCCTCGCAGATGTGCTCGGCAGCGTTGTAGGCCGGGATGACGACTGAAATCTTGGGCATGGCGGCGGTGGTCCTGTTCTTCAGGGGCGTCGGTGGCTGGGGTCAGGGCGCCGAGCGCGCGGGCGCAGGCAGGCGCAGGCGCTCCAGCAGGCGGTTGACACCGCGCAAGGCGCGCTCCTCCAGGTTGGCGAACACCCAGGCACCGGCCATCGCGGCCACCACGGTGGCGGCAAAGATCTGCAGGCCTGTTTGCACGGTCACGCCGCCACCGGCCTGCGCCGCCACGACCAGGTGGCTGGTCAGGGTGATCAGGATGGCGAAGTGCACCAGGTAGAGCGGGAAAGACATGCGCCCCATGAACAGCGACAGCCGGGCCTCCATCAGGCGCACCAGGTCGGGGTTGAGGTGCACGGCCGTCACCACGGCGGCGGCGCGCAGGGCGTTGAGCCACAGGCTTTCATTGCCCAGGTCGCTGGAACGCGCGCAAGACCAGAAGGCGAAGCCCAGCAGCACCAGCGACAGCAGGCGCGCCACCCAGACCAAGCCGCCCACCAGTTGCGCCTGCAGCCCGCCTTGCTGGCGACGCAAGGCGAAGAAGGCGCCCAGGAAGAACAGGGCCTGGTAGCTCTTGAAGGCGTAGAGGAAGACGGCGATCACCAGGGCCACGAGCGCCGGCCGGCGCAGGCGCTCGACCTGCATGCCGAACACGAACATCAGCAGCGAACCCAGCATCTCGATGGGCATGGTCCACAGGAAGGGGTGGTAGTTGCGCTGCTCGCTGCCGTCGAAGTAGACCCCATACAGGCCAAAGCGCACCGCGCTGGGCAAGGAGGGCGTGAACTGCGCGAAGGTGCCCAGCCAGTGCTCGCTGCCCATGATGTGGGCCGCTTCGGTGTTGGCCAGCCAGCCCAGCTTCATCACCACGAAGGTCAGCAGGCTGGCCATCAGGATGGGCACCGTGAGGCGCGTGTAGCGGCGAAAGGCCGTGGTGCGCAGCACGTTGAAGTCCTTGCGCGCCAGAAAGGGCGTCAGCAAGGCGTCGCCAGACAGGATGAAGAAGATGGAGACCGCCAGCGGCCCGTTGCAAAACAGAGCCAGGGCGCCGTGGCGCAATTGCGGGAACTTCGCGCCCAGCAGTTCCCAGTAGGCGTGATAGAGCAGCACGGCCAAGGCGGCCCAGCCCCTCAAACCATCCAGATAACGCACCCTGTCTTGCATGCAGCCCACGATCCCTGGCAACGCCAATGTGTCAAAGCCGAAGAGTTGGTGCGGTGCACCCCAGCCTGTCGCGGCCATTCTAGGCGCTGGGCCTGCTGCAAACGCCCCCCACACCCGGGCTCAAGCGCCCTTGAATGGGGTGGCAGGCCAGCCCGATGTGGCCTTTTTCACGCGGGCTTGCGCCCGAGCAACAGCCGCTTGCATCGCGACAGCAGCAAACGCGCAGCCAGGCGCAATGACTCGCTCTGCAGTTTGACGGCCCGCACCACCTTGAAGGCCAGCAGGCGCCCGCCTTCAAGGTGCACGATGGGCTCGGTCAGCTGCGAGTAATGCGCCTTGAAGATCTGGTGGTGGTCGCGCTCGCCGCTGAAGATGCTGTAGCGCAGGCCGCCGCCTGGCTCCACCCGGTGCAGGCGGTGGGCATGCTGGGCCAGCATCGGGTGGATGGCCAGGGTGTAGGGCACAGGCCCCGTGAGGCGGAAGGTGCCGTGTCGCCCGATCCACAAAGGCCAGGGGCCATAGGCCGCGATGTGGCCCAGCACCCGCTGGATCACGGCCTTCAGGAAGGGGTGGCCAGGCGACGCGATGATGAACCACTGCTGGTACTCGCCGCCGGGAATCTGGCGCAGCTCGTCGTGGATGCCGAAGTCGGGGTAGCAGCCACCGGGCGCGTTGTCCCACTGGGACAGCACAAAGCGGTCATCGGGGCGCAACCAGCTGTCCAGCGGCTCGCTGGTGCTGCTCTTGAGGTCCAGGTAGACGCCACCCAGCGCATACACCAGCAGGTAGCGAAACAGGTCGGCGCGGGCTGCCCCGTAGCGCGGGTTGAGCCGCGCGTACAGCGCCTGCACACCCGGCCCATAGCGCTGCACGATGAACTGCTCGATGTCCTGGTCGTCGTACAGCGTCAGGCTCCAGCCGGGGTTCTGGGCCTGGATGTGGTCCAGGTTGGCCGCGATGGCCCCCGTCTGCTGCTTGCTGCCCGCCGTCATGTGCACCTGCCTGGGCACCGGCGCGTCCACATGCGCGATGGCGTCGATCTCTTTGAGCGCCTTCTCCAGGCTGGCGTCACGCATGGCGGAAGCTCTCCACGGTTGCTTGGGGGGTCTGCTGCGGGCGCATCATGCGGCCAGGCGGGCGTCGATGCGGCGGCGCACCCACTGCGTCAGCGGCTTTTCCAGCCACTGGTAGCAGGCCGAGCCTGCCAGCACGGCACCGGCCACGATGACGGCAATGAACAGCCAGCCCGGGCTCAGCAGGTTCAGGCGCTTGAGCACCAGGGCCCCCGCCGCCAGCGCAAAGGGGTGCACCAGATAGACCGAATAGGACGCGTCGCCCAGGAAGGCCAGCAGACGATTGGGCCGCTGGCGCAGCAGGTCTTCGAGGCCGCAGGCCGCCCAGCACAGGAAGAAGGCCGGGATGCCAAAGCTGAACGAACGCCAGCGCAGGTTCAGCCACCCCTGGTTGACGGCCAGGAACCACAGCGCGGCCGCCGCCAGCGCCACCCAGGCCCACCTGGGCGAGATCACCCGGGCCTGGTGCAGGTGATAAAGCGCGATGCCGTAGATGAAGTTCACCAGGATGACGTCGGTGACGAAGCGCAGTTCGACGCCGGTACCGGCCAGCGGCAACCAGCCCATCTCCATGCCCCGCCCCCAGGCGAACAAGCCCAGCAGGCCGGCACAGGTGAGCACATGGCCCCAGCGGCGCGACAGCAGCAGTCCGGCCGCAAACAGGCCATAGAAGAACAGCTCGTAGCTCAGCGTCCAGCCGGCCTGGATCAGGTAGCTCTGCTCGGAAGGCCACAGCAGGAAGGAGCGCAGCACGTCCGTGCCACCGGCACCCGAATTGACCACCTCCGGGCGGCTCAGGAAGATGGCCAGGGCCGGCAGGCTCAGCAGCCAGTACAGCGGCAGGATGCGGCCAAAGCGGTGCGCCAGGAAGCGCCCCAGGCGCAGCGGCGGCCGCCCGGGCTGCTCGCGCGTGGTGTGGCACATCACGTAGCCGGAGATCACGAAGAAGATGTCGACCCCCGCGTGCCCGATGTGGAACCACGACAGCGGCGCGCCAGCGAACTGCTCACCCTTCCAGGCGGCATGGCTGAGCAGCACCAGGAGGGCGGCCAGGCCACGGAGGTATTGGATGGACAGGATCATGTGACGGTGCGCTCAGGTCAACGCAATTTCTTGGTGACCAACCAGAGGAAGACGATGGCGCCCAGCGAGATCGGCACCAGCCTGCCACGGTACTTGGACCACGGCATGGCAGGCAGCAGCGCATTGCTGCGGCGGCCGATCTGGTAGACCGCCACCAGCAGGGCGATGTGCAGGTAGATGATCGTGGTGTAGCTGCGGCTGAGGAAGAACATCGCCGACAGCCCCCCTGTCCAGCCGTACCACAGCACGCGCGACGCGTCTTGCACCTCGGTCCAGTTTTCAGGCGGCGGTGCTGCCTTCCTGGCCATGGGCACCACGAAGCCCGGCTTGGGCGCCGGCGGCTCGGGCGGCTTGCCTTCTGGCGTGCGGTCCACCACATAGGCCATGACCATCGAGATCATGATGTTGCTCAGCCAGACGACAAAGCCGACGCTGCCCAGCTCGGCCAGGGTCAGCATGTAGGAGTTGTGGGCCGTGATGGGGTGGTAGGCCAGGAAGCGCCCCTTGCCCACGCCGAACAGCGGGTTGGAGTAGAACATCAGGAAGCCCTGCTCCCAGGCGCGCACCCGGCCCTCTGCCGACTCTTCCTTGGCCGACATGTCGCTCATGCGGCTGGGGCCAAACAGGATGAGCGGGCCCAGCAACATGGGCGCGACGATCATGCTGCGCACCAGCCCGAAGCGCTTGATGCTGAAGTGCATGGCCATCGCCCCCAGGGCCAGGATGGCGCCCCGCGAATTGCACAGCACGATGGTGTAGAACATGGCCCCCAGGCCGGCCAGCCACACGATCCGCATGAACCAGCCCGCGCGGGCCGCCGTGTACATCACCATGGGCACGGCCATCAGCAAGGCCATGGACAGGTCATTGGGGTCGCTGAGGAAGCCCAGGTAGATCACCCGGCCCAGCATGGGTTTGGCGCCGGTCCAGCCCACACCGTTGATCGACTCGTCGATGCAGTGGATGGAGATGATCGTCATCACGATGCCGGTGAGCGCGAACACCCCGCGCAGCCTTTGCAAGGTGTTCACGCCTGAGCCCACCAGGTAGAAGAGCAGCACCACGGGGAAGAACTCGCCGATGACCGTGAAAGCCTCTTCAAAGAAGAAGCCCTTGAGCAGCGACCAGACCATCAGGAAGTACAACGTCAGCAGCAGGCCGAACTGCGGCGACTGGTAGTCCTTCTTGGGTTCTTGCGCCCACAGCATGGTGGCCGGCAACAGGAAGAGCGGCAGGATGGGGATGCCTGTGAGCGCCGGGATGAACTCCTGCGGCCTGATGTAAAGCAGGAACAGGTAGACCAGCAGGTAGACGAAATACTTGCTTGGACTCAGCATGTGCTTGCCCTGCCTTGTGCGCGCAAGCTGGGCGCGAGCCTCAAGCCTTGCGCGCCAGGATCTGGCGCACCGTGTCCCAGGTCTGCTGCACGCGGGCGTCCCAGCTCATGTCGCCCACCGCGGCCATGCGGGCCTCGACGCGACCCGGCCCGGTGTCGGCCAGCGCACGCTCGATGGCCTGCACGAAGTCATCGGGCTCGGTGGCCACCTGCACCAGGTCGCCAAAGCGCTTGACCTCCATCGTGGGGATGGAGACCACCGCCTTGCCGGTGGCCAGGTACTCGCGCAGCTTGAGCGGGTTGTTGTTGGCCACCATCTCGTTGAGGCGGTAGGGCATGATCGCCACGTCGAACACCTTGGCCCACGAGGGCAGTGTCTCGTAGGGCTGCGGGCCCACCAGGTGGACGTTGGGCAGCGAGGCCAGCTCGCTCACGTCGGCCGAGGCAAAGCCGATCAACAGCAGCTGCCACTGCGGACGCTGTCGCGCCACGTGCACCAGCAACTCCACGTTCGTCCACGGCGCGATCAGGCCGAAGTAGCCGACCACGGGGCCCTTCTGGGCCAGGGCGGCGGCGCGCGGCGGCGCCACGGTGTCAGGGTGCTGGGCGCGGGCGAACAGGTCCACGTCCACGCCGTGCGGCGAGTAGGTCGTGTTCGGGTTGATGGCCTGCTTGCCGGCCACCAGGGCGGGCGGGGCCACGAAGACGTGGTCGGCAACCTGGGTGAGCTGCAGGTCGCACTGCTTGATGAAGTCAGCGTCGACCCCCGGCAGCGCCGAGTAGTTGTCGATGCAGTAGTAGATGACGGCCCGGTGCGGCACCGCGTCCACCATGAAAGACGGGTGGGGCACATGGAACCACAGCACCGGCTTGGACATGCCTGCAGCACGCAGCGCGCGGCGCACGGCCCAGGCGCCGAACCAACGGTTGAGTTTCTTGACGCCAGGCAGGCGGCCCCAGGGCAGTTGCGGCACGGTGCAGTGCCACAGGCCGGGCTCGACCCGGCGCGGTGGCTGCATGGCCTGCCAGAGCTTGTTGACGATGCGCCGCAGGTCGCGCTTGTTGCCGCTGGGCGGGCGCATGCCGGGCGAGTCGACGTACAACAGGTTGGCACGCTGCGAGAGGCGCCTCGCGATGTGGTGGCTGGAGGTGCGGTTCTCGGCAAACCATTCATTGCCGAAATACACGACGTCCATCGGTGGGGTGTCAGACGCGTTCGACCCTGCCCCAGATTGCTGTTGCTGACTCATATCGAACGAGGATATCAGGTTTGACCCTGCCGCCTGGCGACCAACAAGCGCCCGGACACCGCGCATTTGCAGGGGCGGATCGGGTCGTCGACCCACCCCTGACCAGTCACCCCGGCCTCAGTTCCTGAACAGCGGCGGCACGGTGACGGTGGTGGGCAGCGCGCCGGTGCTGATCACCGTGCCAGCGGCCGACTTGATCTCGATCGTGCCGCCCGTGCCGGTGTTGGAGAAGTACAGCGTGGCCACCTTGCCATCGGCCATGTTGACGATCACCCCCGTCATGCCGGAGATGGCCGCGGGCGTGCTCACCGAGCTGACGCCGGATGAGGTGCTCGAGGTGCTGGTGCCGATCACGTGCAGGAAGAGGCTCGTGGCACTGCTGCCGGTGTCCAGCACTTCGGCAAGCCCGGCGTTGGCGTGGTCTGTGGTGTCGAGATTGAAACCAGTGGGGTAAGGCCCGAGCTGATAGGTCAACCCTGCAGGCGCCACACGGTACACGTCCATGCGATTTGAATGCGCCCCCACATAGGTCAGTTGATTGCCATTGACGGTGGCGTTCTGCCTGTTGTCCAGGTTGAGCGTCCAGACGCGCTTGACGCTGGTGGACGTGGCCACCGCCCGGTCAAACACCACGAAGGTGCTGGGCTTGATGAACACGAACTCACGTTCCGACTTGTTGATGTTGGCGTTGTTGTGGTACGTCGGGGTGATCTTGGCCAGGGCGTAGTTGTAGTTGTCGTCACCGCCCAGCGCGGCCATGTTGCATGTGCTGGGGTCGCCATTGGCATTCGTCTGTTGAATGTCGTTGCCGCTTGCATCCACAAAACGCGCGAGGTTGTTGGTGCCCACGCCACCGACCAGGCCGTTGGTCGAGGCCCGTGAGCCCGTCTGTGCCAGCCAGTCACCGCGGTAGATCTGGAAGGCGCCTTGCTCGAAGTGTTGATGGCTTTCCACCAGCCAGCCGCACTTGATCATGCCGTAGGCCGCCGTCTTGTCGCCCCAGCTCGAACGCATCATGTAGTCGCCCGTGCCCACGCCATACCAGGAGGTGGAGGTGTCGGTGAGGTTGGCCGAGACAAGTGTGGGCGGCCTGTAGATGAAGTCCCAGACCTTCTCGAAGCCATAGCTCATGGCGGGCACATTCGAGCCCTGCAACATGAGGTTGGCGACCGAAGACAGGCGCTCCTGCGGGTACAGCGCGATCAGCTTGAGCATGAACTCGCGGTTGTAGTCAAAGAACCATGCGTTGTGGTCGCGGGACTGGTCGCCCAGGGACACCAGGTAGATGCCATCGGGCGTGGTCTGATGCATCATCCAGCCCTGGCTGCCCAGGGTGTGGGTCGTCTTGTCGGCGATGCGCTCGCCTGTAGACCGCTCCCACAAGTCGTACAACTCGAAGAGCTCCTTGAGCGACACGCCGTAGTTGGTGCCTTCCAGTGAGCCGCCGCTGGCGAGGTAGGTGTTGAACTGCGGCACCAGGTCGTTTTCGATCTGGGTGGTGCGGAACATGTCGATCCACTGCTGGGCCTGGCTGTTGTCACCCTTGGTGGCCATGCCGACCAGCATCGTGGCGCGCAGGAAGGAGTAGTGGTAGTTGTTGAACGGGTCGGAATTGGCCCAGCCCGACCATGGGTAGGCCCTGCCGCCCCAGGTGGCCGAGCCCTGGTTCCAGATGTTGTAGACGGCCTGGTTCATGTAGGTCACCCAACGCGTGCGCTGTGAGGGCGTGATGTCGGTGTAGCACCAGTCAAAGACCAGGGCCACGTCGCCCAGCAGGGGGCCCGAGTACAGGTAGCTGTCCTCTGCCACGTAGGCGTAGTTGCCCGCTGCGATCCGGCCTTCTTCAAAGGCCACGAATTCATCGGCCTTCTGGATCGCGAAATCACGGTACTTGGTGTCGCCCGTCACGCGGTAGACCAGCGCGGCATGCCAGGCCTCGAAGCCGAAGTAATTGGTCCCGGCCATCTCACCGTCCACATAGGACTTGAGGGCCGCGAAGGTGTCGAGGTTGGCCGTGGCCATGCCCTGCAGGCAGCTGAGGGTCTGGGCGTGGTTGAGCAGGATCCTGGGGTGGCCAGTGGCCACGACGGGCGCGGTGGTGGCCAGGCCGCGCGTGATGTTGCAACCCGCCGATGCGGTGTCCACCACGAAGGTGGCCGTCACGGTCTTGGCCGCGCTCATGGTCACCGAGCAGGTGTTGGTGGAGCCCGTGCAGGCGCCACTCCAGGCCGACAGCTTCCAGCCCGTGGATGGCGTGGCCGTGAGGGTCACCGCCGTGCCAGTGTTGATGGCCGCCGAGCAGGTGCCCGAGGTGCAAGAGATGTTGCCTGCCGAGATCACCGAGCCCGTGCCCGACACCGTGGTGCTCAGGGTCTGGGTGCCGGAGGCAGACGCGGTGAAGGTGGCCGTCACGGACTGGGCGGCGCTCATGGTCACGGCGCAGGTGCTGGTGCCTGTGCAGGCACCGCTCCAGCCGGTGAAGGTGTAGCCGCTGGCCGGCGTGGCCGTCAGCGTGTAGGCCGCGCCCGAAGTCAGGCTGGGTGCGCACGAAGCCGTGCAGCTCACGCCGGAAGGCGCAGACGACACGGTGCCGCTGCCCGCCATCGTCAGGTTCAAGGTCTGGGTCGTGAGCGTGAAGGTGGCCGTCACCGACTTGGCCGCGCTCATGGTCACCGCGCAGGTGCCGGTGCCCGTGCAGGCGCCGCCCCAGCCGGTGAAGGTGTAGCCAGTGCCCGGCGTGGCCGTCAGCGTGTAGGCGGTGCCGCCCGTCAGGCCGGTCGAGCAAGGCGAGGCGGTGCTCAGGCAGCTCACGCCCGAGGGGCTGGAGCTGACCGAACCCGTGCCGGTGATGCTCAGGCTCAAGGTCTGGTTGGCCGTAAAGGTGGCCGTCACGGCCTTGGCGGCGCTCATGGTCACGGCGCAGGTGCCGGTGCCCGTGCAACCACCTGTGCCGCTCCAGCCGGTGAAGGTGTAGCCGCTGGCCGGGGTGGCCGTCAACGTGTAGGCGGTGCCCGAGGTCAGGCTGGGCGCGCAGGTGGCCGCACAACTCAAGCCCGCGGGTGCCGACGACACGCTGCCGCTGCCCACCATGGTCAGGCTCAGGGTCTGGGTGGTGGCCGCGAAGGTGGCGGTCACCGACTTGGCCGCGCTCATGGTGACGGCGCAGGTGCCGGTGCCGGTGCAGGCGCCGCCCCAGCCAGTGAAGCTGTAGCCCGTGCCCGGTGTGGCCGTCAGCGTGTAGGCCGCGCCGGAGGTGAGGCTGGTCGAGCAAGGCGAGGTGGTGTTGGAGCAGCTCACACCCGTCGGGTTGGAACTGACCGAACCCGTGCCGGTGATGCTCAGGCTCAGGGTCTGGTTGGCCGTGAAGGTGGCCGTCACGGCTTGTGCGGCGCTCATGGTCACGGCGCAGCTGCCCGTGCCCGTGCAACCCGCTGCACCGCTCCAGCCCGTGAAGGTGTAGCCGGTGGCGGGCGTGGCCGTCAGCGTGTAGGCGGTGCCCGAAGTCAGGCTGGGCGCACAGGTGGCCGTGCAGCTCACGCCAGCGGGTGCCGACGACACGGTGCCGCTGCCGGCCAGGGTCAGGCTCAGGGTCTGGCTGTTGGCCGTGAAGGTGGCGGTCACCGACTTGGCTGCACTCAGGGTCACGGCGCAGGTGCCGGTGCCCGTGCAGGTGCCACCGCTCCAGCCGGTGAAGGTGTAGCCGGTGGCCGGGGTGGCCGTCAGCGTCAGGGCCGTGCCTTGTGCCAGGCTGGCCGAGCAAGGCGTGGTGGTGTTGGAGCAGTTATAGCCAGAGGGCGAGGAAGCGATCGAGCCGGAGCCCACCACCGCCAGGCTCAGCGTCTGGTTGGCGGTGAAGGTGGCGGTGACGGCTTGCGCGGCGCTCATGGTCACCACGCAGGTGCCCGTGCCGGTGCAACCCGCTGCACCACTCCAGCCGGTGAAGGTGTATCCCGTGGCCGGTGCGGCCGTCAGGGTGTAGGCGGTGCCCGCAGTCAGGCTGGGCGCGCAGGTGGCCGTGCAGCTCACGCCAGAGGGCGCCGACGACACGGTGCCGCTGCCGGCCAGGGTCAGGCTCAAGGTCTGGTTGCTGAGCGCGAAAGTGGCCGTCACCGACTTGGCGGTGCTCAGGGTCACGGCACAGGTGCCGGTGCCCGTGCAGGTGCCACCGCTCCAGCCGGTCAAGGTGTAGCCGGTGGCCGGGGTGGCCGTCAGCGTCAAGGCCGTGCCTTGCGTCAGGCTGGCCGAGCAAGGCGTGGTGCTGTTGGAGCAGTTGTAGCCGGAAGGCGAGGAAGCGATCGAGCCGGAGCCCACCACCGCCAGGCTCAGCGTCTGGTTGGGCGTGAACGTGGCCGTCACCGACTGCGCAG
>CANBQJ010000064.1 GCA_947371645.1 Burkholderiales bacterium | reverse complement strand
CGTCCAGCGCCTCGATCTGGTTGCGGGCTTCAGGCAGGCCGCCCTCGCTTTGCTTGAGCTCCACGCGCGTGTCCAGGCCTTGCTGCACACGCTGGCGCACCAGCTGCAGGGTCTCATCGCGCTGGGCCAAGGTGCGTTGCGCCACCTCCCGCTGGGCCTGCAGGCGGCCCAGCTGCACGTAGGTGCGGACCACCTGGGTGCTCAGCCACCAGCGTGCGGCCTGCACGTCGGCTTGCGCGGCGCGTGCCTGCCCCACGGCCGACTCCAACTGCGCACGGTGCTTGCCGAACAAGTCCCACTCCCAACTGCCTTCCAGCTGCAGGGTGCCGCTGGTGACGCTGGCGCCCGCGATGGGTGGCGGATACAGGCCATGGTCGCTGAAGTGCTGGCGGTCCACCTCGCCTTTGGCCTGCACCTGCGGCGTGGTTTGGGCATCGGCCATGGTCTGGCCGGCTTGGGCGCGGCGCAGGCGGCTGGCCGCCACCTGCAGGCTGGGGTGATCTTGCAGCGCACGGGCCAGGAGGGCGTCGAGCTGAACATCGCCCAGGTCGGTCCACCAGCGGGTCAACGCGACGGGGTCCTGGACGGCTGCTGGTGCAGACGCGGCCGATGCCGCCGGGTCCGTCAGGCCCATCAAGCTGGCGTCGATGCGGCGCTGCACGGGCTGCAGGTCATCCTGTGTGGCGCAGGCGGCCAGGCTGCACGCCATGGCGAGACCCAAGGCGCGCCAGCTCATGGGGCCCAGGCGAGGCACGCCGGGGGCTGAGGGTGGAAAGAATCGGTTCATGGGCAATCTCAGCGGAAGCTTGTGGTGGTCACCGCCGGTGGCGGCATCTCAGGTGCGCAGGCTCAGGCGTGGCTCAGGGCGTTCGACCCGGCGCTCGCTTGGCTGCCGCCGCTTCTCGGGCGTCGGCCTCGGCCAGCGCCTCGGTGGCAGCCCGCATGCCCTCTGCGTTGGCGTGCATGCGCCGCAACAAGCCCAGCAGCACCTCGAACTCTTCGGGCTGGAAGCCGCTGAGCAGCACATTGCTGACGTCACACAGCACCCCGGGCACAGGCCCCACGGCCGCTTCGCCTTCCGGGGTCAGGGCCAGGTGCACCACGCGACGGTCTTCTTTGGAGCGCTCTCGCCTGCACAGGCCCTTGGCCTCCAGGCGGTCGAGCGTGCGGGTCAGCGCACCGGCGTCCAGTTGCAGCTCACGGGCCAGTTCGGCCTGGGTGGCAGCCTTGCCACGCGAGATCAGCACCAGCGGCGCCCACTGCGCGTGGGTCAGCCCCAGGTCGGTCAGGCGAGCATCCACCTCGGCCACCAACATGGTGCCGATGCGGCGCATCAGGTAGCCCATGCTGTTTTCGCGAGAGAAACTGCCCTTCTGGTAGTACTGGGCAGGATCAGGAGCGGCAGCAGGCTTCGGCGTAGTGGAGGGTTTTGGCATGCCATTAATTTACTTGCCTATGCAATCATTGTCAAGGCATCATAATGTGACCAATTCCAGCATCTGGGGCTTTCGGGCCCATGCACCATGTCCACCAAGTCAGCCACACAGCCAGCGCCGGGCAAGTCGGTCAAATCCCTCGACGGCCTGGGGCCCTTCCTGCGCCCTTACCGCTTCCGCATCGCCATGGCCATCGTTTTCCTGGTGGGCGCGGCGGTCACCACCCTGGTGCTGCCCGTCGCCTTGCGCGAACTCATCGACAGGGGTTTTGTCTCCACCGACCCGGGCGAGCGCGTCATGGCGATGCGCGAACACTTCCTGGCGCTCTTCGGCGTCGGCGTGACGCTGGGTGTGTTTTCCGCCTCGCGCTACTACTCGGTGAGCTGGCTGGGCGAGCGCATCACCTCCGACGTCAAGCGGGCGGTGTACGCCCACGTGCTGCGCCAAAGCCCCGAGTTCTTCGAGACCACGCAAAGCGGCGAGGTGCTCTCCCGCCTCACCGCCGACACCACGCTGATCCAGACCGTGGTGGGCACCAGCATCTCCATGGGCCTGCGCAACCTCATCATGGGCACGGGCGCCCTGATCATGCTGATCGTCACCAACCCGCTGGTGATGGCCCAGGTGCTGGGCGGCCTCGTGCTGGTCGTGCTGCCGGCCATCGTCTACGGCCGACGCGTGCGCAAGCTCTCGCGCGCCAGCCAGGACCGCGTGGCCGACTCGTCGGCCATTGCCGCTGAAGTGCTCAACGCCGTGCCCGTGGTGCAGAGCTACTGCGCAGAAGACCGCGAAGCCCAGCGCTTCGATGTCGCCACCGAGAGCGCCTTCAAGACGGGCGAGCGCCGCATCAAGGCCCGTGCCGTGCTGGTGGCCTTCATCATCAGCGCCACCACCGGCGCCTTGCTCTGGGGCCTCTATCAGGGCACCCAGGCTGTCGTGGACGGCCGCATCACCGCCGGCCACATGGGCGAGACCGTGGTCTACGTCATCTTGCTGCTGAGCTCGGTGGCGGCCCTGTCCGAGGTCTATGGCGATGTGTTGCGCGCAGCTGGTGCCACCGAACGCCTGATGGAGCTGCTTGGCGCCCGCTCGCGCATCGAATCGCCTGCCACGCCCAAAGCCCTGCCCTCGCATCAAGGTGGCGCGCGCGTGCGCTTTGACCACCTCAGCTTCCGCTACCCATCGCGGCCGGACCAAACCGCACTCGACGACGTTCAGCTGCTGATCAACCCCGGCGAGACCATCGCCCTGGTGGGCCCCAGCGGCGCTGGCAAGACCACCTTGTTCCAGCTGCTGCTGCGCTTCTATGACCCGCAGTCGGGCCGCATCGAGCTCGATGGCGTGCCGGTGCAGGACATCTCGCTGCAGGACCTGCGCGAGCGGATCGGCATCGTCCCGCAAGACAGCACGATCTTCTCGACCACGGCCATGGAAAACATCCGCTACGGCCGCCCCGGCGCCACCGATGCCGAAGTGATGGCCGCGGCCCAGGCCGCCCACGCCCACACCTTCATCCAGGCCCTGCCCGAGGGCTACCACACCTTCCTGGGTGAACGTGGCGTGCGCCTGTCCGGCGGCCAGCGCCAGCGCATCAGCATCGCGCGGGCCATGCTCAAGAACGCCCCGCTGTTGTTGCTCGATGAGGCCACCAGCGCCCTGGACAGCGAATCCGAGCGCGCCGTGCAGGCCGCCCTGGAAGCCGCCATGAAAGACCGCACCACCCTGGTCATCGCCCACCGCCTCAGCACCGTGGTGGACGCCGACCGCATCGTGGTGCTCGACGCAGGCCGCATCCAGGACGTGGGCACCCATGCCGAACTGATGGCACGCAGCGGGCTGTATGCCAAGCTGGCGTCGATGCAGTTCGGGCAGGTGCAGTCTGCCGCCTGATGAACATGTGAGCGTTGGTGAGCACAAGACCCTGCTGTCAGCGGTCCATCACCGTGATGCGTTAAGGTCTGCACCTTTCTCCGGACAACCGTCACCACTCACATGACCCTCGCTCGCCTGCTCCTCATCCCGACCTCCTGCGCCGCCATCGCCCTGGCCGGCTGCGCCAACATGGACGACACCCAGCGCGGGACCGCCGCCGGAGCCGGCATGGGCGCCCTGGCGGGCGTGGCCATCGGTGCCGCCACCAAGAGCGACAAGGTGGCTGGCGCGGCCATCGGCGGCATCGCCGGTGCCGTGATTGGCAACATCTGGTCCAAGCACATGGAAGCCCAGAAACAGGCCATGGAAAAGGCCACTGCGGGCACCGGCGTCGCGGTCACCCGCACCGAAGACGACCAGCTCAAGCTCAACATCCCCAACGACATCTCCTTTGCCACGGGCAGCGCCGCCCTGGAGCCAGAGCTGCGTGGCGTGCTGGTGCAGTTCGCCAAGGGCCTGGGCGACAACCCCAAGACCCTGGTGAAGGTGGTGGGCCACACCGACAGCGTGGGCACCGACGCCCACAACCAGACGCTGTCTCTGGAGCGCGCAGACGCCGTGCGCGACCTGCTGGAAGACCGGGGCGTGGCCAAGTCGCGCATCGAAGTGGCCGGCCGTGGTGAGCGCGAACCTGTCGCCAGCAACGACACCACAGAGGGCCGCGCCAAAAACCGCCGCGTGGAGATTTTCCTGCGCGAACCCGAAGCCGCCGCCCAGCGCTGATCGGCACCCAGCCATGGCCGCTTCAGCGGCCGGCACGAACAGCCGGGGCGATAATCCCGGCTGTTCGTTTTTCTCCAGACAGGAAGCCGCCCGTGAGCCCCACCAGCGCGCGCCCCGTGCGCAGCCAGTACGAAGACTTCATGCGCCACGTGCACACCACGGGCGTGCTCAAGACCGACCGCACCGGCACCGGCACGCGCAGCGTGTTTGGCCACCAGATGCGCTTTGACCTGGCTGAAGGCTTCCCGCTGGTGACCACCAAGAAGGTGCACCTCAAGTCCATCATCATCGAGCTGCTGTGGTTCCTCCGCGGCGACGACAACGTCAAGTGGCTGCAAGAGCGTGGCGTCACCATCTGGAACGAGTGGGCCCGTGAAGACGGCTCTCTGGGCCCGGTCTACGGCGTGCAATGGCGCAACTGGCCCAAGCCCGATGGCGGCCACGTCGACCAGATCGCCGAGGTCGTCAAGCAGCTCAAGCAAAGCCCCGACTCCCGCCGCATCATCGTCAGCGCCTGGAACCCTGGTCTCATTGACCAGATGGCCCTGCCCCCCTGCCACGCCTTCTTCCAGTTTTATGTGGCCCCGGCCACGAGTGAAGGCGGCAAGGGCAAACTCAGTTGCCAGCTCTACCAGCGCAGCGCCGACATCTTCCTGGGCGTGCCCTTCAACATCGCCTCATACGCCCTGCTCACCCACATGCTGGCGCAGCAGTGCGACCTGGACGTGGGCGACTTCATCTGGACGGGCGGCGACTGCCATGTCTACAGCAACCACACCGAGCAGGTCGAGCTGCAGCTGAGCCGCACGCCTCACCCCTATCCGGTGCTGAACATCAAGCGCAAGCCCGAGTCCATCTTCGACTACGCCTTTGAGGACTTCGAAGTGCTGGACTACCAACACCACCCGTCCATCAAGGCCCCGGTGGCCGTCTGAAGCCAGCCTCACGCATGCCTTCGTCCATGAAGAAGCCCGCCTGCCTCAGCCTGATCGCTGCCGTGGCCCGCCAGGGCGCCATCGGCCGCGACAACGACCTGCTGTGGCAAGACAGCCGCGACCAGAAGCACTTCCGCGCCACCACCCTGGGCTGCCCCGTCATCATGGGCCGGCGCACCTGGGACTCCCTGCCCGCGCGCTTTCGCCCCCTGCCTGGCCGCCGCAACATCGTCGTCACGCGCAATGCCGGCTGGCAAGCGCCAGGTGCCGAGGTGGCGCATGCGCTGGACCAAGCGCTGGCCCTGGTGGCCGGCGTGCCCAAAGCCTTTGTGATGGGCGGCGGCCAGCTCTATGCCGAAGCCCTGCCCTTTGCCGATGAGCTGGTGCTGACCGAGGTGGACGCCGATTTCGAAGCCGACACCTTCTTCCCCGGCTGGGACCGCAGCACCTTCACCGAAGTGCAGCGCGAGGCCCACCCCGCACGAGCACCAGGCGAGCTGCCCTTCGCCTTCGTCACCTACCAGCGCCGCTGAGCCTGCTTCACCGCGGCAGGCCACGTCCACACAGTCACCCAGGAGTTCTCCATGTCAGAAGACGGCTTCCACGTCCACGGCCCGCATGACCACGCCGTCGAGCACCAGGCCCACCACGAACCAGCCGGCATGGCCGGGCAACTGGCCGTGATCACCGCCGTGCTGGCCACCGTCGGGGCCATCTTCTCGTACATGGGTGGCGCCACCCAGGCCAATGCCGGGCTGTACAAGAACAACGCCGCCATCAAGAAGACGGAAGCGTCCAACCAGTGGAACTACTACCAGGCCAAGAGCAGCAAGCAAGGGCTGTCCGAACTGGCCCAGGCCCTCGTCACCGCACCGGAGAAGCAGGCCTTCTACGCCAAGGAAGCCGAACGCTACAAGTCCGAAAAGGCCGTGATCCAGAAGCAGGCCCAGGTTCTGGAAGAAGAATCCAAGGCCTGGGATGAGCGCAGCGAAGGCCAGATGCACGAACACCACCGTTGGGCACAGGCCACCACGGTGCTGCAGGTGTCAATTGCCCTGGCCGCGATCGCTTTGTTGACCAAACGGCGCTGGCTGGCCTGGGGCACGCTGGGCCTGGGTGGCGCAGGCGCCGTGTTGGGTGCGCTCGCCTGGATGCACATCTGAAGCCAGGCTATTCCACGGGCTGGAAGGCGCTGGCCATGACCGTGTAGTGCTCATTGCCATGTGCGCTGACCCGGTTGAACTCCGGGGTGCGGAACACGCCTGCCCAATAGACCATGGACGCCCACCGCGACACGTGCACATAGCGCGGCGCGTTGCTCGGGTTGAGGTTTTGCAGGAATTCTTCTGACAGGTAGCCTGGCTGCCGCCTCATCATGGCGCGCATCTCACCCAATGCCACCAGTGCCTCGGCAGGCTCCATGTTGGGCGCCAGCGTCACCTCAACCACCACGGTCACCGTGTCGGCAAAGGTGGGCGCTGGCGGCGTCGAACTCGACGCGATCGCCAGGGCGGACAACAACATGGCGCTGACCACGCCGGCCCAGATGAGTCGTTTGGACATGGCTGCGCCTCATTGCCTGATGGTGAGTTCATCGTGGATGGCGTGTACGCCATCGGCGGCGCGCGCCAGCTGGATCGCCTTGCTGACCTGGGCCTGGTTGTGCAGCGCCCCGGTCAGCTTCACATCGCCCTTGAGGGTCACGACCTGGATGTCAAAGCCCTTGAGCTGATCATCTTGCTGCAAGGCCACTTTCACGTGCTCTGTCACGTCCAGGTCGGAAACGTTGCCCAAAGCGCCCGATGCCGTGGCCATGTCCACAGACGCAACGGGCGACCTGCCGCAGCCGCCCAGCGCAGCCGCCAGCGCCATGGTCATCACGAAAGCGGTTCGTCGGGTGCACGGGTTCATCGGAGGCCTCCACACAGGCGCCCATTGAGGCATGAGCGATGTGACACCATCCGACCATTCCGCGCGGGTGTCGGTGCGCTGCCCCACATGACCATGGCCGAGGGCCCAGATAATGCGAGACAAGCCAAACCCGGCAAACGCACCTCAGGCATTCGGTTGCCGCGCCCCACATGAAACTGGCCACCTGGAACGTCAACTCCCTGTCTGTTCGACTGCCGCAGCTGCTGGAATGGCTGAGCGCCAACCCGGTGGACGTCCTGGTGCTGCAGGAAACCAAGCTCACCGACGACAAGTTCCCGCACGCCGAGCTGGCGCAAGCGGGCTACCTCACCCACTGGTTTGGTCAAAAGACCTACAACGGCGTGGCCCTGCTCAGCCGCATGGCCGTCACCGATGTGATCAGGAACATCCCAGGTTTCCCGGATGAGCAGGCCCGCGTGATCGCCGCGACCGTGCCACAGGCCGATGGCAGCAGCGTGCGCGTGGTCGGCGGCTACTTCCCCAACGGCCAGGCCCCCGACAGCGACAAGTACGTCTACAAGATGGGCTGGCTGCGCGCCCTGCAGGACTGGCTGCGCGACGAGCTCGCCCACCACCCGCAACTGGTGCTGATGGGCGACTTCAACATCGCCCCCACCGACGCCGACGTCTTCGACCCGGTGGGCTGGAAAGACCAGATCCACTGCACCGTGCCCGAGCGTGAACACTTCCAGCGCCTGCTGCGCCTGGGCCTGCACGACGCCTTCCGCATGTTCGATCAGGCACCCAAGCAGTGGAGCTGGTGGGACTACCGCAACCTGGCCTTTCGCAAGAACCAGGGCCTGCGCATCGACCACATCCTGGTCAGCGAAGCGCTGCGCGCGCACGTGCAGGCCTGTGTGATCGACAAGGAACCACGCAAGG
The DNA here is from genome assembly GCA_947371645.1 of Burkholderiales bacterium. The sequence goes on along the minus strand of CANBQJ010000064.1, from coordinate 9,245 downwards.
CAGACCGCCCATCGGACCATGCGCCCGTGATCGTCACCCTGGGCTGAACCGGCCCTCGGCGCCCGGCCCGTCCTGCCTCAGCCTTGCAGGCACCGAGTGATGGGCGCAGGCAAGCCCAGCTTGCCCAGCTCCGACAGCTTCACCCAGCGCCCCGCTGACTGGCCTGAGGCCCCGGGCAGCAGCTGGCTCAATGCCTGAGCCATCTCTGGCGTCGGCACCGACCACCGCCGCGTGCTCAACCACCAGTCCAGGTGGGTGAGCACATGCTTGAGGGGCGGCTGGGCATGGCCCTGCTCCCACCACCCAGGCCAGTCCGCATCCAGCGCAGACAAGGCCGCCTGGGCCGCGGCATCGTCGTCCCAGAAGGGCAATGTCCACAAGCCGGCCCACACGCCCGTGGCCGGCATCTGCGCCAGCCACACCTGGTCTTGCCAGGTCCACCACAAGAGGCTGCTGCGGCGCTCGCTGCGCTTGAGCTTGCGGGTCTTGATGGGCAAGCGCTCGGGCTCGCCTTGCTGGCGGCCGGCGCAGGCGTCGCTCCAGGGGCAAACCAGACAGGATGCATTGCGAGGCATGCACACGGTGGCGCCCAGGTCCATCAGGCCCTGGGTGTAGGCAGGCATGTCCTGCGCGCGGGCCGGCACCAGTTCGGCGGCCACCTCGATCAGGGCCTTCTCATGCGCACGCACAGACAGGTCGCCGTCCCAGCCCAGCACGCGGCTGAGCACGCGCTTGACGTTGCCGTCCATGATGGACACGCGCTCGCCAAAGCAAAAAGAGGCGATCGCTGCCGCCGTGGACGGCCCGATGCCCGGCAGCGTCATCAAGGTGGTGCTGTCAGACGGAAACTGCCCACCGTGGCGCTCGAGGATCAGCTGGGCACAGCGGTGCAGGTTGCGCGCCCGGCTGTAGTAGCCCAGGCCGCTCCACAGGGCCAGCACCTCGTCCAGCGGGGCGGCGGCCAGGTCGCTGACCTGCGGAAAGCGCTTCATGAAACGCTCGAAGTAACCCAGCACCGTGGTGACCTGAGTTTGCTGCAGCATGATCTCCGACAACCATACCCGGTAGGGTGTGCGCTGTTGCTGCCACGGCAGGTGGTGGCGGCCGTCCTGCGCCTGCCAGGCCACCAGGCGATCGGCCAGCCAGGGGCCATGGGCACTTGCGCGCTCGCGCAGGGCCTGCGCATCCGGACTGCTCATCGGTACCAGCCGCGCGTCAGCACGCCAACTCAGGAGCCCGCCACGGATGCCGACACCACATTGAGGTCCAGCTCGATGCTGTCCTCGTCCAGCGCAGCAGGCACCGTCGACTGTGGGTGGCCCTCATCCCTGGCCTGCGCCACGAGCTCGTCCATCAAGGTGCCCATGCGGGTCTGCAGCTGCAGCACACGCTCGTCCTGCTCCTGCACTTCCTGCAGGCGGTTGTCCAGGTCAGAGGACGCCGACTGGATGCGGTCCAGCGACTCGTAGCGGCGCTTGAAATTGCGGCGGCGCTCGCGCAGCTGGCTGTCCACCTGCGCGGATGCCGTCTTGTTCCACAGCTCGATGTCGTTGCTCACGGTCTCGAAGACCACGCGCAGGCGCGACACCAGCATGCGCCGGAACTGCTCCTGAAAGCCCGACTGCGCCAGCCTGAAGGCCTGACTGAGGCCCAAGTACTGCACGTAGTTGTGCTCGATGAGCTTGAGGTCTTCGGTGTACTTGCGCACGTCCAGCGACATGTCGGCCACCAGGCTGAAGCCGAACTCGGCGTTGAGCTTGGCGTAGGAGGCCACCAGCATGGCGTGGACCTCGTCGTTGCGCAGCTGGGCCTGCTCGATCAGGTCGCGCAGGCGGCCGCACAGGTCGATGAAAGCCTTTTTGGCGCCCAGCGGCAACCACGACGAGCCCATCACCTGCTGCAGCACGTCCACCTCGCGGCGAAGGCGCTCTGAAGACAGGTCATGCAGCACGTTGCGCAGCATCCGGGCGTGCACACTGCGCATGGCCTGCAGGCGCGCCGTGCACTGCTCGAAGTCATTGGCCTCGGCCTGCACGCGGTGCAGCATCAGTTGCACCTTGCCGCCGCTCTTGCCGCGCAGGCCGCGCAGCTCGTGCAGCTGGTCGGCATACAGGCGCCGCATTTCGCCGAAACGGCGGGTGAGCTGGTGGTGAAACTGCTGCGCGCCGGTCACCGCAGACTGCCCCAGGTTGTCGCGACGTCGGGGCAGCAGGTCTTCAGACAGGGCCTGCTCGAAGGCTTCCAGGCGGCTGTCGGCCAGGCCCTGGGTCTGCCCCGACAAGCGGGAGGTCAAAGCCAGGCGCGCCGAAATGGGAAAGACGTGCTCGCGCGGGATCTCCAGCGTGCCGGCCACGCTGTCGCGCTGGCGGGCGATCACCTCTTGCACCTGCTCGGGCGTGCTGAGCGGGTCGGCCAGGGTGTCGATCTTGTTGAGCACCACGAAGCGAGCCAGCGCGGGGCCAGACAGGTGGTCGCGCCAGATGTCCAGGTCGGACTTGGTCACACCAGTGTCTGCCGCCAGGATGAAGACCGTGGCGTGCGCCTGAGGCAGCAGGCCCAGCGTGAGCTCCGGCTCTGTGCCAATGGCGTTCAGGCCCGGGGTGTCCAGCACCACCAGGCCGCGCTTGAGCAGCGGGTGCGGCAGGTTGATGCGCGCATGGCGCCAGGCCGGCACCTCCACGAGGCCATCGGCGCCCAGCGGCGGGTTTTCTTCTGGGCGTTCGGCGTCCCAGAAACCCAGTTGCACGGCCTCATCGATTGGCACGCGACGGGTGCGCATCACCTCGTTGAGCGCGTCGGCCATGCCGTTGGCGTCATTCAGGTCCAGGTCGATCTGGTTCCAGGCGCTGGCGTCGGCACGGTATTCGGTCAGCGACTGTGGCGTCAGCCGGGTCTCGATGGGCAGCAGCGACAGGCCCACGCCCATGGACGCCTCGTAGCCCAGCTCCACCGGGCACATCGTGGTGCGGCCAGCGGAGGCCGGCATCATCCGGCGGCCCTTGTCCGAAAAGAAGATGGCGTTGATCAGCTCGGACTTGCCGCGCGAGAACTCGGCCACGAAGGCCACCATGAGCTTCTCGCCGGACAGCCGCGCGCGCATGGCGTCGAACCAACCGGCAGATGCCTCGTCCAGCAGGTCGTTTTCACGCGCGAAAGCGGCCAACGCAGCCAGCCTGGCGTCCGTTTCGGCACGCCACTGCCCGAACTCGTCGAGGTGGCTGACAAAGGTGGGCATCATGGGGCTTCATCGTAGCGCAGGAGTGCTGCGCAGCAGCATGTGCCTTCACCTGCAGTTGGGACAAAAGGTACGGTAGACCCCAGGCTGTGCGTGTGCCACCACAGGCGCAGGCCGCTTCAGCGTTTCTGGCAGCTCGGGCAAAAGTAAGTGGCCCGTTGCGCTTGTTGCGTTTTGCGTATGGGTGTAGCGCAAACGAGGCAAGGCTGGCCTTCGCGGCCGTACACCTTGGTCATCAGCTGAAAGTGGCCCTGTGCGCCTTCTGCGTCCCGAAAATCCCGCAAGCTGGAACCGCCGGCCTCGATGGCCTCACCCAGCACCGCCGTGATCTCTCCGGCCAGGCGCGCACTGCGCGGGCGGCTCAGCTTGCCGGCTGCCAGCCGGGGGTCGATGCCCGATCGAAACAGCGCTTCGCAGGCGTAGATGTTGCCGGCCCCTACCACCACCTCGCCCGACAGCAAGACCGGTTTGATGGCCTGGCGCCGGCCTCGCGTGGCCGCATGCAGGTGTGCGCCACCCCAGGCCGCATCAAAAGGCTCCAGCCCCAGGCGGGACAGCAAGGTGCGGGCAGGCTCGGCATCCAGGCCCGGGCTCCACACCACGGCCCCGAAGCGCCGCGGGTCCGTCAGCCGGAGGGTGCCGGCATCGGTCACCAGGTCGAAGTGGTCATGCGGGCCCGGCGCACCTGCGACCTCCTTCACCTGCAAGGAACCTGACATGCCCAGGTGCAAGAGCAGCCCCCCTGTCTGCTGCGGGCCCCCACTCAGCCCCAGCCAGATGTACTTGCCCCGCCTGATGGGCGGCGCCACCTGTGCCCCCTGCAGGGCCTCGGGCGCGCAGCCCAGTGGCCAACGCAAGGGCTTGCCCAGGCGCACGGCCAGCACCTGGGCACCGACCAGGCGCTCGGCCAGACCCCTTCGGGTGACTTCGACTTCAGGTAACTCCGGCATGGCAACTCGACTCGGCAAAGGTGCATGGACACAAAGGGGCAGGCAAAGCTGCCAGACCCGCCGGCCTGAAATGCCCTGCCCACCCTAGAATGTGCCGCAAAGACGGAGTCCTCATGCCCTCACCACATCGCCGCGCCCGGCGCCCCCTGCGCGTCAGCGCTCACCGCGCCGCGCGCCTGGCTGCAGCCACCACCCTGATTGGCCTGCATGGCCTGTGGCCAGCCTTTGCGGCCGACGCCGAGCCGGCACCGACAGCGCCAGCGGCCGCGCCCAGTGCCGCCGCGGCCACGCCAAGCACCCCGGCCGCGGCTGCGCCCGTCCAGAGCTCGGACATGGACGAACAGCTGTTCAAGCAGTCCCTGGTGGCCGAGATGCTGGCCAGCAGGGGAGACTTCAATGCCGCTTCGCAGATTTACCTGGAGGCCGCACGCCACCAGCAAAACCAGCAGCTGTTTCAGCGCGCAGTCGACATCGCCATCCGAGGGGGCCTGGGCGAACAGGCCCTGGCATCGGCCAAAGCCTGGCGCCAGGCCCTGCCCCAGTCGCGCGAAGCATCCGAGTACACGGCTCAGATCCTGCTGGCCATGGGGCGCAGCGTCGAACTCGCGCCGGCCCTGCGCAACCTCATCCAGCTGACCCCCGCGCCCAGCCAGCCCCAGGTGCTGCTGAGCCTGCCGCGATCTGTTGCACGCCTGCAAGACAAGACCCAGGCCGCCAAGGTCGTCGACGACGCCACCCAGCCCTGGCGCCAGCCGCCGCTGGAAATGGCAGAAGCCTGGTTCGCCAGCGCCGAAGCCTGGATGCAGGCCAAAGACGGCCAGACCGCCATGGCCTCGCTGCTGCGCGGAGAAGCCCTCAAACCCGACCACCAGCATGTGGGCCTGCTCGGCATCGACCTGATGGGCCTGCACCCGGATGCCGAAGCGGTGGTCTTGCGCCAGCTCGCCCGTGCAGACGCCCCCGTCAACGTGCGCCTGGCCTATGGCCGCAAGCTGGCTTCCGCGCAGCGTTACACCGAAGCGGTCGGCTACCTGCAGCAGGCCGTGGACGCTCAGCCCACGGTCGTGAGCAACCGCATCACCCTGGCTGCGGTGCGCCTGGAGCTCAAGCAGACCCCGCAGGCCGAAGCCGCCTTGCTGCCGATCATCCAGGCGGCAACGGAAGCCGACACCAAACCCGCGCCCGGCCAACCCGAAGCCAGCGCGCCCCCGCCCGAAACCCGCACCGAGTTCGAGCAAGCCTTCCTGTTGATGGCCCAGATCTCCGAGCAAAAGCAAGACATCAAAGGTGCGGCCAACTGGTTGCAGCGGGCTGACCCCAAGTCGGAAAAGCTCAACATCCAGGGGCAACGCGCCCGCCTGCTGGCCAAGCAAGGCCAGATGACGGAAGCACGCGCCCTGATCCACAGCCTGCCCGAGACCGAGCCCCGTGACGCCGTGGCCAAGGCCCAGGCCGAAGCGCAGCTGCTGCGCGACGCTCGCCAATGGGACGAGGCCTACAAGGTGCTGGGCGAGGTGGTGCAGCGCTTCCCTGAAGACAGCGACCTGCTGTATGACCAGGCCATGCTGGCCGAACGCCTGCGCCGCTTCGAAGACATGGAGCGCATGCTCAAACAGGTCATTGCCGCCGCACCCGACAACGCCAATGCCTACAACGCGCTGGGCTACAGCCTCGCCGATCGCGGGCAGCGGCTGGACGAAGCCCGTCAGCTGATCCAGAAGGCCCTGGGCATCAAACCCGGCGACCCCTTCATCACCGACAGCCTGGGCTGGCTGGAGTTCCGCAACGGTCGCCTGGACGAGGCCACCCGGCTGCTCAAGGAGGCCTACCAGGCGCGCCCCGACCCTGAAATTGCCGCGCACCTGGGTGAAGTGCTGTGGTCCCAGGGCCAGCGTGAGCCGGCCGCCGCCGTCTGGCGCGAAGGCCTGCGCGCCGAGCCGGACAACGACGCCTTGAAAGAAACCTTCCAGCGACTCAAGTTCAAGCCGTGAGCCCAACCGGTCTGTGTCGGAAGGCCTCGCGCGCCAGCCGGGCCAGCGCGAGGACGTGGGCCACCTGCCTCACCCTGGTGGCCCTCAGCGCCTGCCAGAGCACGCCGGTGAACGACTTCAACGGCGATGCAGACTGCCGTCCGGCGGATGCGGCTTCCAGCGCGCCTCAGGCCATCTGGTCACCCAGCCGCGACCTGTCGCCGTCTGGCGCCGAGACCCGCCCTGCCGGCCCCAGCCTGGCCCTGCAAGGCCAGCTCAGCGTCAAGCTCGAGGCCTTTGGCGACCAGCCGGCCAAAGGGCTGAGCCTGGGCTTTTTCTTCAACGGCCGCGCCAGCGAAGGCGACATGGACCTGATGACCCTCATGGGCAGCCAGGTGGCCAAGCTGCACTGGTCCACCCAGCACGCCGAGCTCACCGACGGCCAGGGGCCCCATCGCTACCACAGCCTGGCCACCCTCAGTGAGGCGGCGCTGGGTGAAGCCTTGCCGCTCGACACCCTGATCTACTGGATGCAGGGCCACGCCGACCCTGCGTTGCCCGTGACCGCCGGCAGCGAACCCGACACCTTCGTGCAACTGGGCTGGCTCATCGACACCCGCCAGATGGACGAAAAAAAGCTCAGCGCCAGCCGCGCGGCCACAAGCACCCTGCGCGGCGTGCGCATCAAGGTTTACCTGGACCGTTGAGGCAAGCTGCCCCAAGCGCTCCCCACATGCATTTGCCCCCAAGCTGACATGCCCGCCCTGCACCACCTGCTGGCGCCCGCCAAGATCAACCTCTTCCTGCATGTGGTCGGCCGCCGCCCCGATGGCTACCACCTGCTGCAGTCCGCATTCGCGCTGGTGGACTGGTGCGACACCCTGCACCTGGACACCCGTGCCGACGGCCACATCGCCCGCCACGACCTGGGCCAGGCCTTGCCCGCAGACGACCTCTGCCTGAAGGCCGCCAGGCTGTTGCAGGCCCGCTCGGGCTGCGCCCTGGGCTGCGACATCCACATCGACAAGGTGCTGCCCTCAGGGGCGGGGCTGGGCGGCGGCAGCTCGGACGCGGCCACCGTGCTGCTGGGCCTCAACCGGCTCTGGGGCCTGCACTGGCCCACCGCCCAACTCGCCGCCCTGGCGATTGAACTGGGCGCCGATGTGCCCTTCTTCGTGCATGGCCACACCGCCTGGGTCGAGGGCATCGGCGAGCGCATCACCCCCCTGGCCTTGCCCGCTGCCCTGCTGACCACACCCCTGGTGCTGATCAAGCCTCAGGCCAGCATCCCCACGCCCGCCATCTTCAGCAGCCCGCTGTTGAGGCGCGACACGCCTGCAGCGACGGCAGACGCCTTTCTGGCTGACCCGCTGCACTTCGGCCACAACGACCTGCAAGCCCCTGCCCAGGCCCATGCGGCCGAAGTGACCCTGGCCCTCCAGGCGCTGCAGGACGCCTACGGCAACGCCCGCATGACGGGCTCGGGCAGCGCCGTGTTCGCCTGGGACGAAGGACCAGACCACACTCACCCCGCGCTTGTCGGGCAGTTGCCACAACTCGCAGAGAATATGGGCTGGGTGATCCAGAACACCCGCCTTTTGCGTCATCATCCCGTTCTCGATTTTTTCGACGCGAACCCAGGCAATCTGACCTGAAGGTGCCCCCGGCAACAGGCTGGCCAGGCACCTGTCAAACGGCTCAGAAATGACGCAAAAAAATTCGCACGCAAGTTGATTGAGCAGCAAAAACTGCATATAATGCAAGGCTCTGAACAACAGAGCTGCTTACAAGGTTGAAGCGGAATCTGAAGTCGAAACACATTCGGCAGCAGATGAAGTCAGACCTGTGTAGGGGAATCGCCAAGTTGGTTAAGGCATCGGATTTTGATTCCGACATACGAGGGTTCGAATCCTTCTTCCCCTGCCAAAGTTTCTCGTTTGGTCGATCTGACTGACTGAACGATCGCCTGCCCGGCACCTTCCAAGAAGGCCCCCGATTGGTCAAACGGGCCAGATGCGCTTCATGCGCACCGGCGCCACAACCAGGCGTCTGACGGGCAGGTACCGGACAAGCGCGTTTGCTGTCGCGATCCATCGTCGCATCGTCGTCATCCACGCCCTCGCCCGGTCCCGCCGCCATGCTCTCCGATACCGTTTTGTTCACCGGCAACGCCAACCCGGCGCTGGCCCAGGAAATCGCCACCAGCCTGGGTCTCCAGCTGGGCAAGGCATCTGTTGGCCGCTTCTCGGATGGTGAAACCACCGTCGAGATTCAGCAGAACGTGCGTGGTCGCGAGGTGTTTGTGGTGCAGTCCACCTGTGCCCCCACCAACGACAACCTGATGGAACTGCTGGTCATGGTCGACGCGCTCAAGCGCGCTTCCGCCCAGCGCATCACGGCCGTCGTGCCCTACTTCGGGTACGCCCGCCAGGACCGCCGCCCCCGCTCGACGCGGGTGCCCATCTCGGCCCGCGTTGTGGCCGATTTGCTGGAAACCGTGGGGGTCAACCGCCTGCTGACCATGGACCTGCACGCCGACCAGATCCAGGGCTTCTTCAACATCCCCGTTGACAACATCTACGCCTCGCCGGTGCTGCTGTCCGACCTGCAGGCCAAGCGCTACGAAGACCTCGTGGTGGTGTCGCCCGACGTCGGCGGTGTGGTGCGCGCACGCGCGCTGGCCAAGCAACTGGGTTGCGACCTGGCCATCATCGACAAGCGTCGCCCGAAGGCCAACGTGTCCGAAGTGATGCACGTCATCGGTGAAATCGATGGCCGCAACTGCGTGATCATGGACGACATGATCGACACTGCCGGCACCCTGGTGAAGGCCGCTGAAGTGCTGAAGGAACGTGGTGCCAAGAGCGTGTACGCCTACTGCACCCACGCCGTGTTCTCCGGCCCGGCCATCGAGCGCATCAAGGCTTCGCACCTGGATGAGGTCGTGATCACCAACACGATTCCGCTGGGCGACAGCGCCAAGGGCACGCCCAAGATCCGCCAGCTGTCCACGGCCTTCCTGTTTGCCGAGACCATTCGCCGCATCACCGATGGCGAGTCGGTCACGTCCCTCTTCTCGGAACAGAACAA
>CANBQJ010000063.1 GCA_947371645.1 Burkholderiales bacterium | reverse complement strand
ACGACATCGCTGCCCTGAAAACGGCCGCCGTGCGCGCCCTGAGCACCGCCGACATCAACGCGCTGACGACCGACCAGGCCGCCGCGCTGACCACCGCACAGGTGGCGGGCCTGAGCACCGCCCAGGTCCAGGCCCTGACCACCGGCAGCATGGCAGCCCTGAACACGGCCGATGCCGTGGCGCTGTCCACCGCCCAGTTCGCGGTGCTCAACAGCAACCAGGTCGCCGCGCTGACCACCGACGCCATCGCCGCCCTCGAAACCGTCGACCTGCGTGCCATCACCTCCGTGGCCATCGCAGGGCTGAGCACCGCCCAGGTCGCCGCACTGACCACCGCCGGCGCCGCCGCACTGACCTCTGCCCAGGCCGCTGCGCTCAGCACCGCCCAGGCTGCAGCGATCGAGACGGCTGACCTGGCCGCGCTCAGCACCGCCGCCGTCCGCTCCCTGAGCACCGACGCCATCCGCCACCTGTCGACCGACCAGATCGCTGCGCTGACCACCGCCCAAGTGGCTGGCCTGAGCAGCGCCCAGGTGCAGGCCCTCACGACCGACGGCATCGCGGCCTTGAGCACCGCCGACGCGGTGGCCTTGAGCACCTCGCAATTCGCCGCGCTCAACAGCAACCAGGTCGCGGCGCTGACGACCAACGCCATCGCAGCCCTGGAAACGGTGGACCTGCGGGCCATCACCACGGCCGCCCTGTCCGGCCTGAGCACCACACAGGTCGCCGCCCTGACCACCACAGAAGCCAATGCGCTGACCTCGCAACAGGCCGCAGCCCTGAGCACCGCACAAGCTGCAGCGATCACGACCAGCGACGTGGCCGTGCTCAGCACCGCGGCAGTCCGAGCCCTGAGCACCGACGCCATCACCAACCTGCTGACCGAACAGGTTGCCGCGCTGACCTCGGCCCAGTTCAACATCCTGAGCACCGCCCAGGTCTACGCCCTGACCACGGCCCAGATCGCATCCCTGACCACGTCCGAGGCCTCCGCGCTGAGCTCGACACAGGCTGCCGTGCTGCGCACCGCACAGCTCGCAGCATTCGGAACCGATGACCTGGCCGTGTTCAGCACCACCGCGGTGCGTGCACTGAGCACCGACGCGATCGCCAACCTGACCACCAGCCAGGCTGCCGGGCTCACCACCACCCAGGTGGCCGCGCTGAGCAGCGTGCAAGTGCAGGCGCTGAGCACGGGCAGCCTGTCCGCGCTGACCACAGCCGATGCGGTGGCCATGACCACAGCCCAGTTTGCCGCCTTGAACAGCAACCAGGTGGCGGCCTTCACCACCGACGCCTTGGCCGCCCTGGAAACCGCCGACCTGCGCGCCATCACCTCCACAGCCATCGCTGGCCTGAGCACGGCGCAAATCGTCGCGCTCACCACCACCGAAGCTGCCGCCCTGAGCTCTCAACAGGTTGCCGCCTTCAGCACAAGCCAGGCCGCCGCCCTTGAAACGGCAGACCTGGTGGCCCTGAGCACAGCCGCCATCCGCGCACTGAGCACCGACGCCATCCACGCCCTGAGCACCACCCAGGTCAACGCCCTGACAAGCGCTGACGTGGCCGCCCTGAGCACAGCGCAGGTTCAGGCACTCACCACCGATCAGGTGGTGGCCCTGAGCACCGACGCGGTGGCCGTGCTGAACACGAACCAGGTGACGGCACTGAGCACCAGCCAGATTGCCGCGATGGAAACCCAGGACTTCGCGGTGCTGAGCACCTCGGCAATCCGCTCGCTGTGGACGGCGGACATCGCCAACCTGACGACGGCCGAAATCGTCGCCTTGAGCACCGCGCAGATCTTTGCCTTGAGCACCACGCAGGTGACTGCCCTGAGCACGACACAAGTGGCCGCCATCGAGACGACCGACCTGGCCGCGATGTCGACGACCCAGATCCACGCGTTCCTGACATCGCAATATGCCGGCTTCACGACCGACCAGATCGCCAACCTGAGCACCGCCGAAGTCCAGGCCTTGAGCACCGACGGTCTGGCCAGCCTGTCGACGACGCAACTGGCTGCGTTCACCACGACAGAAGTCCACGCCTTCACGACCGCCGAGGCGCACGCCCTGACCACGACCGAGTTCGCTGCACTGAGCACCGACCAGTTCGTCGCCCTGACCACCGCGCACTTCGCTGCCCTCAGCACCGACGCTGTCCACGCCTTCACGACCGACCAGTTCGTCGCGATGGCCACCGAAGATCTGGCTGCACTGAACACCACGCAGATCCAGGCCATCAACGTCGCCGACATGGCGGTGCTGACGACCACCGAGATCGTGGCCATGAGCACCACGCAGATCCATGCGTTCACCACCTCGCAGTTCGCGGCGCTGAGCACCGACGTGATTGCTGCGTTCACCACCGACCAGATCGTGGCGTTCACCACCGATCAGCTGTCGCACATGACCACCACGCAATTGCTTGCGCTGGAAACGGCAGACATCACGCACCTGTCGATGACACAGGCCGGTGCACTGGACATCAGCCACATGACGGGCGCAGGGCAGACCGACGCGCTCACCTATGTGTCGCCGATCGTGCTGGACCTCAATGGCGACGGCGTACGCACCACCTCCGCGCTCAACGGGACGAACTTCGACCTGCTGGGCACCGGCTCCAGCGCCAGCCACGGCTGGGTGTCGAAGTCAGACGGTTTGCTGGCCATCGACATCAACCACAACGGCAAGATCGACAACGGCACAGAGCTGTTCGGCATGGGAACCAAGCTGAGCGACGGCAGCCTGGCGCACAACGGCTATGCCGCCCTGGCCGCGCTGGACACCAACCATGACCACAAGATCACCGCCGCCGACGCCCACTTCAAGGACCTCGTCGTTTGGGTGGACGCCAACGGCAACGGCGTGTCCGACAAGGGCGAGCTGCGTGACTTGTCCAGCCTGGGCATCATCGAACTGGATCTGAACGCCACGGCCAGCACGCAGACAGACCACGGCAACGTGCTGGGCCTGATCTCCGGCTACAAGACGGCAGACGGCAAGACCCATACGATGGCCGATGTGTGGTTCGCAAAAGAAAGCACCACCACCGCCGCGACGCACACCAGCGACACCACATCGCCAACCCAGGTGGCGCAGGTGGGCAGCACAGACCAGCACGCGGCCAGTGGCACCAACGCCACACCAGGTACGGATGGCAGCCATGCGGCCAACGCCGCCCTGCCGGTGAGTGGCTCGGATTTGCTGGTCCACCGCGATGTAGATCTGCTGGCCCAGGTCGACGGCCTGTCGACTGGCACCCTGGCGACACCGTCGGCCACGGTCCACCATGACCTGACGCTTGCCCAGGTGGATCCGACCAAGCTCCTGGACGACAAGAACCAGACGCCGCTGATCTGACGGTGCCACTGGTCGACCCCGACCAGTTGGCCGACGCCCGGCACCCTGCAGGCGTCGGCCGTCTGCGACGAGCGCTGATTCGAGCTCTCGCTGTGCCATGGCCCAAGCTTTCGTCAGACCACCAGTCGGGAGGCGAGGTGGCTCTGGAATCTGGGCCGAAAAGTGCACGCTATTTCATGAAATCGAGCTCCTGATTGCCGCCGATCATCGGACCTCAGCTTCAATCATTTGCATCCATTTCAGGAGAAATCATGCGCGCCTATAACGCTCGTAAACGGATCCTTGTGACAGGCGGTGCTGGCTTCCTTGGCTCGCACCTGATCGACCGGCTCCTGGCCCGCGGCGACGAGGTGGTGTGTGTGGACAACCTGTTCACGGGAACCAAACGCAATCTGGAACATGTGCTGAACCACCCCCGGTTCGAATTCATGCGTCATGACGTGACGCATCCGCTGTTCATCGAGGTCGACCAGATCTACAACATGGCCTGTCCAGCCAGCCCGATCCACTATCAGCACGACCCGGTGCAAACCGTCAAGACGAGCGTGCTTGGTGCCATCAATATGCTGGGGCTGGCCAAGCGCCTGAAAGCGCGCATCTTCCAGGCCAGCACCAGCGAGGTCTATGGCGACCCCGAGGTGCACCCCCAGGTCGAAAAATACTGGGGCCATGTCAACCCGATCGGCCTGCGCAGCTGCTATGACGAAGGCAAACGATGCGCCGAAACGCTGTTCTTTGACTACCACCGTCAGCACAAGCTGGACATCCGCGTGGCGCGGATCTTCAACACCTATGGCCCCCGCATGCACCCCAACGACGGCCGCGTGGTCAGCAATTTCATCGTGCAGGCGCTCAAGGGCAATGACATCACCGTCTACGGCGAAGGCAAGCAGACGCGCAGTTTCTGCTTCGTCGACGACTTGCTTGACGGCATCATGGGTTTCATGGATCTGCCCGAAGGCCCCAACGGCCAAAGCGGATTCCCCGGGCCCATCAACCTGGGCAACCCCAATGAATTCACCATTCGCCAGTTGGCCGAACTGGTGATCGAGATGACCGGCTCCAAGTCCAAGATCATCCAGGCGCCATTGCCTTCGGATGACCCCATGCAACGCCGCCCGGACATCTCGCTGGCCAAGAGCGTGCTGAACTGGCAGCCCCAAATCGAGATCCACCACGGGCTTAAGAAGACGATCCACTACTTCGATCAGATGTTGACGGCTGGCTGATCGGCCTGAACCTGCGTTTCAACCTCAAGGATGCAGACAAACATGCTCAACTACGAATACCTGATCGTCGGCTCTGGCCTGACTGGTGCCGTGATCGCCCGCACCCTGCATGACGCAGGCAAAAGCGTGCTCGTCTTGGAGCGTCGATCACATGTGGGCGGCAACGTGCATGACCATGCGCACCCAAGCGGCATCTTCATCCACACCTATGGCCCGCACTACTTCCGCACCAATGACGACGAGCTTTGGCGCTTCGTGAACCGCTTCGCCGAGTTCAACCGCTATGAGCCCGAACTGAAGTCCTGGGTGGATGGGCAATTCGAAAACTGGCCCATTGCCGGCAGCTACATCCAGCGGACCGTGGGCGCCGACTGGAAGCCGGAGTTCAAAGGCCAGCCTGCGAACTTTGAGGAAGCATCGCTGTCCATGATGCCCCGGCCGATCTACGACAAGTTCGTCAAAGGCTATTCTGAAAAGCAATGGGGCGTCTCGGCAAGCAGCCTGGCCGCTGGCCTGGCCAAACGCTTTGACGTCCGCGAAGACGACGAGCCCCGCCTGATGAGGCACAAGCACCAGGGCATTCCCGCTGAGGGCTACGCGGCCATGATGAGCAAAATGCTTCAGGGCATCCCCGTGCTGCTCAACGTCAACTACCTGGCCCAGCGCCAAGCCTTCAAGGCGGGCGTGAAAACCATCTTCACCGGGCCCATCGACGAATATTTCGGGTTTGACCTGGGTAAATTGCAGTACCGCGGCCAAAAGCGCGAACATTGCTACCTGCCCGACGTTCAGCAGCACCAGCCCTGTGGCCAGGTCAACAACCCCGACCCTGACAACGGCCCGCACATCCGAACGCTGGAGTGGAAGCACATGATGCCCGCCCAGTATGCCCAGTCGATCAAGGGGACCGTGATCACCCGAGAAACACCTTGCACACCCAGCGAACCGGGTGAATGCGAGTACCCCTTCCCTGACGATGCCAACGCCAAGCTCTACCAAGCCTACCGGCAACGCGCAGACCAAATCGGCGACCTCCTGATCTGCGGTCGCCTCGGCGAATACCGCTACTACGACATGGACCAGGCCATCGCGCGTGCGCAGCTGCTGTCCAGGCGCGTGCTGGCCGAGCAAGAAGCCCAGCAGGACAGGGCCGTGGCATGAGCAGCATCGCCCACACCCACAAGCGGCGCATCCTGGTGGTGGGCGGCGCGGGCTACATCGGCTCCCACATGGTGCTCGCACTGCAGGACGCGGGATGCGAGGTGGTGGTGCTGGACAACCTGTCTCGCGGCCATGCTGATGCCGTCCAGGGCGCCCTCTTGGTGAAGGCCGACCTCACGGACCCCGCCTCGCTCGAAGCCTGCTTCGCAGCACACCGCTTCGACCTGGTCATGCATTTCGCAGCCTTCGCGTATGTGGGCGAATCCGTGAGCAGCCCCTCGATCTACTACCAGAACAACGTCGCCGGAACGCTGAACCTGCTCGACGCCATGCACCGGCATGGCGTCAACAAGTTCGTGTTTTCTTCGACCTGCGCCACCTATGGCGAGCCCCTCAGGATCCCCATCTCCGAGGACTTGCCCCAGGCACCGATCAATCCCTATGGCCGCAGCAAGTGGATGATCGAGCAGGTGCTCAAGGACTACGCACACGCCTACCAGCTCCACAGCATCAGCCTGCGCTACTTCAACGCCGCAGGGTGCGACGCCGATGGCCGAGCCGGCGAGCGTCATGAACCCGAGACCCATTTGATCCCGCTGGTGCTGCAAGAGGCCTTGCGCATCCAGCGTGGCGGAGATCCCCAAGACACCAAGCTTCAGGTGTTTGGCGGTGACTTTGCGACACCCGATGGCAGTTGCGTTCGTGACTACATCCATGTGACCGACCTCTGTCAGGCCCATCTGAAGGCGGCAGACCGATTGCTGGCGGGTGACAACCAGGGCGCGGAATTTTTCAACCTGGCCAACGGGTCTGGATTTTCCGTGCTGGAGGTCATCGCAGCCTGCCGACGCGTCACGGGCCTCCCCATCGGACACAAGGTCATGCCACGGCGTGCAGGCGATCCAGCCGCTTTGGTGGGCGACGCCAGCCGCGCGAGAGCCCAGCTGGGGTGGTCGCCCCGCCACCCTGAGCTCCAAGAGATGGTCAGGAC
The DNA here is from genome assembly GCA_947371645.1 of Burkholderiales bacterium. Next base: position 10,477 of record CANBQJ010000063.1, on the reverse strand, counting down.
AGCCTGGGCGTGGATGTGCGCCACGGAGCAGCGTGCACAAGCCACGGCCTGACCGCACCAGCGCACTGGGCGCCGATGGACCCCGGCGCAACAGTCAGGTGTTGAGCGTCACCGGAATGCGGTCCACGCCGTACAAGTAGCCCAACAAATTGGCGCAGCGACTGCGCCAGGTGTGCTCGGCGGCGTACTTGAACGACGCCCGCGTCACCAGGTGACGCCAGCCGTCCAGCCCTTTGTCCACCAGGCCCTCGATCTCGTCTGCGTGACCGAAGGGCAGACACTCGCGCTGAGGCACAAAGTGGTCTTCCAGGTACTGGCTCTGGTTGGACACCACGGCGCACTGCATGGCCATGGCGTTGAACACCCGGTCATGGATGCCCGTGGTCCAGTTGGGGTCGACGTTGATCACCAACTTCGACTTGCGAAAGATGTCGAACTGATCGCCATAGGGCCTGGCCCCCAGGATCTGGCATCCTGACGGCAACTGCCCCACGGCATCCCAACCCGTTCCATAGATGTCGACACGGCATCCCGACTTCCGGGCCGCACGCAGCAAGGCCATCGCCACATGGAAACGCCGGTGTCGTTTGAGGTGTGAGTCGACTACTTTGAACAGGTGAACATGCTCGGGGCGACTGTAGTCCAGATGCCCGCCCAGAAGCTCGCCCAGCATGGCCACGGGCTCCAGGTCAAACTCGGCCTGCACCATGCGCGGCAGCCGCTCCAGAACTGCGCGCTTCAAGGGCCCTTCCGGCAGGTCAATGTCGTCATCCTTGTCGGTGGCCCGGGCGTAAAGCTGCTGGTCCAGCGTGGCAAAGATCGTCACGTCGGTCGTCTTGGGCACGCGGTCGATCGGATGGGTCAATGCACGAGGCCCGCCGAACGGGAAAAAGATGGTATGGAAGCGACCACCCAGGTGCTCGTCGAAGTGACGCCGCATCTGTTTGGCCTGGTTGTTGTCCACGAACAGCATCATGGCGTCATCGGGCAGCGCATTGAGCACATCTGCGAACTGACCGATCAGGTAGAGCGGATGGTCCAGGAACAAGACGGCGAGCTTCGCGTTGGTGAACTTGTGCATGTAGTCCTGGCCGAACTTCAGCATCAAGCCATCCGGGCTCATCGCCAGGATCAGGTCCAGGCCGCCTTCCGTCAGCGCATCCATGACACGCGCCTGCCCTTGCGCCGTGCGCACATCGACGGCATCGGCAATGCACCCGTTCTGGCGAAAGCCTTCTGCGATGTGCTGCGCCAGGTCCATGGCCACGTTGAACGGGTGGGTCCACCCCAGGATGAGGATTTTTTTCATGGCCAGTAGACAAATGGAGGCTGAAGACCAAAGCATCCTGCCACCTTGCCTGCAGGAACAAGTCGCGATGAACACGGCTTTCGCCCGCCTGTCGCGCAGACCTTCGGGCTGGAATGGCGGTCAAACCCGACGCTGTTCCATACCTTGCTCACCGCAGAATCCAGCAGCATGGAGGTCATCTCGGCCTCTGCCATCACCCTGCCCCATGAAGACCCTGCACGCGGCCATCGTTTCGTGGAACGGCAAGTATGCCGACAGCCGGCACATTGCCGAGGCCATCGCGCCCCATGTGGACCGCCTCACGGTGATCTACTCCAACCCGGATGGCGCACCAGAAGCCGGTGCCGGTGACTGGATCGCCGTGGACAACGCCATCTTCTTTGGCGGCAAGTTCGAGACCGCCATCCACCGTGGCAATGAAGACATCTTCCTGCTGATTCACGCGGACGCTGGTTGCAACGATTGGCCCGGCCTGATCCAGCGCTGCCGGGGGGTACACCAACTGGACAGCGTCGGGGTCTGGGCCCCATCCGTGAACCACACACCCTGGCTGGATGCGCACGTCGAAGTTCACCGCGACCCGAACACACAGCTTGCCTTCGTGGCACAGACCGACGGGATCGTGTTTTCGCTGTCCACCCCGGTGGCCGATCGCCTCAAGCGTCTGACCTACAGCCAGAACAACCTGGGTTGGGGGATCGACTGGGTGGCCATCTGCTACAGCTACACCCATGAGTTGCATGTGGTGCGAGACCACAGCATCCTCTTGGCACACCCACAGGGCAGCGGCTACATGGCGGACCAGGCGCGCGCGCAAATGGGCCAGTTCATGACCCAGCTGACACTGCCAGAACAGCTGATGTACCACCTGCTCAACGGCTACATCGGCGCGCGGGCCAGGCAGGCGCAGGGCCAGCCCTGACCCCCCCCCAGGTTCAGCCTCTCGGCTGAAACATCACACCAAACAGGGTGTCGATCAGGTTGGCCAAGGCGATGCCATGCGAGCCCAGTTGGCAGTGGCCGACGTCGTGAATCAGAGCACTGAACTCTTCGGCTCCCAGCTTCTGGCGACACTGCACGAGCTTGGGGATGAAATCACCGCTGACATGAGCTCGAACGACCCGCTGGACCAGCCCGGGCCGACGCGATTCATCAGGCAACTGGAATGATGCCAGCGCGTCCATCAGGTCCTGGTAGACCGCCAGGTACGACTCCAGATTGATCCGACCAGGCTTGCGTTGTGTCAGGGACTGCTCATTCGTGTGGTACTTGAGCACCGGATCCGAGATCGACACGACACTGCGGGCTTGGTACGCCGTGCGCAGCGCGAAGGTGACGTCCTCGTGCATGTAGGCTTCGATGAAGCGCAGGTGTAGGTGGGCTTGCAGAAAACTGCGCCGGTACAGCTTGTTCCAGGCCACGCTGGCGTGGCGGTGCATGGCGAACCACTCCACCGCATCCACGCCACCGTCTGAGCAGAAGTCCGCTTGGTGAAACACGCTCTCCTGGCCGTCGGCCGTCACTTTGAGTGTCCCGCCTTGCACGATGTCGACATCACAGCGGCTCGCGATCGCCACCAGTTTGCCGATGGCGTCGGGCAGCAACTCGTCGTCGGCATCCAGGAAATAGATGAAGTCGCCCTGGGCCTCGGCGATGCCGGTGTTGCGTGCGCCGCCCAGCATGCGGTTTTGCGGGTGCCGCACGGACCGCACGCGGGGGTTGCCGGCGTATTGGGCATCCACCCAGGCCTTGCCCTGAGCAGGGCCGGCATCGTCCACCACCAGCACGCTCACATGTGGATAGGTCTGGTTCAGCGCTGTCGAGATGGCGCGTGCCAGCGTGGCCGCATCGTTGTAGGTTGGGATCACCACCGTCACGGTGTCTGTCAGGCCATGCGGGTCTGGACGGCGTCCACGCGCCAGCGATCGCCGGTTGGTGTCGGCCTGCATGGCCATGTAGCCCTGACGGCGCGCCTGCTCGAAAGCATCACGCTCGGCAGGCGACAGCTTCTGGAGGTGGCGCTCGACACAGGGAAAGCCAGACGGTCGCCAGTACGTCGGCGACAGCTGGGCTTCGTCGTTGGCCGAGCCCTCACCTTCATCGCTCACCCCCAGGATCGCGTCGATTTTGGTGATGTTGCTCGTGGCCGCCACGTCGAGCAAAAACTCCAGGTTCATCGCCCGCGCATTGCCGGCATTGAACGGGCATTGCTGCTGGATGGCCTTGCTGTAGAAGTAGCCCACCGGGTGGTAGCAAAACGCATTGGGCTCCCAATGCCGCAGCATCCCAGCCAGGGTATGGCGAGGCACATTGGTGAACTCACTGTGCAGCTGCAAGTTGCGGATCTGGACGTTACCCATCACGAACACGGCGCCCTTGTCCAAGGCGTCATGGACTGCGGCCAGGGCACCAGGCAGGTATTGGTCTTGGGGGCTGAGGTGCCCCAGCATCTCGCCACTGGCCAGGGATGCCCCCAGCTTGAGCGCCTCGACCACGGAAAGGCCTGGTTCACGGCGTACCACCAGGTGCGGGTGTGCTGCCAGCACGCCCGCCGTGTCATCGTTGGAGCCACGGTCAATGACGATGTGTTCCCAGTTCGCGTGGGATTGCGTACAGACACTTGCGACGGCGCGAGCCAGGCCCTGAGCCTCGTTCAAGCACGTCGTGATGATGGACAACTTGCCTTGAGGGCGGGTGGCCGCCAGGCCTTCCAGGCTCGCTTGCACCGTCTGCGCCATGCGTGTCCAGGTGAAGGTCTGAGCGTGCTGCAGCCCTTTGGCAATGAGGATGGCCCGAACGGCCGGGTCCAGCACGGTGTGCATGTGGTCCGCCAACTGCCCGGCTGCCTGATCCTGGCTCACGCCATCCAGGTCGAGGTACAAGGGCGCATCGCCGCCCACCTCGGGCAGAGACGCGGCACGGCTGGAGATGACGGGGGCACCACAGGCCATGGCCTCCAACACCGGCAGCCCGAAGCCTTCATACAGTGAGGGGTACACCAGCGCCTGCGCGCCTGCGTAGGCACAACGCAGGTCCTCATCGCTCAGGATGCCGATGAACACTTTGCCTTCGCCGACGCAAGCGGCCATCTCCGGCTCCAGCGAGCCACCGCCCGTGCACAGGATCGAGAACTTCGATCGCTCGGCCCCCAGACGCTCAAACGCCTTGAAGAACAGCACGGCATTCTTGTAGTCGCTGCGGCTGCCCGAGAGCATGAAATAGGGTCGGTCAATGCCGCAACGGGCCTTGAACGCCGCCACCTCGTCAGCGCCAGGCGGTGTGAAGTCGCAGCCATTGAGCGCCACCGTCACTTCGCGCTCGGGACGTTCGATGAAGCGGCGCACGTCTGCCGCCGTGTTGGTCGAAACCGCCACGAAGGCACTCGCGTAGGCCAAGGCCTCGCGCTTTTGTTGCCACATGGGCTGGCTCATGTCCCAGCCCATCACCTCGGGGATCATGTCGTGCACCATCATCAGCGATGGCGTCGCCTCCGGGATGCTGTAGTACGTGGAGATGAAAGCCCGTGCGCCGTGGTGGTCGCAGATGGCCTGCAGCATGCGGCGGTCCTCAAGCGTGCGCTCGTGGAAGAAGGCCGGGGCATCGAGGTAGGCCACGCCGGGCACGCGCTGGGCGGTACGCTGGCGGTCGATCACCAGCACGCGCTCCGCAAAGCCCGTGCGCACCCATGCTTCCAGCAGCTTGTTCCACACCCGGGCAATGCCCGACTTGCCGATCTGGTAGAAGATCCCATCGACCACGAACTCACGTGTCATCTCGCGCTCCAGCAGGCCTGTTGCCCGCGATCACCAGTTGTGCAAGGACAGGTTGGGCTCGCCCAGGAAGTCCGCCCCGATCAGGAAGAAGGTGCCCGGTCGCCAGTCCTTGAGGTGGCGGATGCCCACCGACACGTTGGAGCCACCGTTGCCCAGGAAGAAGTCGCAGCGGGCGGCCGTCCAGGCGTCCAGGATCACCTGCTCGCCCATGGCCACGCCGTCGTGGCCGGCGTAGTGCACGCCCTGCTCGTTGTCGCTGCGCTGGCATTCCAGGGTGTGCACGCGCGTGCCATAACGCTGCTGAAAGACGGTGACCATGGGCTCGCTGTCGGTCAGCAGGAAGATGTTGAGGCTGGGGTTGACCTGCAGGATCTGGTCGATGGCCGACCAGTAGGTCTGGTTCACCGCGTCCAGGTGGGCAATCTCGCGCACCTTGTCGCTGCCGCGCACGTGCACGGCCAGCCAGTGGCGGCCATCCAGCACCGACGCTGCCTGGGCGTCCACCTTGGCTTGCAGCGCAGGCTTCAGGCGCAGGTACTTGGTGAACAGGTGGCGGTAGAGCTGGTTGCGGTCCAGCCCATGCAGAGGGCTGCTGCGCGGGATCCAGGGGATCAGGTCGTTGAGCTTGGTATGGAAGTCGCTGACCACCACCGCCTCGGGCCGGCGCAGCATGTACAGGGCCGTCAGGCGTGAGCCCTCCCCGCTCCACTTCTGCACGTCATCGGCCAGCAGGTTGGCGGCCTGCCACTTGGGCGGGTAGAAGGTCGTGCCTTCGGCTTGCAGGTCCTGCACCGTCAGCGCCGACACCGGCTCGAAGAAGCACTCGAAGGCATTGGCCGTGTCCGGGTGGCGAAACAGGCTGTTGCGCCCCCATTGCACCACGGGCTGGCGCTCGGCGATCTCGGCCAGCAGCAGGCCCGCCAGCACATGGTCCAGGTCGGACCAGAAGCCATAGCCCCAGGCCTTGATCAGCACCGCGCGGGTGACACCGGCTTGCGAAGTCTCCTGGGCGGCTGCAGCGGCCCGCTCGGCCTTGGCCAGGCTGTCCTTGTGCAAGCCCTGAAGGACAGATGTGCGTGCCCGGGCTTGAGGCAGGTGGCCCAGGGCCTGGGCGTAGTGCTCGGCCGCGAAGTCATGCGCACCCACACGCGACGCGATGTCGCCCAGCAGCTTCAGCGCGGCCACGTCCTCAGGCTGCTTTTTCAGCGCCTCGCGGCACAAGAGCTCGGCCTTCTGCAGGTTGCCTCGGGCGATGTCGGCCTCGACGGTGCCCAGGCTGAAGTCCTCCGGCGCCAGCACCTGGGTGCCGTCCTGGGCCACGATGCGGCGGTTGACCTGGGAGTCGTGCCAGATGCTGGTGTAGACGGCCTCCAGGTTGCGGCAGAACTCGGCGGTGTCAAACAAAGGTGCGTCGGCACGGTTGCGCGCCAGCTTGTCGCGGATGGCCCGGAGCTCATCGGGGTGCGTGGCCAGGCGCAAGGCCAGCGCCTCGTAGCCGGCCATGGAGTCGGACACCAGCTCGGGCAGGCCCATGGCGTGCACCAGGCTGGCTGCGACGCGCGCCGGGAAGGCGCCGCCCATGAAGGTCACCACGGGCAGGCCGGCCATGAGCGCGTCGGCGGCGGTGGTGTGGGCGTTGTAGGGGTGCGTGTCCAGGAAGATGTCGGCCTGACGATAGCGGGCCAGGTGATCCTCCACGCGGGGCACGCGGGTGGCAAACACCAGGCGCTGCGGGTCCACGCCACGCTGCTCGGCCTCGCGGCGCAGGTGGCGCTGGGCGCTCTCGCCACGCGACATCAGCCACAGCACGCTGCCAGGCACTTGTTGCAGCAGGCGCATCCACACGTCATACAGCGGCGGGTTGATCTTGTAGTCGTGGCTGAAGGAACAAAACACCACCACGCCTTCGGGCAGGCCGCATTCGGCGCGGGTGGGCGTGCGCTCGGCGATCTGCAGGTTGCCATCGGTAGGCAGGTAGGCGTCGGGCAGGTAGACCACCGTCTCGTCGTAGAAACGCTGGTGCTCCGGCGGGATCACGTGGCGGTCAGCGACGATGTAGTCCATGTAGGGCAGGCCCAGGGTGCCCGGGTAGCCCAGGTAGTTCACGTGGGCGGGCGCTGGCCGGTGTGCGAAGACGTCGGTGCGGGAATCGGCCGTGTAGCCGGCCAGGTCCACGGCGATGTCGACCTCCATCTTGCGCATCACTTCGGCGATCTCGCGCGAGTTCATCAGGCGTGCGTCCACGAAGTGGTCAAACGAAGCCAGCATGCGGCTGCGCAGGCGGCTCTTGTCGTCCACACCCAGCGAGATGGCGATGGTCTCGAAGCGGTTCTTGTCGTGGTGCTCGAAGATGCCGGCCATCAGGTGGCCCACGGGGTGCTCGCGCAGGTCGGGCGACACGTAAGCCACGCGGATCTTCTTGTGGCGGTAGCGCTCGCCCGTCCACAGGGGTTGCGCGCCTTGCGGAAAGCGTGTGCCGAACATGCGGGCGCTGAGCTGGTGGGCCGCGCAGTCGTCCGACATGGCCATGAGCGGCAGCGACTTGCAGGTGCGCTTGCCTTGCAAGATGCCGTCCACGATCTCTTTGGCCAGCCGGTTGTAGTCCGTCCAGTCGCAGGCGTGCATGCGCTCGTAGACCAGCAGGCCCAGGCCCCAGTCGTAGTTGGGGTTGACGGACAGCAGGCGCTCGAACATGGCAATGGCCTCTTCGGTGCGCTTGAATTCGGTGAGGATGATGCCGCAGTTGCCCAAGGCGGTTTCATGGTCTGGCTTGATGGCCAGCACGCGCTGGAAGCGCTCGAGCGCCTCCACATGGCGGTGCTGCTCGCGCAGGAGCACACCGCTGTTGACCAAGGCCTCCAGGTATTGCGGGTTGAGCGCCAGGGCGCGCTCGTAGGCCGCCAGCGCGTCGTCGCGCCGCAGCAGGTTCTGCAGCACGCTGCCATAGGCCATCCACAGCGGCGCGAAGGTCTGGTTGACCGTCAGGCAGTGGGCCAGCAGCTGCAAGGCACCTGCCAGGTCCTGCTTTTGCGTGAGGATCAGGGCCAGCGAATAGGTGGCCACCCCGTCAAAGGGCTGGGCCTGGAGGTGTGCCCTGAAGACGGCGGCGGCCTCTTCTGATCGCCCTGCGCCTTGCAATTCCAGGCCCCGTATCAGTGAAGGCGCAACGCCGGTGGGCACGTTGGCGGGAGCCGGTTCCCGGGTGGCGGTTGAAGCGGTGGCTGGCATGGCGGTGTTCTTGATGGCTGACGAGGGGGGGCGGTTTCCCATGGGCGCGATCCTGTGGCGTCGGTTGGACACACGGCAGGAACGAGCATAGGAGCCCCACCTGACGCCGATCGCGCCAGAAACGCCGGGATTTGCCCACTGATTGACACACTTGAGCCCACCACCGCCGGCGGGCCGACCGCTCAGTGCGCTGTGCCGGTGGCCTGCAGCCAGGCAGACAGGCCGCTGCCCAGCGAGCGCAGCTGTGCACTGGCGATGTAGCCGTCGTGCATGGCGTTGACGTAAGCGATGCGCAGGTTGAAGTGGTCGCTCTCGGACGACATCACGTCAAACAAGGATCGCCTGCCCAGCTGAGACCACTGCATGAACGTGAAGTTGCGCACCTTCTCGCTGTCTTTCAGCACGTTGCCATAGCGCTTGGCCCGGTCGAAGGCGCTGGCCGCCACGTCGTACATCTCGGCGGTTCGCGAGTACTTGGTGGCCAGTAACTCTGCCAGTTGCTGTCGAGAGGCCTCAGTCCGCTTGGCAGCCGCCATGCGAACCGACTCATCAGAAAAGCCATTGAACAGCGTGTAGTTCAGCGTGACACCTGCATGCCAAGACACCACCTGACTGCCGCCCTGCGTCCCTTTCGACTGGCCCAGGTTCCAGCCCAGCTGCGGCCTTTGTCCGGCCACCAGGGTCTGGCTGTAGCTTTCCTGCGCATCGATTTGCGCCCGCAGCTGCTGCGCGTCCGTGCCGGACTCGACCTGGCGGTTGATCTCGCCCAGCTCGGGCACCATGGCCAGGGGCATGGTGATGCCATCACCAGGGATGAACTGCTCCCCCACCAGCTTTCGCAACTTGATTTCAACCTGGCGGCTCTGGGCCAGGGCCTGGTCTCGCTGCAACTCGGCCTGTGCCTGGGTCTTGCGGGCCTGAACCAGCTCGCTGGTGCGGCCACGGTCTTCTGCCACGATGCCTTCCAGCGATTCCACCAGGCAGCTCATCTTGCGCATGAACTGCTGATAGACCTGCGCCTGCAGGCGATAGCGGTTGCGCTCCACGGCCGCAGAGACGGCTTCCAGCACCACCTGCTCCTGGGTCAGCGTCGCACCCAGCTTGGCCGAATCGGCCAGCTGGCTGCGGTAGTCGGTCATGCGAGAGATGCGCCCGTTGTCCCACAAAGGCCCCGCCACACTCAAGCTCACGGAGTTCTGTGCACCGTTGGGCACCGAGGTCGTCCCGTCCACCGCGGTGCCGCCCCGCCCCAGGCTGGCGCCCACGGACACCTGCGGCCACAGGCCCGCCTTGACTTCATTCACGTCCAGGTCGGCGGCCTCCGCCAGCAGCTTTGCCGCACCCACAGCTGCGCTGCGGCGCTCCGCTTCGGTGGCGATCTGCCTGAGCTGCACCATCGGGTCCACCTGCACGGCAGGTGCCGGTTCTGGCTCTGGCTCGGCACGTGGACGCGCCACGGGCTGTTGGGCATTGGCAGCACCCGCCTTGGTGCCCCCACGCGGGCCGGCCTTGTCTGCGCGCTGCTCGGCGCGCTCGGCTTTGACCTCGGCGGGCAGGTCGTCGGCGCAACGGGCATGGGCAGGCGTCGCCCAGACCAGGCTGCTCACCAGGCCCAGGCCCACCAACACCCGGGTCAGGGCACTCGCTTCAACACATTCAAATGGGGTACGCATGCTCATCGCTCTCGGAAGGCTTCCTGGGTTTTGATCAAAGGCAGCAACAGGTATTGCGCCACCGAACGTTCTCCCGTTCGCACTTCCACGTTGGCCGTCATCCCTGGCAGCACGGGCAAAGGCTCCTTCCCCTTGTGCAGGGTGGATGAATCCGAACGGATGAGGGCGCGGTAGTAGGTGCTGTCCTTCGCCCCCGTTTTCGCGTCATCGCCCAAGGCGTCCGGGCTGATGTAGTCCAGCACCCCCTTAAGGCCCCCAAAGATGTAGTAGTCGTAGGCACTGAGCTTGATCGTCACCGGCATGCCCACATGCACGAAGCCGATGTCCGCGGGCTTGATGCGGGCCTCGATGAGGATGCGCGGACCCACCGGCAAGATTTCCATGATGGCCGCACCACCCGGGATCACGCCGCCGATCGTGCCAATGCGGATGTTCTTGACATAGCCTCGCACCGGCGACTTCAAGGTGGTGCGCACCAGCATGTCCTGCTTGAC
>CANBQJ010000062.1 GCA_947371645.1 Burkholderiales bacterium | reverse complement strand
GTGGGCAAGAGGCCGAAGACGCCGATGGAGCCGGTGACGGTGCTGGCGTCGGCAAAGACGGCATCGCTGGCCAGCGAGATCCAGTAGCCGCCTGACGCGGCCACATTGCCCATGGACACGACCACAGGCTTGCCAGACTCGCGCAGCAGCTGCAGCTCATGGCGGATCAGCTCCGAGGCCAAGGCGCTGCCCCCAGGCGAGTTCACGCGCAGCACCACGGCCTTGGTGTGCACGTCCAGCCGGGCCTGGCGGATGAGCTCGGTCAAGGTGCGGTCGCCGATGCGGCCCGCCGAAGAGCGGCCTTCCACGATCTCGCCCTCGGCCACGATCACGCCGATGGGGGCCGTCAGGCCAGGCGCGGGGGGCAGGCGCTGCAGGTAGGTCTGGAAATCGATGTGGCGGTAGGTCTCGTGGCGGCCGTCGGGGGCACCGGTCTTGATGAGTTCAGGCGTGAGTTCGTCCAGGGTTTTCAGGCCGTCCACCAGGTGGGTGTTCAAGGCGACCTGGGCCGCGTCGCCATCGGCCTGCTGCATGGCCTGAGGCAGCGTGTCGACAAAGTGCGTGACGGTGTGGGGCGCCAGCTTGCGCGCGCCTTCCACCTCGCGCTGGAAGCGCGTCCAGAGGTCGCCATACAGAAAGTCGGAGGCCTCTTGCGCGGCGGGCGAGGGGCCGTTGGCGATGAAGGGCTCGGCCGCGCTCTTGTAGGTGCCCACCTTGATGAGGTGGAACTTCACGCCCAGCTTGTCCAGTGCATCCTTGAAGTACCAGCGCTTGCCGCCAAAGCCGATCAGGTCGACGCTGCCTTGCGGGTGCACATAGGCCTTGCTGGCGTGGGCCGCCAGGTAGTAGGGCCCCTGGCGGTAGCCCGTGGCCCAGGCGACGACGGGCTTGCCGCGGGCCTTGAAGCGGTCCAGCGCGCCGGCCACCTCGTGCAGAGAGGCCAGGCCCACTTCGCCCAGGTCATCGAGGTTGAGCATCATCTGGGTGATGTGGGGGTCCAGGGCGGCCTGGTCGATCCCGGCGATGACCTCTCTGAGCAGCGGCTGGTAGGCCGCATCCGACTGCAGTGCACGCACCAGCGCATCGCCCTCCTTGTCCAGCCGCTGTTCGGGCAGCGAGCCCGACAGGTTGACGACGAGCGTGGTCTTGTCCTGCAAGGCCGCGCTGGGCAGGTCGCCCGAGCGCCCGTAGAAGAGGCCGATGGCGAGGGCCAGCACGATCAGCAGGAAGAGGAGGTTGAGCGTGAAGCGCCGCCCCGCGTCAACGGCCGACCAGATGGCGCGCAGCGCCCGCCAGATGAGAGAGAAGAAACTGCGGATCATGCGCTGACCACCTTTGCACGGGGGGATGGGGTTGTGGCCTTGCGGGCCAGCAGGAGGGCGACTGCCCCCACCCCCAGCAAAGCGAGGGGCTCGGGCTCGGGCACCGCAGAGGGGTTGTAGCCAATGGCTTGCAGCGCGATGAACGCCGGCCCGCCAAAGCCCAGACCCTCCACCTGGCCCTTGCACTGGACTGCAGTTTGCACGGAGTTGACGCAGCTGCCCTGGTCATCACCAAAGTCGCCGTAGTCCGAGCCGGCCACCTGGTTGAAGCCGATGAGGTTGGACCTGCCGCCATCGACCGAAAAGTAAGCCATGCTGGCGTGCACATCGAAGCTGCCCACGCCAGAGGCCGCGTAGCGGTACAGGTCCATCGGGCCCATCACACGGGCCCCCGCGGCCTTGCCCAGTTGCGAGCCCGCCCCGCCCGCCCCGAGCACCTCGTTGATCTCGTGGGCCAGGACGGTGAGGCCGCTGTATTGCTGGCCGGTGGGCGCCGAGCCGAACACGATGGCGGCGTTGGCATTGAGGGTGATGGTGCCATCCAGCTCCGGGGCCAGCTGGCCCAGGTCGCCCAGGGCCTTGAGGTTGGCCTGGGTGGCCACGATCCTGCTGGCCGTGTTGCCTGTGCCCATGTTGGCCAGGGCCGACTGCAACACCGCATTGCCGGGGTTGGACAGCAGGTCTGACTTCAGCAAGCCCACGTAGCTGGCAAAGCTGGATGTCCACGCCATCGTGCTGGATTGGGCCAGGGTCTGCGTGCCCAGGCTGGTGGACAGCGCAAAGCGGATGCTCAGGTCCACAGGGTTGCTCAGGGCCGCGTTGTAGAAGCTCAGCGCGGTGGTGATGGTGTGCTCGATGTCGCTGGCGTTGGCCGCCGAGGTGATGCTGCTGTCGAACACCGGCTGGATGTTCAGCGCGGCGGCCTGGCCTGCCAGGCCCAGGGACAGCCCCATCGCAATGGCGATGGCGGCCGCTTGCCCAAACCTCTGTGGCGTCGTCATGGTCTGTGTCCCTGATTGAATGTGAATGGGCAAATCATAGCCATCGCCACAGGGGCCCGCATGCCACCTTGCTGTCTTGGGCGTGAAGCCAGGTGAGGGCACCCTGCAGGCGGCCCCTTCCGCTATAAACCGGGCATGCACCCCATTCAGTCCGCCACCCCGCTTGATGCGCTGCTCCACGTGCTGCGGCAAGGCCCGCTCACGGTGCTCACCGGCGCAGGCCTGAGCACGGGCAGCGGCATCCCGGCCTACCGCGACGCCCAGGGCCAGTGGCAGCACCCGCCCCCCACCCAGCACCAGGCCTTTGTGCGCGATGCGGCCGTGCGCCGCCGCTACTGGGCGCGCAGCTTCGTGGGCTGGTTGCGCTTTGGCCTGGCCACGCCCAATGCCGGCCACACCGCGCTGGCGCGGCTGGCGCAAGCCGGCCACATCCACACCCTGATCACCCAGAACGTGGATGGCCTGCACCAGCGCGCCGGCAGCCAGGCGGTGATCGAGCTGCACGGCAGCCTGGCCCAGGTGCGCTGCCTGGGCTGCCAGCAGGTGTTTGCACGCACGCAGATGCAGGAGTGGTTGCGTGAAGCCAACCCGGGCCGCGACCCGCAGGCCCGCCAGGCCGCACGCACCGCCCCCGATGGCGACGCGCACCTGCAAGACGGTGAAGACGCCGATTTCGTGGTGCCGCCTTGCCCCGCTTGTGGCGGCGTGCTCAAGCCTGATGTCGTGTTCTTTGGCGACAACGTGCCACGCGAGCGCGTGGCCCAGGCCATGCAGGCCGTGGCCGACAGCGCGGGCCTGCTGACCGTGGGCTCGTCGCTGATGGTGTATTCGGGTTTTCGCTTTGCCGAGCTGGCCCACCGCCTGGGCAAGCCGCTGGTGTCGCTCAACCAGGGCGTGACGCGGGCCGATGCGCTGCTCAGCGCCAAGGTCGAGCTGGATTGCGCCCAAGCCCTGGCCGCGTGTGCGGCGGCCCTGGGCTGCTGAAGCCGGCCCCGATCAGGGCGCCGGTGCCGCCGTTGGGGCAGACGGCCGTGGCCGCCCCTCCTTGTCGATCGTCACGGTCTGCAGGCGCCAGTCGGTCACGCCCTGGGTGGACAAGGTCAGCCACAGCAGCGACGCGGTGTTGTTGTCGGCGTCGCTGAAGCCATCGAAGACGAAGTTGCCCAGGCTGTAGATGACGGGTTTGCCGTCGATGACTTCGCTGTCCTGGCGCACGTGCGGGTGCGTGCCCACCACGGCGTCGGCACCGGCCTGGATCATGCGCCGCGCCAGGGCGCGCTGGCGGGCGTGGGCCGCCGTGCTGTGCTCCTGCCCCCAGTGCATGTAGGGGATGACGACGTCGGCCTGCGTGCGCGCGGCGCGGATGTCGGCCACCACCTGTTCTTCATCGGCCCAGGCGATACCCGGCTGGGCATCACCGGCTTCGAAGACGCGGGGGAACATCTCGTTGTAGCCCAGCAGCGCGATGCGAATGCCCTGGCGCACGACGATGCGCGGCTGGTGGGCGGCACGCAGGTCGCGGCCGCCGCCAAAGTAGGGCAGGCCGGCGTGGTCCAGCCGGCCCAGCATTTCGGCGAATGCCGCAGGGCCGTAGTCGCCCGAATGGTTGTTGGCCACGGAGACCACGTCCACATGGCGCTGCAGCACGGCCAGCGAACGCGGGTGGGCGCGGAAGGTCCAGGGCTTGGCCAGGGCCTTGCCGCCGCGGGCCACCACGCATTCCAGGTTGGCCACGCGCAGGTCGGCGCCTTGCAGCAAGGCGGCCACGCCGGCAAAGGGGTCGCCACCGCGCGCGATGACGCGGCCCGGGCCGTCGTCCAGCATCACGTCGCCCATCCAAGCCACGCGCACACGGGCGCTGGACGGCGCCACCGGCACCGGGCGGGGCGGCGTGGCCTGGGGCCAGGCCTGGGCACCGGCGGTGGCGTCAGCATCGGCCCAGCCAGCAGGTGCGGCGCCTGCGGCCACGAGGGCACAGCCCCAGGCCAGTTCACGGCCCAGCCCGGGTGAATACGCCCGCTGCCAGCCGCTCAGGTTGGGCCACCAGCTGGCCTGTGCGGACAGGGCATCGGGCAGCTGCTGCAGCCAGCGCACCTGGGCCAGCACCTGCGGCTGCGGGCCGTTTTCGGTGTCGTGCACGGTGACCACCACCTGGCCCACCTGCTGCGGGGCGTCGGGGCGGCCCAGGGCCAGGGCCTGGAAGCGGAAGCGCTCGCCCACTTTGACGCTGGGGGCGGCATAGAGGTCGGCTTGGGCTGCGGCCCGCAAGCTGGCCGTGAGCTCGCCGGTGCGCAGCGCGCACAGCACTTCGGTGGCCGCAGGCTGCTGGGCAGCGCAGGGCCAGGCCAGCACGGAGAGCAGGCACGGGACAAGGCGCAAGCCCTTCATCAGCTGGCGCGAGCCAGACGTGGACACAAACATGGCAGGCCCGGTTTCATCAAGGAGGTGGAGGCCTGCATTGTCCAGCCCTGAACGGGCGTCGTGAAAGCGCCCCGGCGCGGGGCATGGATTCTTCAGATTGACCGGAATCAAAGATCAAGCATGATCAATTTTTGCTGCGCGCGGGGCGTGAACCGTCAAGGTGCAGGGGGCCTCGTCCGAAATCGAACGATGACAAGGCACCGTCTGTTGTTGCAACAGCGCCCACAAAAGACAAGGCAGACAACGATCACTTGCGCAAGCGTCACATGAGTTTCTCAAACAGACCCCCGGACACGCATGCCCGCAGGCCTTTCTCGTGGCGCGCGTCCTTCGCGACCTGGCTGTCGGCGCTGAGTTGTTCGCTCTTGCTGGGGCTGGGCTGCGGGGTGGCCCAAGCTGGCGCCGCGGACGCTGCCCAAACGCCCTCCTACACGCCCTCCCACACGCCCGCCACCATCCTCCAGCCCCTGGACCTCGCCGTGGCGACCGGTTCAGGCGAGCCGGTCGACATCGACGTGGCCCATCCCGAGGGCCCGCAGGTGCCCAGCGCAGCGCAGGCCTGGCAACGCGGCGGCCTCGGCCTGCGGGTGATCGGCCTGGACGGCCAGGACGTCTGGGTGGCCATGAACGTGCGCAATTCGGGGGCATTGGCCCGGGAGGGCTGGATCCAGGTGTCCAAGCCCTTCACCGACCTGCTGCAATGCACGGTGCAGTCCGATCGGGGCGGCCAGGGTGCACGGCAGGCCTACGACCTGGGCGACAGCAAGCCTTTCGCCAGCCGGCCCGTGAAGGCCACCGATTTCCTGATTCCCGTGCGGCTGGGTGCGCACGAATCGGCCCGCATCGAATGCCTGATCCGCAATGACGGTGCGGTGGTGGCCGACGTCAAGTACTGGCTGCCCGAACGCTACCTGGCCCACGCCGAGGCCCAGGTGTTCTGGCGCTCGGCCTCCTATGGCGCGCTGTTGTTTGCCATCGTTGCGGCCGTCTGCATGTCCTTCCTCAACCGCAACATGCTGGCCGTGTTGCTGGTGTTCGACCTGCTGCCCGCGCTGGCCGGCTCCGTGGGCCTGGAGGGCGATGGCTTCCAGCACATCTGGCCACAGCTGCCCGCGCTCAACGTGCCGCCCTACTACTGGATCCTGGCGGGCATCGTGGGCGAAGGCCTGGTGTTCAGGCAGCTGATCATCCTGGGGCCCAAAGAGCAGCGCATGCTCCAGGCCATGATGGCCTTCCCCGTGCTGTTGGGGCTGGTCAGCGCGTTCAAGCTGCCCCTGCACGGGCACGTCGTCCCCTGCATCCTGCTCACCTCCATGGTCTTCGGCCTGACGCTGATGGGCGTCTGCCTGCGGCACTGGCAGCAAAGCGCCTTGCCCAAGGTGATGCTGGCGGGCCTGACCATCGAGGTGCTGGCCCTCTACATCAACGCCTTCGGCCTGATGGGCATCGAGTGGCTGGTGCCGGCCTCATCGCCCTTTCAGCTGGCCAGCCTGTTTGCCGGCCTGATCAAGGCGCTGATGCTGGCCTCGGCCCTGGCCATCAAGGCACGGCAAGACCGCGTCGCCCGCGAGAAGCTGCACCGCGCCTACACCGACGAGCTCAGCGACAAGCTGACGTTCGAGCTGCAGTACTCCGCCATGCTGCTCAAGGACCCCTTCTACGGCGTGCCCAACCAGCGTGCCCTGGAAGAGGCCGTGCGGCAAACCACCTTCCTGGCCGATGACCAGATCACGGTGTGGGTCGTGCGCCTCAACCGGCTGACGGCCCTGCAGTCGGCCTTGTCGGTGGACGCCACCAACCGGGCGGTGAAAGACGGCATCGCCAGCTTGCGCGCCTGGCTGCGTCGACAGCCCGGCCTGGTCGTGCTGAACATCACCGGTGAAGAGGCCATTGCCGCCCTGAGCGACCAGATGCTGGCGTTTTGCTCGGTGGGCACGCCCAACGATGGGCAGATCAAGGCGCTGGAGGCCTTCCTGGTGGCGCGCCAGCAATGGGAAGGGCTCTACCTGGCCTGGGACCCGCATGTGGGCATCTCCAGCGAAGCCGTGACCAGTGCCCAGGCCGACCTGCTGTCCAAGGCCCGCATCGCGCTCAACCGCTGCTCGCCGCACCAGCGCGTGCAGGTCTTCGATTGCGAAGACAAGCGCCGCGAGCAGCTGCTGCACGGCCTGACGATGGACATCGACGGCGCCATCGCGCGCGGCGAGCTGGAGTTGCACTACCAGCCCAAGATCAGGCTGGACACGCTGGAGACCTGCTCTTTCGAGGCCCTGGTGCGCTGGCGACACCCCGTCAAGGGCATGATCCCGCCGGGTGCCTTCATCGCCGAGGCCGAAGCCACCGGTGCCATCCACAAGCTGACCTTGTGGGCCATCCGCGAAGCCACGCGCTTTTCCCACCAGCTGGATGCGCCGCACGTGCGCATCGCCGTCAACATCTCGGCCTTCGATCTGGCCACGAGCGACTTCGTGGACGAGGTGGCGCGCATCCTGGCCGAAGAGCGTGGGCAGGCCTCGCGCCTCATCCTGGAGGTGACCGAGTCCGTGGCGGTGGCGGACACCCAATCGTCCCGCGTGGCGCTGGAGCGGCTGCGCGCCATGGGCATCCTGATCGCGCTGGACGACTTCGGCACGGGCCAGTCGTCTCTGGGCATGCTCGAGGACCTGCCCATCGACGAGCTGAAGATCGACCGGGCCCTGGTGCTGGGCATCGAGTCCTGCTCGCGCAAGAAGATGGTGCTCAAGAGCGCCATCGAGCTGGGCCGCCGCCTGGGCCTGACCGTCACCGTGGAAGGCGTGGAGACCAATGCGCTGGTGAACTGGCTGCTGGCCAGCGGCTGCCATGTGGTGCAGGGCTTTTACTTCAGCCGGCCCTTGCCGGCGGCCGATGCGCTGGGCTGGATGGCCCGTGCCAGCAACCAGGTGCTGCCGGCAGCCCGCCTGGCCGAAGACGCAGCGGTTGCCCAAGCGGCCTTCCCCGCCTTCCCCACCGTTGCCACGGCGAACCCTTGATCGCCAGGGCGGCAGGCTGCGGCTATCCTTGCAGCCATGCCCGCCCCAGACCCTGCCCCCGCCTCTGCCCACTCTCGCCCCGCCCTGCGCTCACGCCTGCCCGACGTGGGCACCACCATCTTCTCGGTGATGTCGGCGCTGGCGCAAGAACACGGTGCCATCAACCTGTCTCAGGGCTTCCCGGATTTCGATGCGCCCGCCGAGCTGCTGAGCCTGCTGGACCAGCACGCCCGCGCCGGCCACAACCAGTACGCGCCCATGGCGGGCGTGCCCGTGCTGCGCGAGGCCATCGCCGCCAAGGTGCAGGCCTTGTACGGCGCCACCGTGAACCCCGACACCGAGGTGACGGTCACGGCGGGCGCCACGCAGGCCCTGTTCACGGCCGTGGCGGCCCTGGTGCACCCGGGCGACGAGGTGATCGTGTTCGCGCCGGTCTACGACAGCTACGGCCCTGCGGTGCAGCTGCAAGGCGGCACCGTGGTGCACGCCCACCTGACCCTGCCCGACTACCGCCCCGACTGGGACGAGGTGGCCCGCCTGATCACGCCGCGCACGCGCATGGTCATCTTGAACAGCCCGCACAACCCCACGGGCACGGTGTGGACGGCCGAGGACATGGCCCGCCTCAGCGCCCTGGTGAAAGACACCGACATCGTGCTGCTCAGCGACGAGGTCTACGAGCACATGGTCTTCGACCAGGGCCGCCACGAGAGCCTCTTGCGTTACCCCGAGCTGGCCGAGCGGGCCGTGGTGGTGTCCAGCTTTGGCAAGACCTTCCACATCACCGGCTGGAAGGTGGCCTATTGCGTGGCGCCGGCCGCGCTGATGGCCGAGTTCCGCAAGGTGCACCAGTTCGTGGTGTTCACGGTGCACGCGCCCAGCCAACACGCCCTGGCCGACTTCATGAAGCGCCCGGGCTGGAACGCCGAGCTCAAAGACCTCTACCAGGGCAAGCGCGACGTGTTCCGCCAGGCCTTGAGCGGCTCGCGCTTCGAGCTGCTGCCCTGCGAGGGCACCTACTTCCAGTGCGTGAAGTACGGCGCCATCAGCGAAGCAGCCGACCGCGACTTCGTGACGCGGCTCACCGTGGACCACGGCGTGGCCGCCATCCCCGTGTCGGCGTTTTACCCGGACGGTGCAGACCACGGCGTGATCCGCTTTTGCTTTGCCAAATCGGCCGCCACGCTGGAACGCGCGCTGGAGCGGCTGATCAAGCTGTGAGGCGCCTCAAGGCAGCAAGGTGACCTGGCGCAGCGAGCCCGCCTGGGTGGCGTCCAGCAGCCACAGGCTGTCGGAGGTCCAGAAGCCGCTGAGCTGCTGGGTGCCCACCGTCACCGGCAGCAGCGTGCCCACCGTGTCACCCACGGTGTTGGATGACCAGATGGTGGGGTCGTTGGTCAAGCTGGCGGGTGCCAGCGTCAGGTTGCTGCCGGACGCCAGCTGCAGGCTGTGCATGCCCGCCGCCTTGCAGGCGGTCGTGGCTTCGCACCACACGAGCGTGGGGTTGGCGCTTTCGCCCGAGAGGCTGATCGCGGCGTCGCGGGTGGCGCCCAGCAGGTTGGCCTGGCTGGAAATGGCCGTGGTGACGATGTTGCCTGTGCCGGCGGCCACGCTGGCCCGCCACAAGGCCTTCACCGGCCCGCCGATGCCCAGGGCCTGGCTGACGACCACCGTGTCGCCCAGACGGGCCTCGACGGCCATGGGCACCGTGGCGGGCGGCAGGTCGAAGTTGCGGGCGTCGCCACCGGCCTTGGGCAGGGCCACCACCTGCACCCCTTGCGCGCCGAGCACCGGCAAGACCAGCGCCGAGCTGCTGAGTGCGCCGCCCGGGAAGACCTGGGTCACGCCTGTGCCCAGGGCGCCCAGCTTGCGCGTCGTGGTGCTGCCCTTGTTGATGGCGTAGGCGGTCGTGCCGTCCACAAAATAGAAGGCCAGCGCGTCGTCGGTGTGGGCGAAGGGCAGGGTCGATGCGCTCAGGGTGACGAACTTGCTGCCATCGGAAACGCCGCCCAGTGCGGGCGCGGTGGCGTCGCCGGACCAGGTGAGGGTGCCCAGGCTCACCGTGGCCAGGTTGGTGCTGGCGTTGACCGTGGTCACGCTCAGGTAGACCTGGTCGCGCCGGCCGGCCGCGCGCCCCAGGAAGGCCGCCGAAGCGCCGGCGCCCAGGTTGGCGATGACATTGGCCGAGCCGTCCTGTGCCGAGACCGCCAGCAGCTGGCCGCTGCCGGGCTCCAGGGTGATCAGCTGGGTGAGCGTGCCGTTGGCATCGCGGTGCAGGTCCAGCGCGTCACCAAGCTTGCCTGCCCAGTCCAGGGCGGCCGCGGTGGCCGTGGCGTCGGAGCGGGTGAGCTTGAGCACGTTGTCGTCGGGCGTGTCGCAGTTGCCGTCGGCGCCGGCCGTGTTCACCAGCACCCAGCTGACGCTGGCCGCGCCGTTGGTGGGCACGGCCTTCACCACGTTGCACACGCCGGCTTCTGACGACACCTGGCGGGGCGCGGGCGTGCTGCCGCGCAGCAGGCTGAGTTCATAGAGCTTGCCGGCCTGGCTGTAGTACAGGGCGGTGTCGGCGCCGTCGGTCAGGGTCAGGCCATCGGCCGACACGGTGAAGGCGCGTGCCGCCACCTGGGTGGACGTGATGTCCACGGTTTGCTGCCAGACGGCCTTGCTGGTGCCGGCGTCGATCAGCACGATGTCTTGCGCCACGAAGGTGCCGGCGTCGTCGACGCGGTTGCGCGTCATGTGCAGGTAGCTGTTGGCGGCCGTGATGGCCGAGGGGCTGATGCCCGCACCGTTGCCGTCTGCGACGGGCACGCCGTTGTTGTCGCCACCGCAGGCGGTGAGGCTCAGGGCGCCGGCCAGGGCAGCCAATGCGGCGATGACCGTGGCCCTGCGGGCGGCCGCTGGGGAAGGGGGCGATGCAGCCAAGTCGTGCCGAGTCATGCGTGTCTCCTGGGTTGGGTGCCGCTCGGCTTGTGGTTTGTGACTTATTTCACGCCGTGGCCCGCCGATTGTGTCCACGCCCCACAAAGGGGACGACCCGGGATTGCACCGATGGCTTGTGCCAAATCGTGAGCAAGCGCAACGAGCTTGTCGGCTGGCGTCAGCCCGCAAAACAACGCGCGGCGTGCAGGCCCAGGCCCGTGGCCACCGAGGCCAGGCGGTCGCCGCGCACCACGCGCGCGGCCGGGAAGGCCGCTTGCAGCGCGTCGGTGAGCACGCGCAGGCCGGTGGAGCCACCGGTGAAGTACAGCGCGTCCACGTCGGCCAGCTGCAGGCCGGCCTGGGTCACGGTGTCGCGGGCGCACTGGACGATGCGGTCCAGGTCGCTTTGCCAGGCCTGGGCGGCGTCGACGTGGCGCACGGCGCGCAGCAGTCCGGCTTCGATCAAGGGCAAGGCGATGTCGGTGTCGGCCCCTTCGGCCACGGCGATCTTGGCCGCTTCGGCCTGGCCCAGCAGGGCGTGGCCCAGCCGGTCGCGCAGCACCTTCATGAGGCGCTGGTGGTGGATGGGCTCGCCATAGAAGTCGAGCATGGCGCGCAGCTCGGCCAGGCGCTGCGGGCCATAGACGGTGTTGACCAGGTGCCAGGTGCTGAGGTCGAAGTAGACGCGGCTGGGCACGGGCCGGGGCGCCGAGCCATCTTTGGGCTTGGGGCCGAAGGCGCCAAAGCCCAGCGTGGGCATGATGGCCTGCAGGTTGAGGTGGCGGTCGAAGTCGGTGCCGGCGATGTGCACGCCGCTGGCGGCCAGGATGTCGTCGCGGCGGTCCAGGCGCGCCATGCGCTGCGGGCCCACGCGCACCACGGAGAAGTCAGACGTGCCGCCGCCGATGTCGGCCACCAGCACGCGCTCTTCATGGTCGATGTGCTGTTCGTGGTCGAAGGCCGCGGCGATGGGCTCGAACTGGAAGCGCACGTCGGTGAAGCCCACGGCGCGGGCGGCGGCTTCCAGCTGCGCTTGCGCGGCGGCGTCGCGCACCGGGTCGTCGTCGACGAAGAACACGGGGCGGCCCATCACCACCTGGTTCAAGGCTGGCTGGCTGCCCTGGGCTTGTGCAGCCTGAGCTGCTTGTGCGGCATCCCGCAGGTGACGCAGGTAGCCGGTGATGACGTCCAGGAACTTGACGCCATGGCCATTGCCCACCTCGGTGGTCTGGTCGACCAGGCCGGTGCCCAGGATGCTCTTCATGGAGCGCATCAGGCGGCCTTCGTGGCCGTCGATGTAGGCCTGCACGGCGGCACGGCCCACGCAGCGGGGCAAGGCGTCCTGCACGCTGGGGCCGGGGAAGGCGGCGGCGGGGAGGTCGTCGCGGTCGGTGGCGTAGAACACCGCCGTGGGCATGGTGAGCTGGCCGCCTTCCAGCGGCACCAGCTGCATGCGCTGACCGCCGTCTACAGGAATGGCGATGGCCGAATTGGAGGTGCCAAAGTCGATGGCGCAGAAAGTCATGGGCGCAGTATCGGTGAGGAACGGTGTTGAGGAGCGGGGTCGGGTTGCCGCAGGCGCGCACGGATGCGGCTGAGCGACACGGGCGTGATGCCCAGGTAACGTGCCAGGTCTTTTTGAGGCACGCGCTGTGCCAGGCCGGGCCGCTGGGCCACGAAGGCCGCGTAACGCGCTGGCGGGCTGAGGGTGAGCAGGTCGCGCTCACGCACCTCGCGGCGGGTGGCGTAGTCCTTCCAGCCGTGCAGCAGGGCGCGCTGCCACAGGGGGTGCCCGGCGGCGGTGGCCTCCAGCCAGGGGTAGTCGATGCGCTCCAGCACGCAGGGCGCCAGGGCCTCGCAGGCGTAGCTGCTCACGCCGCCAGGGGTGAGCGAGGTGAGGCTGCACAGGAAGGCGCCTTCAGAGAAAAAGTCCTGCACCCACTCGCCGCCTTCCGCATCGCGGTAGATGGTCTTGACGCAGCCCTGGCGCAGCACGTGCACAAAGGGGTGGGGCTGGCCCACATCAAACAGCAGGCGGCCACGGGGCAGCTGCACCAGCTGCATGTGCGCGTCGGCGTCAGGCGGGGGGGCGGGCAGGGCCTCAGGCGTGCAGCCGGCCAGCATGCCCAGCACCTGCCAGCTGATCCATTGCGTGGTGTCCATCTCGGCCTGGTGGGTGTGCTTATCTTTTGTGAATGACGGCTGGGCTCAGGGCGGCAAGCATACGGCCCTTGCACCCGCATTCAGGAGGAGTTTCTCACCATGCCCCCCACCTTGGCCCCCAAGCTGCCCGAAGACCGCTCCGCCGTGGGCACCCTCGCCTGGTTGCGCCACAGCCAGGGGCGGCTGGCCCTGCGCGAGCGCCTGCAGCTGATGCGCCTGGCCATGGGCCCGGCCTTGCGCGGCATGGCCACCGCGCGCTGGGCTCGGGGGCTGCCCGGCGCCCCCATTGAGTTGGCCCCCATGCAGGCCAGGCTGCCCGACACCCCGGCCGTGGCCCAGGCCCTGCAGGCCATGGCCGAGCTGGGCCACACCGCCGTGCTGCAGCACAGCTGGCGCTGCCACTGGTGGGCCACGGCCTTCGGTGCGGCAGGGCAGCATCAGGTGGACGACGAAGTGCTGCTGGTGGCCAGCCTGATGCACGACCTGGGGCTGGCCGACCGTGCCGGTGCCCAGGCCAGTGGCTGCGCCTGCTTCACCGGGCATGCGGTGGACGTGGCCATGCGGTTGACGCGCCAGCACGGTTGGGCAGAAGCGCGCACCCAGGCGGTGGGCGAGGCCATCACCCTGCACATGAACGGGCATGTGGGCCTGGACCAGGGCGTGGAGGCCCACCTGCTGCAGCAAGCCACGGCCTGCGACGTGATCGGGGCGCGGCTGGCGCAACTGCCAGCGCGCTACCGGCAACAGGTCTTGGGCGCCCACCCCCGGGGCGATTTCGATGGGGAGTTCACGCGCTTCATGGCCGGGCAGGCCCGTGAGCAGCCGGGTTCGCGCGCGGCCTTGATGCACCAGCTGGGCCTGGGGCTGATGATCCGGCTCAACCCGTTTTGAGGGCGTGCCGGTAGGCCCGCGGGCTTTGCCCCGCCCAGCGCTGGAAGGCGTGGATGAAGGCGGCCGACTCGGCATAGCCGGTTTGCTCGGCGATGGCCTCGACGGACAAGTCGGTGTGCTGGAGCAGGTGGCGGGCCTTGGCGTAGCGGGCTTCGGCCAGCAGGTCGCGAAAGCTCGTGCCATCGTCGCTGAGCTGGCGCCGCAGGCTGCGCTCGGACAGGCCAAAAGACATCGCCACCGCTTCGGCCGAAGGGAACTGGCCGCTGAACAGCCCCAGGTGGGCCAGCACGCGCTGGGCCAGCGTGTTGCCGGTGGACTCCTGCGCCTTGAGCTGCTGGTCACACAGGCTGCGGTACATGGCGTGGGCGTTGGGGTCGGCCGTGGGCAGCTTGAGCTGCAGGTGCTCGTTGCGCAGCCAGAAGCGCGCCTCGTGCTCGCCAAAGTGCACGGGGCAGCCGAAGTGCTGCTCATAGGCGGCGGCTTCGGGCGGCTTGGGGTAGGGCATGTCCACGCGCTCGGGGCGCAGGTCCAGGCCCATGGTGGCCTGCATGTCGCGCACCATCTTGTAGGTGCCCGAGACCTCGCCGTCCACGCGGAATCGGTAAGCCTTGTGGGCCATGGACATGGGGTGGATGACGAGCGCGCTCAGGCGCGGCCCGGGCTCCAGCCGCAGCGTGCCGTAGAGGTAGGTCAGGCGCTGGTAGCGTACGCCGGTCTGCAGCGCTTCGTAGGCCGTGTTGCAGGTCATCAGCAGCATGACCAGGGGGCCGTAGCCGGCCAGCCCATAGCACCTGCCCAGCTTGAGGCCGATGAGCGGGTCGTCCAGGGTCTCGGCCAGATCGGCGTAGATGCGCAGCTCGCGCGTGCGGTCGATGCGGGTGCTCGGGTCCAGCTGATCGATGCTCAGGCCGTGCTGGCGCAGCACGGGCTCGGGATCGGCCCCCAGCTTTTGCAAGCCCTGGAGCAGGTAGATCAGACCGAGGATGGAACGTGAGCTCACGGCGATGCGGCGGGGCGAGGTGGAGGGAGGTCTCAGGGCCCGGCGAGCCCGGCCGCTGGGCGTTTGACCTGGATCAAACAGGCCTGTGCTTGGGCGATCGCCCTCGCCATTGTGGCCGAAACGATCAATTTTGAGGTGACTCCGAACATGGCGCCTCGGGGCCGGCGTGCGCACCATGCAGACATCGGAGACACGCCTGCCGGACGGATGGACCAGGCGACCGCAACCCCAGCCCACAGAGGTGCCGCCCATGACTGACCAATCTCAAACCCCAGCTGTTCGCCACGTCGAAGTGGCCATCGCCGGTGCCGGCTTCGGCGGCCTGTGCATGGCCCTCAAGCTGAAAGAAGCCGGCATCGACAATTTCGTGATCCTGGAAAAAGCGGCCGAGGTGGGCGGTGCCTGGCGCGACAACCACTACCCCGGTGCCGCCTGCGACGTGCAGTCGCACCTGTACTCGTTTTCGTTTGCGCCCAAGACCGACTGGTCCAAGCGCTACGCCCCCTGGTCCGAGATCCAGGACTACATCCTGGACACGGTGGCCAGGCACGACCTGCGCAAGCACATCTCCTTCAACCAGGAAGTCGACAGCGCCGTCTTCAACGAAGGCACGGGCCAGTGGGTCATCAAGACCATGGGCGGCGAGACCATCATGGCCCGGCACTGGGTGCTGGCCTCAGGGCCGCTGCACTTCCCGGCCATCCCCGACATCCAGGGCCTGGACACTTTCCAGGGCAAGGTGATGCACTCGGCCCAGTGGGACCACGGCTACGACCTGCGCGGCAAGAATGTGGTGTCCCTGGGCACGGGCGGCTCGGCCATCCAGTACGTGCCCGAGATCGCGCCCTTCACCAAGAAGCTCTACGTTTTTCAGCGCACGGCGGCCTGGGTGATCCCGCGTGACGAGCGCGAATACGGGCTGCTGGCCAAGGCCGTGTTCAAGAAGCTGCCGATTGCCCGCACGTTGCACCGCTGGCGCCTGTACTGGACCAATGAATCGCGCCTGTGGCCCATCCTGACGCCGTGGATCGCCTCGGTGGGTGGCGCGCTGCTGAAGCAGTCGATCGCGGCACAGGTCAAGGACCCGGCGCTGGTCAAGAAGCTCACGCCCGACTACACCCTGGGCTGCAAGCGCATCCTGATTTCGAACAAGTGGTACCCGGCCTTCAACCGCAGCAATGTGGAGTTGGTGACCGAGGGTGTGAAGGAGATCCGCGCCAACAGCATCGTCACCCAGGACGGTGTGGAGCGCCCGGTGGACTGCATCATCCTGGGCACGGGCTTCATTGTGGACCCGCGCATCTACATGAAGAACTTCGAGCTGCGCGGCCTGGGTGGCCACACGGTGGCCGAAGACTGGAAGGCCAGCCCCACCGCCTACTACGGCATCACCACGGCCAACTACCCCAACATGTACATGCTGGTGGGCCCGCACACCGGCCTGGGCCACAACTCCATCATCTTCATGATCGAGGCGCAGGTGAACTACATCATGCAGTGCCTCAAGCTGGTCAAGGACAAAAAAGCCGACTGGATCGACGTCAAGCCCCAGGCCATGACGCGCTTCCTGGGCGAGATGGGCCAGGCGCTGAAGGGCACCGTGTGGTCCTCGGGCTGCAAGAGCTGGTACCAGACGGCCGACGGCATCAACTTCGCCATCTGGCCCAAGAGCACCTGGCGCTACTGGATGGAAACGCGCACCGTCAACGAAGGTGACTACGTGTTTGGCAAGGCCAAGGGCCAAGGTCAGGTGGCAGGGATGAGCGGGGGGGCAGGCCAGGGCTCGGCGGGCGCCGCCGGCCTGGGCCTGGCGGGCCAACCGGCCATGGGCCGCAGCATGCTGAAGAAGTGATGCACTGAAGCGGCCTTGTTGCGGCTCAGGTGGCGGCGATGGCCACCGCCGTGCCGGCCACCACGCCGGCCAGCAGCAGCAAGGCCACCACCACCTCGGCGGTGTTGACCTCCACCGGCACCACGCGCAGGGCCACGTGCTTGAAGCTTTGCACCACCGTGGCCACGTCGGTGCCGCTGGCGTTGACCGGGTCTTCGTTGCAGGTGACGACCACCAGCACGGCGCAGTCACCCAGTGAACTCGGCGCATCCACCACGAAGCGGGCCACGCGGGGCGAGCCCGCAGGCACCTCGCCCAGCACCACCTTGTCACCCGCCTTGGCCCAGTCGCCCGAAGGCTCACCATCGGGGAAGAGCGTCCAGAAATTGGCCGGCAGCGGCGGCGGGTTGCCCCCGCTCACCTGCGCGAAGTACAAGCCCACGGTGACGCCGGTGGCTTTTTGCGGGCCACGGTTGCTGACCTGCACATAGACCCGGCTTTCGCGGTCCTGCACGAACTTGTCGTGTGGCAGGGCCTGGAAGCCGATGTAATCGATGGTACCCCCGGGGGTGTAGGCCATCGTGCTGGTGGCCGCGTCAAAATCACCGGTGAAGGTGCGCGCGTCCACCTTGATGTCCACGCCCTGCAGCCAGTCGATCTGGCCCGGTGGGTTCAAGGGGTCGGGGTCGTTGGCGTGCGTGGTGTAGCGGCCCAGGTCGACGATGTTGTCGCGCACGAAGACATCGGCCGTCGTCACCTGCGGCGCGGCAATGGCGTCGATGGGGCGCTCCCACACGCTGCGGCCCATGGTGGCTGCGCGCAGCAGGCGGCGGGTGGGGTGCAGCTGCAGGTCCACCACCGGCACATTGGGCAGGCCCTGGCTGTACAGCGTCCAGCTGCCGCCGCCGTTGGTGGTCTCGAACACACCGCTGTGGCAACCCAGGAAGAGGCGCTGGGGGTTGGCCGGGTCCACGGCCAGGGCGTTGGCGAAGTTCAGCTCGTGCGGGATGTGCGGGGGCTCGGGCAGCTGGCCGTCCAGCTGGTTGCTGCCCAGGGGCGTCCAGGCCGGGTTGGCTGGGTCGGTGAAGTCGACCTTCCAGA
>CANBQJ010000061.1 GCA_947371645.1 Burkholderiales bacterium | reverse complement strand
AAGTGCCTGGCATGGTGCCTGGTGGCTCCCGATGAATGCAACAGCAAGAGGTTTTTGACATGCCTAAGCAAGGTATCCACCCCAACTACCGCGACGTCGTTTTCATCGACCAGTCCAACGGTTTCAAGTTCGTCACCCGTTCCTGCGCCGCCAGCAAAGAGAAGATCACGCTGGAAGACGGCCGCGAACTGCCCCTGTTCAAGCTGGAAACCTCTTCCGAGTCGCACCCCTTCTACACCGGCACCCAAAAGAGCGTTGACTCGCTGGGCGGCCGTGTGGAAAAGTTCCGCACCAAATTCGCTCAGTTCCGCAAGTAAACTGGCGTCTTCGCACGGGCAGGTTCACTGCCCGGCGTCGCTCCCTCAGGGCAGCTTTGGCTGCCCTTTTCTTTTGCCCCCATGAAAAACACCTCCTCGTCGCCCATGGTCACGCCGGCGCTGGTCACCCAGCGGGCGGTGCAGCGCCTGCCGCGCTGGGCCCTGTGGATGCTCTGCGCCGCCTACGTGTTGCCCGGGCTCTTTGGCCGTGACCCCTGGAAGACGCAGGACATCACCTCCTTTGGGCACATGTGGAGCATGGCCCTAGGGCAGTCGTCGTGGTGGCAGCCCAGCGTGGGCGGCGTGGTGGCCGACACCGGCGGCATCCTGCCCTATTGGCTGGGTGGGGCCTTCATCACCCTGTTGAGCCCCCTGGTGGACCCGGCGTTGGCGGCCCGCCTGCCCTTCGCGGGCCTGTTGGCCGCCATCCTGGCGCTGGCCTGGCACACCAGCTACGAACTGGCCCTGACGGATGCGGCCCAGCCGCTGCCCCTGGCCTTCGGCGGTGAGGCCCAGCCGCGTGACTACGCTCGCGCTGTGGCCGATGGCGCCTTGCTGGCCCTGATCGCCAGCCTGGGCCTGCTGCAACTGGGCCATGAGACCACGCCAGAGCTGCTCCAGCTCACCGGCAGCACCTTGTTCATGTTCGGGCTGGCGGCCGTGCAGCGGCATGGTCTGGCGGCCCGGCTGTGCACCCTCACCAGCCTGCCCATCATGGCCCTGAGTGGCAGCCCGTCCGTGGCCTTGTTGCTGGCCACCGTGGGCGTGGTGGTGTGCCTGCGCTCGGCGCAAGAGGACATGGCCGCGCACACGCGCTGGGTGCTGGCCGCGGCCCTGCTGGCCCTGGTGCTGGGCACGGTGCTGCGCCAGGCCGGGCTGGCGGGTTGGGCCTGGCGTCTGGCCTGGGCAGACCGCCCCCAGGACACGCTCAAGCTGATCACCTGGTTCACCTGGCCGACGTTGCCCCTGGCCGCCTTGACGATGTGGCACTGGCGGCGGCAGGTCTGGCGCCGGCACATCGCGGTGCCCATGCTGGTGGCCAGCGTGGGCCTGGCGGCCTGCCTGGCCATGGGCGGAAACGAACGGGCCCTGCTCACCGCCCTGCCCCCGCTGGCCGTGCTGGCCGCCTTTGCCCTGCCCATTTTGCAGCGCAGCCTGGGCGCGGCCCTGGACTGGTTCTCGGTCTTCTTCTTCACGGTGTTCGCGGCCCTGCTGTGGCTGGGCTATGTGGCCATGCACCTGGGGGTACCCGCCAACATCAGCCTCCGCATCGCCAAGACGGTGCCAGGTTACTTGCCGCATTTCTCGTGGCTGACGCTGGCCATGGCCCTGATCGGCACGGTCATCTGGCTGGGCCTGGTGCGCTGGCGCACGGCCCGCCATGCCCACGCGCTGTGGAAGAGCCTGGTGCTGCCTGCAGGCGGCGTGGCCCTGTGCTGGCTGCTGTTCATGACGCTGTGGCTGCCGCCGGTTGACCAGGCGCGCAGTTACCGCCTGCTCTTGTCGAGGCTGCATCAGCATGTGCCCAAGGGTGAGCTCATCTGCGCGCCAGATGCGCCCGTGGGCTTGCTGACCGCGCTGGAGTACTTCGACGGCTACAAGGTGGACGGCCGTGCGCTGGCCATCTCGGACAAGGGGCAGCGCTGCGACCACATGCTCTTGCGCCTGCCCGCCAGGGAAGATGCGCCTAAGGTGCCCGGTTGGGACTGGGTTGCGCAGTACAACCAGCGCTCTCGCAACTCCGAGCAGGTGCTTGTCTACAAGCGCTCCGCATCGTGAAGGGTGCGTGCTGCACGCCTCAGGCGGCCACCGGCTCCACCACACGCACCCGCGCTGCAGGCACGGTGAGGGTGAAGGTCGAGCCCTTGCCTGGTTCGCTCTGAACCCGCAACTCGCCCCCGTGGCGCTGGACCACGTGCTTGACGATGGACAGCCCCAGGCCTGTGCCTCCGGTCTCGCGTGAACGGCTGCCGTCCACGCGGTAGAAGCGCTCGGTCAGGCGCGAGATGTGCTCCGCCGCGATGCCAATGCCCCCGTCCTTCACGCTGAACTCTGCACCGCCATCCGGCAGCACCGTCCAGCTGATGTCGATGGCCTTGCCTTCCGGTGTGTAGCGCACGGCATTCGACATGAGGTTGCCCATGGCGCTGAGCCATTCACTTTCAACACCGGCCAGCTCACAGCTGCCCCCATCTGCGGCAGGCAGGTTCTTGCGCACCGTGATGGCATGGCGATCACGCGACAGCGCACGGCCATCGCCTTCCACGCGCTGGAGCAACTTCTCGACCTTGACCCAGCGGTCTGCCGACGGCCGCGGGCTGCCTTCGATCTGCGCCAGGGTCAGCAGGTCGGCCACCAGGCCTTGCATGCGCTCCGCCTGCTGCGTCATCAGCCCGATCACGCGTTTGCGTTCGACCTCGGTCAGCGGCAACGAGCCCATGGTTTCGATGAAGCCGCTGAGCACCGTCAGGGGCGTGCGGATCTCGTGCGACACGTTGGCCACGAAGTCCCGACGCATGGTGTCGGCGCGCTCGCGCTCGGTGATGTCTTGTGACAGCAGCAGCTTGAGCCCGTCACCATAACGTTTCACCTGGATCGACAAGTGGCCCTGGCCACCCAGACCCGGGCACTTCACTGCCTCGCGGTAATCGCCCGCGGCCAGGTACTGCACGAACGCAGGTTGGCGGACCAGGTTGGTGACCCGCTGCTGCAGGTCACGTTGCGGGCTCAGCCCGAAATGGTCTGCCGCGGCCGCACTCACCCAGGTGATGTGATCGGCGCGGTCCAGCAGCATCACGCCGTTGGGGGAAGCCTCGATGGCCGACAGGAACTGGTCCAGGCGAGCCCGCTCTTGCGCAATGCGGGCGTCGCGCTGTTGCAGCACCCGGCGCACCCGGTGGGCCACTTCGCCCCACAGGCCTGGCAAGTCGGGCAAGGTGGCTTCCGGCGCACGGAGCCAGTCCAGCACCGCATGGCCCTTGAGCGTGTCATGCACCGACACCGCCAGCACCGCCAGCGACGCACCGGCCATGCTCATGGTCACAGGGAAGTGCAGCCACCAGCCCAGCCACCAGCCCAAGAGCCCGCCCACTGCCGCCGTGACCAGCCGTGTACTGACCCGAGACAACAGCCACGAATTGCTTGAATCAGCCATGTTGGATCGTGTGAACCTCAAGCGGCGTCGGCCACCTGCTGGGTCAGTCGATAACCGGCACCACGCACGGTCTCGATCAGGGCGGCGCGCTGAACAGGCGTCAGGGCCTCTCGCAGGCGCTTCACATGCACGTCCACCGTGCGCTCTTCGATGAAGACGTGGTCACCCCAGACGCGGTCCAGCAGCTGGGCACGGCTGTGCACACGCTCAGGGTGCGTCATGAAGAAGTGCAGCAGCTTGAATTCGGTCGGGCCGATCTTGACTTCCAGATCGCCACGATTGACACGACGTGTGGCCGGGTCCAGGCGCAGACCTGCCACTTCGACGGCAGCATCCAGGGCCTGCGGTGCCTTGCGGCGCAGCACAGCGCGCACACGCGCCATCAGCTCGTGTGTGGAGAAGGGCTTGGTCAGGTAGTCGTCGGCGCCAGCATCCAGGCCAGCCACCTTGTCCACCTCTTCGGCACGGGCCGTGAGCATGATGATGGGCAGCTCGCGCGTGCGGGTACCGCTGCGCCAGCGCTTGGCCAGCGCCAGGCCGGATTGGCCAGGCAGCATCCAGTCCAGCAACACCAGATCGGGCAGGACTTTGTCCAGCTCGTCCTGTGCGTCGTTGGCGTCGTGCGCCACCACCACTTCGAAACCCGCGTGACGCAGGTTCAGGGCGATCAGCTCAGCGATCGCCGCTTCGTCTTCCACCACCAGCACGCGGCTCATGATGTCTTCCTCTCTGATGCTTACTTGACGATGGACTCGACGACTTCAACGGAGTTGTGCCGCACGTCGGTGCCCTTGACGATGTAGATGACCTGCTCGGCCAGGTTCTTGGCGTGGTCGCCCACACGTTCAATGGCCTTGGCCACGAACACCAGGTCGATGGACGCGGAGATGGTGCGCGGGTCTTCCATCATGTAGGTGATGAGCTTGCGCATCAGCCCGTCGAACTCGGCATCGATCTCGTTGTCGTTCTTGATCACTTCCAGGGCAACCTGGGTGTCCAGGCGGGCGAAAGCGTCCAGCGCCTTGCGCAGCGAGGCCGTGGCCAGCGAGGCTTCAAACGACACGTCGCTCACCGGCAGGCGCAACCTGCTGGACACACCCGTGTTGATCAGACGTTGAACCGTGCGGGCGATGCGGGCCGCTTCGTCGCCCACGCGTTCCAGGTTGCCGATGGTCTTGGAGATGGCGATCAGCAGCCGCAGGTCGCGGGCGGTGGGCTGGCGACGCGCGATGATGGTCGACAAGTCGGCGTCGATGGCCATCTCCATGGCGTTCACGCGCTCTTCACCTTCCAGCACGGTGCTGGCCGTCTCACCGCTGAAGTGGGTCAGTGCGTAGATGGCGTGCGCCACCTGCGATTCCACCAGGCCGCCCATTTCCAGCACGCGCGTAGAGATGCCGCTGAGCTCGTTGTCGAACTGACTGGAGAGGTGCTTTTCCGTCATGTTGTGGTCCTTGATTGCTGTCTTGATGCAGGCTGATCGCTGATCAACCGAAACGGCCGGTGATGTAGTCTTCGGTTTCGGTGCGCTTGGGCTTCATGAAGATGTCGGTGGTGGCACCGAACTCGATCAGCTCGCCCAGGTACATGTAGGCCGTGAAGTCCGAGCAACGCGCAGCCTGCTGCATGTTGTGGGTCACGATCAGCACCGTGTAGTCGTTCTTGAGCTCGTGGATCAGCTCTTCGATCTTGCCAGTAGAGATCGGGTCCAGGGCAGAGCAGGGTTCGTCCAGCAGCAGCACTTCAGGCTTGATGGCGATGCCGCGGGCAATGCACAGACGCTGTTGCTGACCGCCCGACAAGCCAGAACCGCTCTGGTTGAGCTTGTCTTTCACTTCGTTCCACAGGGCAGCCTTCTTCAAGGCCCATTCCACGCGCTCGTCCATCTCGCTGCGCGACAGGCTCTCGAACAGGCGCACGCCAAAGGCGATGTTCTCGTAAATCGACATCGGGAAAGGCGTGGGCTTCTGGAAGACCATGCCGACGCGGGCACGGATCAGCGACACGTCTTCCTTGGAAGTCAGGATGTCGTGGCCATCCAGCAGGATCTGGCCTTCGGCGCGCTGTTCGGGGTAGAGCTCGAACATGCGGTTGAAGGTGCGCAGCAGCGTCGACTTGCCGCAACCCGACGGGCCGATGAACGCCGTGACCTTGTTTTCAGGCAGGTCCATGTTGACGTTCTTCAGGGCGTGGAACTTGCCGTAGTAGAAGTTCAGGTTGCGAACAGCCAGCTTGAGCTTGTGTTCCGCAGAGGTGTGCACTTTGGTGTCCATGTGCTCTTCCGGTGTCTGTGTACTTGGGGTGATGCCGTGGTGTGATGCGAACGCAGCGCGCCGATCAGCGTTGACGGAACATGGTGCGGGCGATGATGTTGAGCGCCAGCACAGCGATGGTGATCAGGAACACGCCAGCCCAGGCCAGCTTCTGCCAGTTCTCATAGGGGCTCATGGCGAACTTGAAGATGATCACCGGCAAGCTGGCCATGGGGTGGCCCAGGTCGGAACTCCAGAACTGGTTGGACAGCGCGGTGAACAGCAGCGGTGCGGTCTCGCCCGAGATGCGGGCCACCGCCAGCAAGATGCCGGTCACCACACCTGCTCGGGCCGACTTCAGCGTGATGGTGCTGATGACACGCCACTTGGGCGTGCCCAGGGCATAGGCTGCTTCACGCAGGGCATGAGGCACCAGGCTCAGCATGTTCTCGGTGGTGCGGATCACCACCGGCACCACGATCAGCGCCAGTGCCAGCACGCCCGCCCAGCCAGAGAAGCTGTGCATGGGTGCCACCACCGCCGAATAAATGAACAGGCCCACCACAATGGAAGGCGCCGACAGCAGGATGTCGTTGATGAAGCGCGTGACGCTGCCCAGCCAGCCGGTCTGGCCATACTCGGCCAGGTAAATGCCGGCCATGATGCCCACGGGCGTGCCGATCAGCGTGGCCAGGCCCACCATCATCAGCGAGCCCATGATGGCATTGGCCAGGCCACCTGCCTCTTGCGGCGGCGGGGTCATCTCGGTGAGCGTGCTCAAAGCCAGGCCATCCAGACCCAGGTGCACGGTCTCGACCAGGATCCAGATCAACCAGACCAGGCCAAAGGCCATCGCCGCCAGCGACATGGCCAGCGCCAGCACATTGGTGCGCTTGCGCGCCGCATGCCTGCGGGCACGGGAGGCCTGCAGGGCTTGGTACTCGATCGCGTTGCTGTTCATGCGCGCGCTCCTTCAGACTTCTTCAGGCGGGCCAGCAAGACCTTCGAGAACGCCAGCACCACGAAGGTGATGAAGAACAAGATCAGGCCCAGGTAGACCAGGGACGCCTGGTGAAGGCCTTCGCCCGCTTCGGCAAACTCGTTGGCCAGGGCCGAGGTGATGCTGTTGGCTGCCTCGAACACCGACAACGACTGCAACTGGTTCATGTTGCCGATCACGAAGGTCACCGCCATGGTCTCGCCCAGGGCGCGGCCCAGGCCCAGCATGATGCCGCCCACCACACCGGTCTTGGTGTAGGGCAGCACGACCTTCCAGACCACTTCCCAGGTCGTGGAACCCAGGCCGTAGGCCGACTCCTTGAGCATGGGCGGCGTCACCTCGAAGACGTCACGCATGACGGACGCGATGAAAGGGATGATCATGATCGCCAGGATGATGCCCGCCGACAGGATGCCAATGCCCACGGGCGGGCCGCTGAAAAAGGCACCCAGGTATGGCACGCCCTGCGTCAGGTTCTGCAGCGGCTGCTGAACGTACTCACCCAGGATGGGCCCGAAGACCAGCAGGCCCCACATGCCATAGACGATGGAGGGCACAGCCGCCAGCAACTCCACGGCGATGCCCAGCGGGCGCTTGAGCCAGTTGGGCGACAACTCGGTCAGGAACATGGCAATGCCGAAGCTCACCGGCACGGCGATCAGCAGCGCCACGAACGACGTCATCAGCGTGCCGTAGATCATCACCAGGCCGCCGTACTGGTCCTTGACGGGATCCCATTCGGTGCGCCACAGGAAGCTCAGGCCGTACTCCTTGATGGCAGGCCAGGCGCCTACAACCAGAGAACCGATGATGCCGACCAGAAGGCTCAGCGTCAGCACGGCAGCAGCTTTGGCCGCCAGCGCAAATGCCGCGTCCGCGAGCGCCGACGATGTACGGGAAGAAGGGGGGTTGGTCATGGGTTGGCGCCGAGGGGCAGTCCGCGAGCTCGCAGTGCTGGCGTCATCCGCATCGGCGGGAAGGATGGCGGTCATCAGCAGGCTCCGTCCATGAAGGCAATCGAGATCATCTGGTTCACCACTTGCTACGCGGGTACTTCAACTTCGGTGCCAGACCCGCGCCAAGGCGAGCAGGCAACTGGTGCGCGCAGGGGCATCTGCCCGTTGCGCCGGTGGCCCGGGCAGGGTTGCGCAGCAGCGCCCTCCCCTGGCCACCCATCACCACATCACTTGTAGGACACTGCCTTGCCAGAGGCATCGGCGATGCTGGCCCACTGCTTGCGCACGAGGTCCTTCACCGCCACTGGCAGCGCGACGTATTCCAGATCGGCCGCGGTCTTGTCGCCCGTGTTGTAGGCCCAATCGAAGAACTTCAGGGTGGTGCTGGCCTGGGCCGGCTTGTCCTGGCTCTTGTGCATCAGGATGAAGGTGGCACCACTCAGCGGCCAGGCATTCTTGTCGGCCTGGTTGGTCAGCACCTGGTAGAAGGATTTGTTCCACTCGGCGCCAGCCGCAGCAGCTTTGAACGTGCTGTCGTCCGGCTCCACGAAGTTGCCGGCGGCATTCTTCAAGGCCACATGCGACATCTTGTTTTGCTTGGCGTAGGCGTACTCCACGTAGCCGATCGAGTTCGGCAGGCGTTGCACGAAGGCGGACACGCCCTCATTGCCCTTGCCGCCTGCACCCGTAGGCCAGTTCACCGAGGTGTCGAAACCCACCTTGGTCTTCCACTCGGCGTTCACCTTGGACAGGTAGTTCGTGAAGATGAAGCTGGTGCCCGAAGCGTCGGCGCGACGCACTGGGGCAATCGTGGTGTCAGGCAGGGCCAGGCCAGGGTTCAGTGCCGTGATGGCGGCGTCGTTCCACTTGGTGATCTTGCCCAGGTAGATGTTGCCCAGCACTTCACCCGTCAGCTTCAGCTGGCCGGGGCCAATGCCCTTGACGTTGACCACGGGCACCACGCCGCCGATGACGGTCGGGAACTGCACCAGGCCATCCTTGGCCAGGTCTTCGTCTTTCAGGGGCATGTCGGACGCGCCAAAGTCGACGGTCTTGGCCTTGATCTGCTTGATGCCGGCGCCAGAACCCACCGATTGGTAGTTGATGCGCACACCGGTGGCCGTGCTGTAGGCAGCGGCCCACTTGGCGTACAGCGGTGCCGGGAAACTGGCACCCGCGCCGGTCACGTCTTCGGCCAGCACAGCGCCCGACAACAACATCAGGGCCAGGGCCGTAGCGGTGCGAATCGTCTTGGAGTTCATGAGTACGCCTTTCTCGTCATGCGACACAGTTCTAGTGATGCGGCGGACTGTAAGCATTGATTGTGACTTGTCTGTGACAGGCGCCCCCGGCCTTGTCACACAAAACAAGTCACTCTTGCCCACAGGATTGTGACTGTCATGTCACGGTACCGTCACGCGAACGTCACATGACAAAACTATGGTGCTCGCCATCCCTTGTCACAAAACTGAGCCCCATACCCAACGGAGCATCACATGAGCAGCACCATCACACGCCGCGCCCTGGGCGCCTCAACCCTGGCGCTGGCCGCCACCTTCACCGCCCTGATGAGTTTGACTGGATGCGCCAGCCTGAGCGCTGACCGCCCAGCAGCCACCGTCGCTCAATTCACCGCCCAGAAGGCCGAGCTGAGCACCTTCAACAAGCTGATCCAGCAGTCTGGCTTGAGCAGCACCCTGGAAGGCGCGGCCCCCCTGACGGTGTTCGCCCCGACCGACGACGCCTTCAAGGCCGTGCCCCAGGCCACCATGGACAAGCTGGCCAAAGATCCGGACGCCCTCAAAGCCCTGCTGAGCTACCACGTGGTGCCCGGTGTCGTGAAGAGCACCGACGTGAACGGCGCCAGCACCCTGACCACCCTTGGCGGCGCCAAACTGGCCGTTTCCAAGGCTGGCGACTTCGTGACGGTGGACGACAGCCTCGTGACCCAGGCGGACCAGAGCGCAGGCAACGGCGTGGTGCACATCATCGACCGCGTGCTGACCCCGCCCAAGAAGTGAGCGTGACGGGCTGACTTCCCATGAAAAGGGCCTGCATGTTGCAGGCCCTTCGACTTGGTGGCGAGAGCGGCCGCGCTCAGGCAGACGCCATGACCGCATCCGCCAGTTGCTGCGCGCACTGCTCGGCCATCGCGCTGTCTTCCGCCTCGACCATGAGTCGCAACAGGGGTTCGGTGCCAGAGGGCCGGATCAGCACCCTGCCCTTGCCAGCCAGGCGTGCCAGCACATCGGTCTGCGCCTGAGCCAGCTTGCTGCTGCTGGACCAGTCCTGCCCAGGCTTGAGGCGAACATTGATGAGTTTCTGAGGGAACAGGCGCACCCCCCCCAGCCAGTCCGCCAGGCTGGTGCCTTGCCGCACCACAGCCTGGAGCACCTGCAAGGCACTGACGATGCCGTCACCCGTGGTGTGACGGTCCAGCGCGATCAGGTGGCCCGACCCTTCGCCGCCCAGCTGCCAGCCGCGGCAGACCAGCTCTTCCAGCACGTAGCGGTCACCCACCTTGGCCCGCACGAAGTCCACTCCTCGGCTTTGCAGCGCCAGCTCGATGGCCATGTTGGTCATCAAGGTGCCCACAGCGCCGGGAACGGCCTCGCCCTGCGCGATGCGGTCGGCCACCATCACATAGAGCAGCTCGTCGCCGTTGTAGATGCGGCCATGGCGGTCCACGATGAGCAGGCGGTCGGCGTCCCCGTCCAGAGCGATGCCATAGTCTGCCTGGTTGGTGGCCACGGCCTGCACCAGCGCTTCAGGGTGGGTCGCGCCCACCCCTTTGTTGATGTTGAGGCCGTCGGGCGTGCCACCGATCACCACCACGTCTGCGCCCAGTTCATGGAAGACGTTGGGCGCCACCTGGTAGCCCGCGCCATTGGCAGCGTCCACCACCAGCTTCAAGCCCTTGAGCGACAGGTTGGATGAAAACGTGGCCTTGCAAAATTCAACATAGCGCCCGCGCGCATCTTCCAGGCGGCGCGCCTTGCCCAGGCTGTGCGAGTCCGCCCATTGTGGCTCGTCCGTCAAAGCGGCCTCCACGTCGGCCTCCCAGTCGTCAGGCAGCTTTTCGCCACGCGCAGAGAAGAACTTGATCCCGTTGTCGCCAAACGGGTTGTGTGAGGCGCTGATGACCACGCCCAGGTTCTGGCGAAGTGCGCGCGTGAGGTAGGCCACGCCAGGTGTGGGCAAAGGGCCGGTGAGCCAAACATCCACGCCAGCCGAGGCAAAGCCTGCTTCCAGCGCCGACTCGAGCATGTAGCCAGAGATGCGGGTGTCCTTGCCGATCAGCACGCTGGGGCGGGCATCGGTGCGGCGCAAGACCTGCCCCACCGCATGGCCCAGGCGCAGCATGAAATCTGGGGTGATGGGTGCCTGCCCGACGGTGCCACGGATGCCATCGGTGCCGAAATATTGACGTGCCATGTGGGCGCCTGCTTTTTTGAGAGATGCGAAGGTGTCAGCCGGTTTGCCCGGCAGCGATCAACTGCATGAGATTCTGTCACTGCTTACACAGTGGAATCCCTCAATTACCCAATATAGGGGGTGGCTCTTGTCCACTCTTGCCGGCCGCATGCCACACCTTGAGCGCGTCCACGGTCTCTGCCACGTCGTGCACGCGCAGGATGCTCGCCCCATTGGCCACACTGGCCAGCGCTGCCGCCAGGCTGGCGGCCAGGCGATGCGTCACCGGGCGACCTGTCAAATGCCCCAGGGTGGATTTGCGCGACCAGCCCACCAACAGTGGGCGTCCCAGGTTCAGGAGATCGGCTTGATGCCGCAGCAGCGCCAGGTTGTGCTCGGGTGTCTTGCCAAAACCAATGCCAGGGTCCAGGCAAAGGCGCTCGGGCGAGATGCCAGCGCTCAGGGCCAGTCGCAGCCTGCCTTGCAGGTAGGCCGCCACCGCAACCACCACGTCCGCATACTGCGCTTGGGTCTGCATGGTCTGGGGGATCCCGACCATGTGCATCAGGCAGATGCCGCACTGGCCGTGTTGGGCCACGACGTCCATGGCGCCGGGTGCTTCCAGGGCGTGGATGTCGTTGACGATGTCGGCGCCCAGGTCCAGGGCGCGCTGCATGACGTCGCTCTTGCAGGTGTCCACGGAGATGGGCACTTGCCAGCTCACCGCTTCCCGCAGCACAGGTGCGATGCGCGCCCATTCGTCGTTGGCATCCAGAACCGGCGCGCCAGGCCGGCTGGATTCGCCACCGATGTCCAGGATGTCCGCCCCGTCACGGATGAGTTGCTGCGCGTGGGCCAGGGCCTGCGCGGGCCCGGCATGCTGACCGCCATCCGAGAATGAGTCCGGCGTGACGTTGACGATGCCCATGACCAGTGGACGGTCGAGGCGGAGGGCGAAACGGGTGGTTTGCCAGATCAAAGGGACACCTAGGTAAGTGGAGCGGGCGCCGCCAACGACAACGGGGCCGAAGCCCCGTTTCATGGTGAACGTCAACTCAGCAGTTCAGACTGCGGCCGGTGCGCCATCGGTGCTGACCGGCGGCTTGGTGCCGCTGTTCGGCTTGTTGGTCGGCGGGGTCCAGTCCTTGGGCGGACGGGGCTCGCGGCCTTCCATGATGTCGTTGATCTGCTCGGCGTCGATGGTTTCCCATTCCAGCAGGGCCTTGGCCATGGCGTGCATCTTGTCCTGGTTGTCCTCGATGAGCTTGCGCGCCGTGGCGTACTGCTCGTCGATGATCTTGCGGATCT
This sequence comes from Burkholderiales bacterium, assembly GCA_947371645.1. Next base: position 5,354 of record CANBQJ010000061.1, on the reverse strand, counting down.
GCTTGTCCACCTTTTCCATGGTCTCTTCAGACATGTTGGTGGTCTTGGTGATCGAGCGACCCAGGAAGACTTCGCCTTCGTTGTCGGCATAGACCATGGGGCCCAGCTCATCGGTCATGCCGTAGCGGGTGACCATGTCGCGGGCGATGGCCGTGGCGCGCTCGAAATCGTTCGAAGCGCCGGTGGTCATCTGGTGCATGAAGACTTCTTCGGCGATGCGGCCACCGAACAACACCGAGATGGTGTCCAGCATGCGCAGCTTGTCCAGGCTGTAGCGGTCGCCTTCAGGCAACTGCATGGTCACGCCCAGCGCACGGCCGCGCGGGATGATCGTGACCTTGTGGACAGGGTCGGTCTTGGGCAGCATGCGCGCCACCAGGGCGTGACCAGCCTCGTGGTAGGCGGTGTTCCTGCGCTCTTCCTCCGGCATGATCATGGACTTGCGCTCGGGGCCCATCATGATCTTGTCCTTGGCCTTCTCGAAATCGTTCATCTCGACCACGCGGCCATTGCGGCGTGCGGCAAAGAGTGCGGCTTCGTTGACCAGGTTGGCGAGGTCAGCGCCCGAGAAGCCAGGGGTGCCACGCGCCAGGATGTCGGCACGCACGTCCTGGCCCACAGGCACCTTGCGGATGTGCACGTTCAGGATCTGCTCGCGGCCACGCACGTCCGGCAGGGTCACGTAGACCTGGCGGTCAAAACGGCCAGGACGCAGCAGCGCCGGGTCGAGGATGTCCGGGCGGTTGGTCGCGGCGATCACGATCACACCCAGGTTGGTCTCGAAGCCGTCCATCTCGACGAGCATCTGGTTCAAGGTCTGTTCGCGTTCGTCGTTGCCACCACCGAGACCGGCACCGCGGTGGCGGCCGACCGCGTCGATTTCGTCGACGAAGATGATGCAAGGCGCGTTCTTCTTGGCCTGTTCGAACATGTCGCGCACGCGGGCAGCGCCCACGCCCACGAACATTTCCACGAAGTCGGAACCAGAGATGGTGAAGAAGGGCACCTTGGCTTCGCCAGCGATCGACTTGGCCAGCAGCGTCTTGCCCGTGCCCGGAGGGCCGACCATCAGCACGCCACGGGGGATGCGGCCGCCCAGCTTCTGGAACTTCTGCGGGTCACGCAGGAAGTCGACCAACTCCTTGACCTCTTCCTTGGCCTCGTCGCAACCGGCGACGTCGGCAAAGGTGACGGTGTTGTTGGATTCATCGAGCATGCGGGCGCGGCTCTTGCCGAAGCTGAACGCCCCGCCCTTGCCTCCGCCTTGCATCTGGCGCATGAAGTACACCCACACGCCGATCAGCAGCAGCATGGGGCCCCACGACACCAGCAGGCTCATGATGAGCGAGGGCTCTTCGCGAGGCTTCACGTCGAACTTGACGCCGCTGTTGATCAGGTCGCCAACCAAGCCACGGTCCAGGTAAGTGGCCGTGCTGCGGATGCGCTTGTCGTCCGTGGTGACGGCCAGGATCTCGGTGCCGCCGCCGCCCTCTTGCAGGGTGACGCTCTTGATGCGTTTGGCACGGACTTCTTCAAGGAAATCAGAGTAGCCAATCTGAGCACCACCACCGCTGGCGCGGTCAAACTGTTTGAACACGGTGAACAGCACGAGTGCCACCACCAGCCAAACTGCAATCTTCGAGAACCATTGATTGTTCACCGCGGCTCCTTCAACCCATGCGGACCCCTCATGGCCGACGCAGGCTGCGTCCACCCACCAAGAGGCGTCTCAAAAAACCAGACGGGCAGCGACATCACTGGCGCGTCCACACCCGGTCTTCGCGGTATGTGGGGCTGATTCTAGACGAGACAAGGGGGGCGATGCCCGGATCAATCCCCTGTGAAACACCGGTTTTCCTGATCTCAGGCCATGAAGGCACGGATTTGCAGCACTTCACCTTGCTCACACGCGATTTCTGCTCTTGACCCGCCCTGCTTGCCCCGCCCAAAACACCCATTTCAGCGTCACTGCGACTTCAAGCCAATGCCCACCAGAAAGGTTTCCGAGGATTTGTCTCGAGAAGCCTTGGGTTTGACAGGTTTGCACACCTTGAAATGCTGCTTGAACATCTCCACCAGCTGGCTGTAGCCGCTGCCGTGGAAAACTTTACACACCAGCGCCCCTTGAGGCTTGAGGTGGTGTTGCGAAAAGTCGATGGCCAGCTCGATGAGGTGCTGGATGCGGGCCGCATCGGTCACATCCACCCCGCTGAGGTTGGGCGCCATGTCTGAAATCACGACATCGACCTGGCGATCGCCCACCGCTTCCTGCAACTGGGCCAACACGGCCTCTTCCCGAAAATCGCCCTGGATGAACTGAACGCCCTCGATGGCCTCGAATTCCAGCAGGTCCACCGCGATGATGGTGCCGTCCAGTTCGCCGACCGCGGCCCCGCCTGTGCCGGCGTCCTTGGGCGCGAACTTGCGGCGCACGTACTGGCTCCAGGCGCCTGGCGAGGCCCCCAGGTCGACCACCAGTTGGCCTGGACGGATGAGCTTGAGCGCCTCGTCGATCTCTTTGAGCTTGTAAGCAGCACGCGAACGGTAGCCCTCTTTTTGGGCCAGACGCACATAAGGATCGTGAATGTGCTCATTCAACCAAGCCTTGTTGAGCTTTTTGCTTTTGGTTTGGACTTTCATGGATCGATAATAGAGGGATGCCTGCGATTGAACTGAACACTGCCGAACGTCGTGCCTTGCGCGCCGACGCCCACCACCTTTCTCCCGTCGTCATGATCGGCGGAGATGGCCTGACGCCCAACGTCGCCAAAGAAACGGACGCTGCCCTCAAGGCCCATGGCCTGATCAAGGTGCGCGTCCTGGGCGACGACCGCGCCGCCCGCGAAGCCATCTTCGCCCAGTTGTGCGACCAACTCAATGCCGCGCCCATTCAGCACATCGGCAAGTTGCTGGTGCTGTGGCGCCCGATGCCTGAGAAAGAAGCCGTTGAAGAACGCGACGGTGACCGCATGCCGGGCCCGCGCACGGTGAAGATCTTGAAGTTCTCCAAGAGCGGCACGCGCCGCCCTGAAGTGAAGAAGGTGCAGGTGATGGGCAACCAGCGTGTCACCGCCGGTGGCCTCATCAAACGCGCCAAGAAGCGCACGCCGAGCAAGAAGCCGGCTTGAAACGAGGCTCAGGCCTGGGTTGACTGCGCCGCCGTCAGGCGCCAGCCCAGGCTGATCACCGCCACCGCCTTGACCCAGAACAGCACGGCCGAGATGCCGTGCAAGGCACCAAAAGACAGCCGCGTGGCTTGCCCGGCTTTGGCCGCCTCGATCAGTGGGTGCAAGACGAATTCGCCAAACACCGTCAGGAACAGGGCCGCCAGCACCAGCAACAGGTTGCCGGTCAGGACCTGGGTGGTCTGACCCGATTCGGCCAGGTCACGCACGCGGCGACGCTCGATCACGAACAAGACCATGGCCAGCGCCAGGCTGAGGCGCGCCTCGTTGCTGAAGATGCGCCCTGCCCCCATGCCGGCCTGAGCGCGCTCCAGCACCGAAAACAAGCTGGGCGCAGCCAGGCCACCGACGGCCAGCAGGACACCAGCCCATGCACAAGCCAGGAAGGCTTGCAAACGCAGCAGCTTGGGTGTCGGCATGATGGGCGTGGCGTCCGACATCGCTCAGATGTAGCGGACTTCGATGATTTCGTAATTGCGGTCGCCACCTGGCGCCATCACCGTGGCCACGTCACCGGCTTCCTTGCCGATCAGGGCGCGGGCAATGGGTGAGCCGATCGAAATTTTGCCTTCCTTGAGGTCGGCCTCGTCGTCGCCCACGATCTGGTAGATCACCACGTCGCCCGTGGATTCGACTTCCATTTCGATGGTGGCGCCAAAGACCACGCGCCCGCCAGCGTCCAGGGCCGAAGGGTCGATGATCTGTGCGGCCGACAGCTTGCCTTCGATTTCCTGGATGCGGCCTTCGATGAAGCCCTGTTTGTCCTTGGCGGCATCGTATTCGGCGTTCTCGGACAAGTCGCCCTGGGCGCGGGCCTCGGCGATGGCCTGCACGACAGCGGGGCGCTCGACGTGCTTGAGGCGCTGCAACTCTTCCTTGAGCTTTTCGGCGCCGCGTTTCGTGATGGGGATGGTGGACATGGTGTCCTTCGTCAATGTGCGGTGGGTAAAACAGACGAGCCGCAGCCTGGTTGATGGGCACCGTGTGGTGCTGGCCAGGCGCGGCCCTTGTCGAAAATCAAAAACCCGGGCGCGTGGATTGAACCAGCCGGCCCGGGCGTCAGCACAGTTTAGTGCAGTTTGGCGTGCAGCTCCTGCACCGAGTACACCACCAGGTCATCCTGGTGCTTCATGGCCTCCACAGCCGCTTCGCAGCCCGCCATGGTGGTGTAGTAAGTGATGCGGTTGGCCAGTGCCGCCTGGCGGATGCTGCGCGAATCGGCAATCGCCGTGCGCGTCTCATCCACCGTGGTGAACACCAGCTGGATCTCGCCGGCCTTGATGGCGTCAGAGATGTGCGGGCGGCCATCCTTGACCTTGTTCACCGGCTTCACCGGGATGCCGGCTGCTGCAATGGCTGCGGCCGTGCCCTTGGTGGCCACGACGCTGAAGCCCAGTTTGACGAGGTCACGGGCCACTTCCACGGCACGGGCCTTGTCGCCGTCCTTGACGGAGATGCACACGGTTCCCTTCTCGGGCAGGCGCGAACCGGCGCCCAGCTGGCTTTTGAGCATGGCTTCACCGAAGGTGACGCCCACGCCCATCACTTCACCGGTTGAGCGCATTTCAGGGCCGAGGACAGGGTCCACACCCGGGAACTTGTTGAAGGGGAAGACGGCTTCCTTGACGGTGAAGTAAGGCGGGACGACTTCGCGCGGGGCCTTGCCATCAGGTGACTTCTGCGTGGACAGCTTCTGGCCGGCCATGCAGCGTGCCGCGATCTTGGCCAGGGGCTGGCCCGTGGCCTTGGACACGTAGGGCACGGTGCGCGAAGCACGGGGGTTCACCTCGAGCACGTAGACGGTGGCCTTGTCCAGCCCTTGCGTCACGTCGCCCTGGATGGCGAACTGAACGTTCATCAGGCCGATCACGTTGAGGGCCTTGGCCATCAGCGCGGTCTGGCGGCGAAGCTCGTCCTGGATCACGGCCGACAGCGTGTAGGGCGGCAGCGAACAGGCCGAGTCACCGGAGTGCACGCCGGCTTGTTCGATGTGCTCCATGATGCCGCCGATCATCACGTTGGTGCCATCGCTGATGCAGTCGACGTCCACCTCGACGGCGTCATTCAGGAAGCGGTCCAGCAGCACGGGCGACTTGTCGGAGACGCGCACCGCTTCGCGCATGTAGCGCTCCAGGTCCTTGTCACCGTGCACGATTTCCATGGCGCGGC
>CANBQJ010000060.1 GCA_947371645.1 Burkholderiales bacterium | reverse complement strand
AACTGGCCGGGGAAGTTCTGGTGGACGAGGAGGATGCGCATGGGTGGGGTGCGGTTCATGGCCAGGCCGCCACCAGGGCTTGAACACGGGCCTTGCCGCACGTGGCCTTGCTGTTGCTCATGTGGCCTCCCCGGGGCACGCTGTTGATTTTTGATGGCGCCAAGCATAGCCGCAACGGCGTCGGCCCAGGCCCTGGTTCACCCCGGTTGCAGGGCCAGGGGACGGTGCTCAGGCGGCACGCAAGGCAGGTGCGGCCGACGCCCAATGTGCGTGCACCCGCTGCAGCAGGCTGTCCAAGGGCTCGCTGCGGTAGCCCAGTTCCCGGCTGGCCCGCTGGCTGTCGGCCACCATGTCGCCACAGAGGATGTCGGCGAGGCCGGGGGTCAGCTCGGGGCGCTGGCGCTTGAGCCGCGACCACCACTCCGACAGCTGCGCGACCGTCTTGAGCACGGCGGGGGGCACCGTGGTCTTGACCGGGGCCGCACCGGTGAGGCGGGCGATGGCGTCGAAGACCTCCAGGTAGCTGGCGGCCGGCGCACCCAGCACATAGCGTGGCGCCACGACGTCATTGGAGGCGGCTGCCACATGGGCACGCGCCACGGCCTCCACAGGGCAGAAACTGGCGCGGCCGCGGGGGGCGGCCTTGAGTTTGCCGGCCACGGCGTCGTCGAACATCTTGATCCAGCCGGCGCTGTCATGGGGCCCCAGCATGTGCGAAGGGTGCAGGCTCACGGTGGACAGGCCTTGCCGACGGGCCGCCTGCAAGGCCTCATCGGCCAGCAGCTTGGTGCGCAAGTAGGGGTTGCGCTCCGGGCCGGCCTGGCGCAGCGGGTTGTCCTCGGTCACCGGGCCGGCGCCGTGCTGGAACACGCCCAGGGTGGACGTCATGACCACGCGCCGGGCGCCGCGCAGGCGGGCCACATCGAGCAGGTTTTCCGTGGCCTTGACGTTGTCGCGCAGCAGCTGGGGCATGTCACCCACCCACATGGAGATCGCCCCGGCCGCATGGATGACCGCGTCGGCGCCCTCCGGCATGGCGTTGATGAGTTCTTGCCGGTGGTCCAGTGCGCCGCGACGGACCGTCAGCCCGGGGCGGTTCATCCAGGGTGGCACCTGGCTGCGTACGAGTGTCGTCACCTGCCAGCCCGTGGCCAGCAGCTCGTCGATGAGGTGGTGCCCCAGGAAGCCGGCGCCGCCGGTCACGAATGCGATCTTGCCCATGTGGTGTGCTCCGTGCGTGGGGTCAGAAGTTCAGGCGCAGGCCCAGTTGCGTGGTGCCGGCGCGGTAGCGGGCATCGACGTCACCAGGCGGGATGTTGGCGATGCTGCCGAAGTTGCCCACGCTGGTGCGCACATGCCGGTAGCCCAGGTCCAGGCTGAAGCGTTCGGTGGCGGCCCAGCTCACACCCAATCCCCATTGCCGGACCCACACGTCTGCCGCCGCGTCACCGAAGGTCACGCCACCGGCCGCCAGGTCATTGACCTGGATGCGGCCCATGCCCGTGCCGACGCCCAGGTAAGGCTTGATCGGCAAGCCCAGCGAGGCCAGGTCGATGTCGTACCAGAGGTTGAGCTGCCAGGCGCGCAGGCGTTCCTTGCCCTGGCCGGTGAGCACGCCACCGCCGTCGTACAGGCGATTGCCAAAGCGTGCGATGCCATTGCTGCGTTCGGTGTAGCTCAGGTCGATGCGGGGGCCGATGTCGAGCGCCCGGCCCACGGTCAAGCCGCGGGCGCTGGCCAGGTGGGCATGGTTGTCCAAGCCGATGTTCACGAAGTTGAAGCCGCTTTGGTAGAGGTCTTGCTGGCTGACGCGGTTGCTGCCCAATTCGATGCCGACCTGGTTGTGGCCATCCAGCCAGTGCGCATGGGCATGAGGGGCGGCGCACAGCACAACGGTGGCGATCAGCGAAGGGAGGAGGTGTTGAGGTTTCATCGAGGAAAACAAGGTGTTGATTCAAGGACAGGGAAACGTGGTTCAGGCCGCGTCGCGGGTGGCGTGCAGTTCGGCCAGCGAGAGCATGTTGTGCAAGGCCACCTGCAGCGCGCTTTGGAGCTTTTTCTGGAGGAGGGGCCGCAAGAGCCAGCCCAGTGGCCCGCCGATGTGCGCGCCATGTCTCACCAGCAGGCCCTGGTCGGCCTGGGGCAGCATGTCGTGCGTGAACTGCAGACGCAGCCCTGGCAGGCCGACGGTGTTGGCATACGAGCGCAGCAGCTCCACGCGATCAAGGCGGAAGCGCAGGCGGGGGCCACCCTTGAGCTTGAAGGCGCCCGTGGTGCCAGGGCTGAAGGCGCCGTCCAGCTGGCTCCAGGCGACGTCCTGGTCCCAGGCGGGCGAATGCTCAATGTCCGTCCACATCTGCCAGATGTCGTTCGGGGATGCGCGGGTGAAGGCTTCGGCGGTGACGTGAGGCATGGTCGTGAGGTGTGGCAAGGGTGAAAGGGGGCGGGCCTGAAAAGTGCCGTGCGATGTCGCCTGCGATGAGGCGCCCCACCTGGCTGCGTTGCATGCCACCCAGGTAGAAGTGGCCGCCAGGCAGGACGTGGTGCCGTGCGGTCGGCGCCGCCAGTGCGGACCAGCCGTGCATCTCGCTGGCCTGCACCATGGGGTCGGCGTCGCCGGTGAAGGTCGACAGGGCGCAAGGCAGCGGGTTCGCGGTGTCGCACTGCGCCGGGGCATAGGTTTCGCAGGCGCGCAGGTCTGCCCTCACCAGGTCCAGGTAGGCGGTGCCGGCGGCCGGCGAGGGCAGGGCGCCCAGCCGGCGCAGGTGCTGGCGCAGCTCGGCGTCGGTGCAGCGGTGCAGCGCGGCAAGGGCGGGGCGGGCTGCTTGGGGTGCGCGGTGCCCGGACACGCCCAGCCAGAACGGCATGGGCAGCCCCCAGCGGTGCAGCTGGCGGGTGAGCTCATAGGCCACGAGCGCGCCCATGCTGTGGCCGAAGCAGGCGAAGGGCCCTGCCTGCAGGACGGGTTGCAGCTGGGGCAGCAGGGTGGCGGCCAGCTCGGTGAGGTCGGTGCAGGCGGCGGCGGCAGCCTGGGGGCCGCGGCCAGGGTAGGCCAGGAAGGTGTGGTGCCACGTCGCGGGCAAGGTGCCGGCCAGCGCCCGGTAGCTGTCGCCATGCCCCCCGGCGTGGTGGCACCACACCACGTGCGGCGCCGGGGCATGGGGGGGCAGGTGACCTGCAGGCAGGTCCATGCGGCCGCTCATGCAGGCTCCGCGTGCCGTTGCGCCTTGTAGGCCTCTGGCGAGATGGCCTGCGAGACGATGCTGGCCTGGCCGATGGGCCCGTTGGCGTCCTCCAGCCTGATGGTGACCTGGCTGGTGCGCGTCTGCCCTGTCCACTCGGCGGCCTTGTACTGCGGCGCCAGCCACAGCCGGCCCAGGCGGGGGATGGGCGCACTCAGTGTGAAGCGCAGGTCGATGAGGTTCATGGGCGTGCCCAGGGGCACGGCCAGGCGGCCATGGGCCACCAGCATGAAGCTCTGCCGCGCCACCTCCAGGAAGTAGAGCATCGACAGGCCTGACGAGGGGCAATCGGCCAGGGCATGGGTGGCGGGCAGCGCAGCGGTGACCACGCCGGTGCAGCCTTCGCGCGCTTCCAGGTCATGCACCAGCAGGTTGTCAGGCCGGACCTTGTGCAGCCATCGGGGATCGGGCAGGCCGGTGCGGGCCGCGGGCACATCTCGGTGCGTGCGCGGCGATGGCAGCCCCAGGTTCAGTTCGATGTCGCAGACCTGGGCGCCATGTTGCGCGATCTGCACCTGCAGGACATCGGGGCCGTTGAGGCTCGCCAGCAGCGCGATGTGCGTTGCCTTGTCGGTGTAGCGGCGAAAGCGCACCCGCAGGCCCAGCACCTGCCGATGGGGCTGACCGCTGTGAGCCACCACCACTTCGGCGACCTGCAAGGCGGCCTCCAACAGCAAGATGCCGGGGACATGGTCCAGCGGGTGATCGAAGTGGTAAGGGTGCTGCTCGTCCACGCGCACGGTGGCCTGCCATCGCGCGCCGTCCCGGCGGAGGTCGCGCAGCACCACGTTGCGCGCGTCCTGCCGCTGGACGGCCAGCTGCGGGGCAACGGCCGCCTGCGCGGCACCGGGTGCCGACAGGAGACGGTCGAGGATGCGCGTGCGCAGGAGCAGGGCACGGGTCAGGGTGTCGGCCAGCGCGGTGGTGTGGGTGCGGGCGTGGGCTTCAGCCGATGCGTTGGGGGCTGTGGCGGTGAGGGGCGGTGTCTTGGGCGTGACCCGGGGTGCAGCAGGCGAGGCCAGCGGCGGGCTGAAGCGCGCAGGCAAGCCGAGCTTCACCGGGGGCTCAGCCGGGGGTGCGGCGTTGCGGATGTGGTCCAGGAAGAGCCAGGCGATGGCCTGGCCGCCGCGGCGCACCTCGATGAGCGCGCGCTTGCGGCCCATGGTCAGCACACGCAGGATGGCTTCCATGCCCGAGGCCTCGGCCAGGAAGCCGCTGCGTTGCTGCGCAGGCCCCAGGTCTTTGGCATCCGCAGGCGACAACTGGATCACGTCGTCGACCACATGGCCCGTGGGCCAGCCCATGGCGGCGCAGGCCGCATCGGCGTTGGCCACGGCGGCGTGGGCATGGACCACGGCCTGCAGCCGGGCGCGGGCGGGATGGGCCACATGGTCAGCTTGCCCTGCCCCATCGGCCTGGGCAGGCCGATGACGCCGCAAGGCCAGCACGCCATAGCCCTCGCCCCAGGGCCAGGGCGATGCGGCGGCGCGTTGCGCCTCCACGGGGCAGTTGAGGTAGTGGCCGGCGCCCAGCACCAGCCGGGTGCAATGCGCCTGCAGCCATCGCGGCGCGCTCAGCAAGGTCTGCCAGAAGCTGTCGCTGGGGCCGGACACGGTCTGGTGGAAGGCGCGCAGGTCGAGCACCTGGGCCGGGTAGCCCGACAACATGGTGGGCAGCATGGTGGCCACGTCGTCGACCACGAACTCGGGCGGTGCGGCCTGTGCTGACCCGGGTGACCCGGCCTGCGCCTCGAAGTGGGCCACGCAGGACCGGTAGCCAGCCAGGAAGCGCTCGCCGCCCAGGTTGGCACAGACGACGACGGCGGTGTCGGGCGACCCCGACCAGCCGGGCAGGCGGTCCAGCAGGCGCCGTGTGCGGTGGGTCAGCAACAGCTTGAAGGGGTCGACGTGCGCCAGGGGTTTGGGGCCCATGCGCCAGTCGGCGATGTCCACCGGCAGCTCGCCTTGAAGGAAGTGACCGCGCAGCCCCGCCACGTCGGCGTTGCCCGCTCGGGCCGCCGGGAATGCCTGTGCGGCGGGCGGCACTTGGGCCTGCAATGCCGGCAGCCATTGGTCGGCGTGCGGGCCGATGGCCCAGCTGGCATCGAAGTCAACGACGTCCAGGTTGAGGTGCTGCACGCCCTCTGCACCGGGCGCCAGGGCTGCCGCAGCGCCCTTCGTTGGCCCGTGCAAGGCCGGCCTCTCGCACACGGCCACAACCGTGGCGGGCGGGCGCACCGCGCTGGCGTCCTCGATCACGAGGTGGGCATTGGCGCCGCCAAAGCCAAAGCTCGACAGGCCGATGCGCAAGGGACCTCCGTCTTCGTTCAGGGCGGTGGCCTGGGTGGGCAGCGTCAGGCAGCTGTCGTGCAGGCGTGCCTGGGGCTGGACGTCGATGTGCGGCGGGATGGTCCGGTGGCGCAGCATCAGCAGGACCTTGGCCAGGGAGGCGGCCCCGGCTGCGGCCAGGGTGTGCCCCACGAGCGTCTTCACCGATCCCACAGGCAGGCGGCGGCCGGCAAGCATGTGGGGACGGAAGTGATCGTCGAGTGAGCGCAGCTCGGTCTGGTCGCCCACCGGGGTGCCGGTGCCATGGGCTTCCACGTAGGCGATGCTGGCCGGGTCCAGTGCCTGGTAGGCGCGCTGGTAGGCGCTGAGCTGGGCGCGGTGGCCGGGCGCAAAGACCGAGCCTTCGCTGCCGTCAGACGACATGCCCAGGCTGCGCAGCAGACCGAGGGGGCGTCGCCCTGCTCTCATGGCTTCGTCCAGTGGTTCGACGAGGAAGGCGGCCACGCCTTCACCGGGCACGATGCCATTGGCGTCTTGCGCGAAGGCCTTGAGCCTGGCGTCGGGCGACAGGGCGCGCAGCTGCGAAAAGCCCAGGAAGAGCTGCGGCGGCAGGAAGACGTTGACACCCGCGACCACCGCGCGCCGTGCCTGGCCGCTGCGGATGAGGGTCTCGGCGGTGGCCAGCGCATAGGGGAAGGAGCTGCAGGCCGTGTCGACGCTCAGGCGCGGGCCGTCCAGCCCCAGGGCGGTGGCCACCTCGTCGAGCTGGGCGTCGGGGCTCAGCCAGCCGGGCGGGACCGGGCGGTGCAGCGCCAGCTCGCTGTCGGCCCGAAACAGGCTGTCGTCCGACCAGGACGTGCCCCAGACCAGGGCGGTGCCTGACCGGGGTGCAGGCGCCGCCTGGCCCAAGTTCGACCACAAGGCTTCGCACACCCCGATGCTCACGTCACGCTGAGGCCGCCGGGCGAGACCTTGCGTGAGGTCCAGGCAGAAGGCGCGGTCCAGGTAGCTGCGGTTGCGCGTGCCGGGCGTGGGGTCGATCAAGCGCGAACGCGCGATGCCCCAGCGCTCGGGCATGGCGGTCAGCGGGGCCGTGCGGGCCTGCACGATGCTGGACCACAGCTGGTCGAGGTCCTGGTGCCCGGCAAAGACGCCGGACATCGCGGTGAAGCACAGCAGGTCGGAATCGTTGGACATGGTCTTGCTCGCTTCCATCAGGTGGCGCTGGGGATGGCGGCGGCCTGCAGCACGTCCAGCATCCGGGGGCAGGAGATGAGCAGCCAGTCGGGCACGGTGGCGCGAGACAGTTCGGCATGCAGGCGGCGGGTGCCGTCGGCATTGGCGATGCCCGTCATGCCTTGCCGCTGCATGTGCAGCTGCACCGCGCGGTTGGCCAGCCCGGTCTCATGCCAGACGGACCACAGCACCGACAGCACACGCGTGTCCGGGGCGGCTTCTGCCCACTCGGCAGCCATCGCATTGAGGACCTCGTTGCCCGCGCAGTAGTCGGTCTGGCCGGCATTGCCGGTGTGCGCCACCAGCGAGCTGAAGAACACCATGTACTTCAGCGGCACACCTTGCAGGGCATGACGCAGGTGCCAGGCGCTGTGGGCCTTGGTGTGGAACACGCGGCGGAAGCTGTCCACGGGCTTGGCGCTCAGGCTGCGGTCTTCCACCACCCCGGCGGCATGGATCACCATGTCGATGCGGCCATGGGTGTGCAGGACGTGGGCGATGGCCGCTTGCACCTCATCGGCCTGGGTCAGGTCGGCGCTGAGGTAGTCGAAACGGCCGCCGGCATCGCGCACCCGCTGTGCGGTGCGGGCCAGCGCCCGGTGACGTTCGGCGTGCGGGTCTGGCTGCGCGCCTGCATCGCCGTCTGCCTGGAGAGGTGCCGGGCCTTCGCCCGTCCAGGGCGTTCGTCCCATGGCCACCACCTGCAGGTGATGGCGCTGGGCCAGGTCCACGGCCACCTCGGCGGCAATGCCCACGCCGCCGCCGTAGAGCAGCAGCACGCTGTCGGCATCCAGGTCCATGGCACCGGTGCCGGGCGCTTCCAGTTCGGGGTGCGGGTCGGCCACGCGCTCGCTGGCTGTCTGCCCCTGTGTGAAGAGGTCATGGCGGCCCGGGTGGGCCCAGGCCAGCGACAGCGCGCGCAGCGGATCGGACTCCGTGGCCACGATGACCGTGGCCACGGGCCAGCCCTGGGCATGCCATTCATGGCTCAGGGCACGGCCGACACCGCGCGCGGCCGCGTTACAGGGGTGTGTGGAGGGCAGCAGCAGCGTGAGCGCTTCTACGCGGATCGGGGGCAGGGCGGGGCGCGACAGGGCTTTGGCCAGGATGAACAAGGGCAGCGCCGGGGCATCCAGCGGTGGCGTGTCCAAGGTGGTGTCGCAGGCGTCAACCCCCAGGAACACGAGCTGCCAGGCCGGGTCGCCGCCCAATGCCCGTTGCAGGCCCTGCGCCAGCGTGGGGGCATCGTCCAGGGGGCCGAGGTGGTCTTCGCCCAATTGCCAGCCGTCGGGCGACCAGTGCAGGTGGCGGGTGTCCCCCTTGGTCGCGTCGATGGCCTGGGCGATGGCGGCGCCCACCCGGCGTGCCCACGCGCCCCGATCGGACACCAGCAGCACCCGCTCGGGCTGGGCCGGTGCCGGCAGCGGGCGCGGCACCTCGATCTGTCGGTAGCGCTGGAGGCGGTCTGGCGGCTTGGGGCTGCCGTCGCTGGCGCTTTCACGTGCTCGCGTGCCCAGGGTGTCGGGCAGGCTGGCCAGCAGCGCCAGGCCCTCGCGGATCGAGCCCACCGAGATCAGGGCCTCGCCGGCAAGCCGGTAGGGCGACAGGCGCAGGGCCGTTTGCTCCCACAGGCCAGCCCGGTCGAAGCCATTGAGCGCCATGGCGCTGAAGGGCGTGTCCTCGTCCAGCGCCAGTTCGGCGGCCAGGGCATGCGGCCCCAACGTCGACAGCAACTGGGTGCGCAGGTCGATCAAGGCCGCCGTCCAGCCGGAGGCTGCAGGCGCAGGGTTTGCGGCTGGGCGCTGAGGAGCGGGCTTGGCGCCGGGGGCGGATGTGGATGTGGCTGGGGGTGTGGGCTGGGCGCGCTGGTCCAGGGCGGACGCCGGGTTCAGCAGGGGCGACAGCTGGTCCACGATGTCTTGCATGCTGCGCGCCTCGAACAGCTCGGCGGCCAGTTCGCGGGCCTGCGGCCACGCGGTGGCCAGGCGGTCAAAGAGGTCTGTGCGGGCCAGCGAGTCGATGCCCAGGTCATCGAGGGTCGCGGCCGGGTCCAGGGCGTGCGCAGGAAAGCCGGTGGCCTGGGCCACCTGTTCGCGCAACCAGTTCAGCAGCTGCGGGGCCGGTGTGGCGCTGGCCTCATCGCCAGGCCGCCGCACGTCGCTCAGGGCGGCCATCACGTCCTGGATGCTGCGTGCCGCCAGGATGCGCTCTGCCGTGGCATCGTCCACCTGCACGCGTTGCGTCAGGCTGCCATAGAGGTCCATGAAGGCCAGCGAATCCACGCCCAGGTCGGCCAGGGAGGCTTGCGGGTCGATGGTTGATGGGGGGAAGCCTGTGAGCCGGGCCACCTCCTGCACGAGCCAGTCGCGTGTGGACGCGGACGCGTCGGCATCGTCAGCGCCCTGCGCCTGTCGCGTCGGAGGCGTCAGTGTCTGAGGCGACGCCGTTGGCACATCTGGCGTGGTGTGCTGCGTTTTGCTACCCATACCGGTATAGGTATGTGAAACAGCTTGAGCAGACAGCAGGGCTTCATGCACCTGCAGGTGGGCCTGCGTGACGCGTGTGCTGTCGCTGAGCATCTGCTGCAGCAGCTCGCTGGACTGTGTTGCTGGCGTGGGCGCGTTGAGCAGGCGGTCGATCAGGTCGAAGTAGCGCTCCACGATGCGGGTGTTGTCCGCCAGGACCGTGCGCACCAGGGCGTCCAGTTGGGGGCGGTCGGGCAAGGCGGGGGGAGGCAAGGTGGGCAGGGTGGCGGTGGGCATGGCAGTCGGTGTGTGAGGCCAAAGATCTGGGTGGGCAGGCTGGGTGGGGCCCAGGGCGTCTTCGACCGCCAGGCGGGCCAGCAAGCGCGCCAAGGGGCGCCAGGCCGAGGCCTCGCCTTTGGCGTCGCAGCTCACGAGGTGGAAGGGGCGATCCCCCAGGTTCTGTTTGAGCAGCTTGCCCAGCACCTGGCCTGGCCCGGCTTCGATGAACACGCGCACGCCCGCGTTGTGCAGCGTCTGGCAGGTCTCGGCCCAGCAGACCTGGCTGACCACCTGCTGGTGCAGGCTGTGGGCCACCAGCGCGGCACCGTCGGCCCGCGTGCCGGGATAGGGTTGGGCGTTGAGGTTGGCCACCACACGCGCCTGGTGAGGCAGGGCCAGCGCCCCGCGTGCAGCGAAGTCGTCCAGCGCCTGGCGCCAGCCGCTCAGGGCCGGCTTCATGCGCGAGGTGTGGAAGGCGGCCGCCGCACCCTGGATGAGCGCGTGGCGCCACCCCAGTGACTGCACATGCGCACCGAACGCCAGCAGCGCCTCGCGTGGACCGCCCACCACGGTCTGGCCCGGGGCATTGAGGTTGGCGATCTCCAGTGTGGGCCAGTCCTTCAGCGCGCGGGACACGTCCGGGCCCGGGGCGCCGATGGCCGCCAGTGAGCCAGGCAGGGCGGCGGCGGCTTCTGCCATGACCCGGCCGCGTGCGTGCGTCAGCTGCATCAGCGTGGCATCGTCGAAGGCACCGCCCCACCACAGGGCCACAAGTTCGCCATAGCTGTGGCCGGCGGCCCAACCCGCACGCACCCCAAACTGCCGCAACAGTCGCGCGAGGCTGGCGCTGGCGTAACCCAGGGCGGCCTGAGCGGCCAGCGTGCCTTCGATGGCATGGGCCGGGTTCATGGGGTCGTCAAAGAACCAGGCCTTGAGCGAGCGGCCATACACGGGCGAGGCCAGCGCATCCAGCTCGCCGAGGATGGCGTCAAACCCGGGCACCGCGCGCCAAGGCGCCAGCATGCCGGCGTATTGCGCGCCTTGGCCCGGAAACAGCAGGGCCACGCCGGCCGGCCCCACGGGGGATTCGGTGTAGGCCAGGTCCGCATGGTCTGGCGGGCGACCCTGGCTGTGCAGCGCGGCCAGCGCTTGCCGCCGCAAGGCCTCCAGGCCCTGCGTGTGCTCGGCCACCACCGCCAGGCGGAAGGGGTGCTGTCCACCGTCCGCCGAGGCGCTGGTCTCTGACACTGGTCGGGCCAGGGCCAAGGCCAGCGCTTCGCGGGTGGGTGCGCTGTCGAGGTGCCACTGCAAAGGGCCAAGGGCGTGCATCAGGCCACCTCCGCCTGGGCCTGGGCCAGCGCCAGGTCGCGCACATGCGGGCCGGGGCGCCCAGGGCGAAGGGCCAGCTTGTCTTCGATGAAGCGGGTCAGCTCATGGGCATGTTGGCCCATGAAGGCGATGTATCCGTCGGGGCGCACCAGCACCAGCGCGCCGCTCCGCACGGCCAGGCGGTCGTGCAGGGTCCAGGCCGGGTCGGGCAGGGTGGGCACCTCGTCGGGCAGGGGCGCCAGCGCATCCAGCACCACCCACGGCGTGATCGCCGGGTGGCTGCCCTTCAGCAGCCTGGCCAGCGCCAGTTGTGCGCGCGTCTGTTCGTGCTGCGCGTCCCCGCCGGTGAACAGCAGCAGCATGAAGCCGCCGCGCACCAGGCTCAGCAGGCGCCGCTCGGCCTGGCCTGGTGGGGTCCACAGCCGCACGTCGGGCAGCAGTTCACCGGCGCGAGGCGGCGGGAAGGCGGTGTCGGCTTTCGGGCGTCGGCCGGTGGGGCGGCGGTCCTTGCGGCTCAGCAGGTGCTCGACGCTGTCGGCATCTCGGTAGTGGTAGCGGTGGCCAGAGATCATCCAGGGCAAGCGGGCCTGCGCCTTCTTGCTTGAGCTCAGCCTGGGCAGCAAGGCGTCGCGCAGCGCCACCATCACGGGCGAGCGCAGCGTGAGCAACCGGGTCAAGGTGTGGGCCGTGCGCTCGGCTTCCAGGGCCACCGGGCGGCGCTCACTCTCGTAGGTGTCCAGGATGGCTTCGGGCAGGCTGCCGGCGTGCACGTGGGCCAGCTTCCAGGCCAGGTTGTAGGCCTCGGAGATGCCCAGGTTCATCCACTGCCCCCCAATGGGGCTGCCGATGTGCGTGGCGTCGCCCAGCAGGAAGATGCGCCCTTGTCGCTGCCGGTCGGTGCGGCGGTGCTGGAAGGCGGCCATCGTCTCTGACGACGGGTTGGACAGCCCCATGATCTGCCCGCGGCCGTCGCACAGCTGCTGGAAGGTCTCGACCGTCAAGGGCGGGCGCTGGTCGTCGGGTGGCAAGGGGCGGGGGATCTCGACGAAGAGCCGGTAGCGCCCGGCATCGTCCAGCGGCGCCACGGCCACATAGCCTTCCTTCTCGCCCAGGAAGAACACGCCTTCGTCGGTCGAGCCCTTCCAGCGCACGTCCATGTCGGCCAGCATGAAGTGGCGTTCGTAGTGCGCCCCGTCAAACGCCAGGCCCAGTCGTTTGCGCACCGTGCTGCGCGCGCCATCGCAGGCCATCAGCCAGGCCGTGTCCACCAGCTCCAGCTCACCATTGGGCTTGCGCAAGGTGGCCGCGACGTGGGTGCCTCGGTCTTCCATGTGCAGCAGCTCGGTCTGCCATTCGATGCGGCCACCCAGGGCCTGCAGGCGGTTCATCAACAGCTGCTCGGTGCGCGGCTGAGGCAGGCTCAGGAGGAAAGGGTGGGCGGCATCCAGCCGCGTGAAGTCATAGCGCAGGATGGTCTTGCCGCGCGATTGCACCCGGAAGTACTTCACCGCATGGCCGGCGGCCACGGCTTCGCGGGCAATGCCGAAGTCGGCAAAGATGTCCAGCGTGCGCGCATGCAGGGCCAGGGCCTTGGTGGCCGTGGACGGGCCGCTGTTGCACTCGATGATGCGAAAGGGCACCTGGTAGCGCTGCAGCTGCAAGGCCAGGGTCATGCCGACGGGGCCCGCGCCCACGATGAGCACGGGCAAGGGCGACGGGGTGTGCGGGTTGGTGGCCATGGTCAGTACCAGTTGCGGTAGAAGGGGCGGTCTGCGGCGGCCAGCAGCTCGGTGTCGCCGTCGCTGTCGCCATAGGCATAGATGAAGCAATGGCGGGTGTCGCCCAGGACGGCCTGCAGCCGGCGCACCTTCTCGGCGTTGACGCAGTTCTCGCCGTCGACGGCGCCGGTGAGCTGCCCCGCCTCGGTGGCCAGGCGCGTGCCGCAGACGTGGTCAAAGCCCATGGAGCGGCCCCAGTCCACCAGGTAGTTCTCTGGGGCATTGCTGACCAGCACAGTCAGGTGGCCTTGTTGTTGGTGCCAGGCCAGGCGGCGCAGGGCAGCAGGCCGGATCCATGCCCGCAAGGGTCCTTCGATGAAGCGCCGGGCGTGCGCGGCTTCGTCTTGCGTGCGCATGCCACCCAGGAACAGGCGGATGAAGCCGGCGCGGGCGTCCATGAGCTGGGTGCGGCCCAGCAACACACCGAAGACCTGCGGCAACAGGAAGCCTGCCACCTTGGCCCAGAAGACCGGGGGGGAGGCGATGAAGCGCAGGTAGCGCCAGAAGGTGTGGCGGTCAGACAGGGTGCCGTCGAAGTCAAAGACCGCGACGACGCGCTGCCCGGGCTGGCTCTGGGGGGCGGGCAAGGGCATGGGCAAGGGGCTCATGCCGCGGCCGCCATCGCTTCGTGCACCACCAGGATCTGGCGTGGCTGCTTGTGCGCAGACAGGCGCGCCGCCAGGTGTTGCATCAGCTGGGTGGGCTCGGGCTCGTCGCTCACGACGCTCAGCAAGATGGAGGTCTGGCCAAGCGGGTCGCGTTCGGCGTGGGCGCGCGCGGACCGCACCGAGGGCAGTTCACGGGCGACCTGCTCGACCTCGGCGAGGTCCACCATCTGGCTGCGCACCTTGGTGATCCGCAGCCGGCTGCCCACGAAGTGGATGTGCCCATCGGCATCTTGAGAGACCAGGTCACCGGATCGGATCCAGCCGTCCACGAAGAACTGGTGTGTGGCCTCGGCGTTGTCCAGGTAGCCGGCGGTGACGGTGGGGCCGCCGATCCACAGCTCGCCCACGGCACCAGCAGGCACCTCACGCGACTCGTCGTCCACCACCCGCAAGCGTGCGCCCGGGATGGGCTGGCCCAGCGCGCCTGGCTTGTTGGCCGAGACGTAGCTTTGCAGGATCACGGGCAGGCATTCCGTCATGCCATAGCCTTGCAGCACCTGCTGGCCGGGCAGGCGTCGGGCCAGCTCTTCGCTGACCTCCAGCGGCAGGCGGCTGCCACCGGAGTAAAGCATCAGGTCGGGGTGCAAGGCGGGGATGGCCTCACCTCTGGCCTGGCGCTCGCCCAGCTGGTGGTTGAGCAGCCGCACCAGCTCCGGCACCACGCAGGCGAAGGCCACCTGGTGGCGGGCCAGCAGGTCCACGATGTCCCGGCGCGACAAGGTGGTCGTCAGCAGCAGGGTCGAGCCAATGCTCAGCGGCATCAGCATGAGCACCACCAGGCCGTAAACCGCATACAGCGGCAGGCCCACCAGGTGCGTCGTGCCCACGCCCATGGGGCGCAGGGACTTCATCAGGCCGCTGGTCGACAGGTTCAGCGCACCGTAGCGGTGGGCGACGCCCAGGGGGGCGCCCAGGCCCTTGTAGGTGTACTGGATGGTGACGATGTCGTGGTCTTCTGGCAGGCGCAGGGCCTGCTGCTTTGGGGTCTGATCGGGCAGGCCGATCAGGCGCAAGGCCCCGGCCGTCAGGCCTTCAGGCAAGGCGTCCACGGTGATGAGCGCCCGCAGTGGCGCGCAGGCCGACCACGCTGCCCGGTGGCGTTGCGCCAGCGCGCCCGTCGTGACCAGCAAGGCCGGTGCGCTGGCCTGCAGCAGGGCTTGGAACTCGCTGGGCGTGAGCTTGTCGTTGAGCAACACCGGCACCAGCCCGGCGCCGACGGTGGCCAGGTAGTGCGCCACCAGCTCGATGCCGGGCGGCAGGCACAGCAGCACCCGCGCGCCGGTGGGCAGCGCTTGCTGAGCCAGCACGCCACACCGCTGCTGGGCGAGCTCGTTCAGCTCGGCATAGCTGACGGTGCGGGCTTCGTCCAGCGACTGGATGGCGATGGCGTCCGGGTGTTGCCGGGCGAAGCCGACAAAGCGATGGAGGAAACCATCGGAAGGGGGCGGTGTGTGCGGCATGGGGCTTCTCCGAGGCAGGTGATGTGGGCACAGCAAAGCCCACCGCCTCCAGCGCGAAGGCCGGGCGACGTGATGCGGGCAGCGGGAAAGCGGGGGGGAGGTTCAGCCAGGTGGGCAGGTGAACAGGCGCGTCATCAGGGTCCTCCCTCTGTTTAGATACCGATTGATCGTCAAAAATCGATCGGTATCCCAATGTAGAAGGGTATTCCCGACAAGACAAGTGACCCACCGTGTCTTTTGTGTCGAGTCGTAAGCCTCCCCCAAACACTAGGGGGGCCGACGCTGCACACGGCGGTGGGCCATGGCGGCGTCCTCGGGCGTGGAGGACCCCCCGGATGGGCAGTGGTCACGCCATTCACTCGGTTGTTTTCGATATGCGAAAACGGCGGGTGGTAGAGTTTTCAGGCAGTTTGATCCCCTGCTGACCGATATTGACCCATATTGACCCGTGACCAGGCTGACCCGAATTGAGAGCAGAGAACGCACGCGCACCTTGCTTTTGGACGCAGCGCGCCAATGCGTGTCCGAAAAAGGATATGAAGGCACCAGCATCGCCGACATCGCAGACCGCGCTGGGTTTTCAAAAGGGGCTTTTTTCTCGAACTTCGAAACCAAGGAAGACGCCTTCCTGGAGGTCTTGCGGGCAGAGAAGGCCCGCGACATCGCCGCCCTGAAACACATCCTGCAGACGCCAGACCCGGCGGTGCTGGCCCAGGTGCTGGACGCCTACATCGACAGCCTGGAGCTCAACCGGGATTGCGCCATTTTGGACGTGGAGATGCAGCTGTACGCATCACGCCACCCGGTATTCCGAGACCGGTATGAGTCCCTGTCAGGGGAAATGCGGACGGCGCTGGGGCAATTTATCGGCAAATTGTTTGAGCACCACGGCAAATATGGCCCCATGCCCGAGCCTGAATTGGCCGAATTGTTTTTGTCGCTGTTTCAGGGTTTGATGGTCAGGCGGGTGGCTGACCCGGGCGGCCATTTGCGGCGGGTGCTGCAGGCCTTGGTGCTGGCGGCGCCGGCCCGGGGCGGGTGAGCCCGGGCCGGCGCCACAGAACCCCCAAGTTCTAGGGGGTCAGGCCTGCCAGGCGGCAGCCAGGGCCGCGTTGATGCGCGACTGGTCTGCTGCGGCCAGGCCGCCCAGGCCCGCCGCGGGCGGGCTCCCTCCTGACGAGGTCAACGCTCCCGCAACGATTCCTTCGCATACGACTGCACCGGACTCAACAAATACTCAATCACCCGCCGCTGCCCCGTCTTGATCTCGGCGGTGACATTCATCCCCGGCGCCAGCCGAATCTTCTTGCCATCCACATCAATCGTGTTCCGAGACAAAGTCAACGTCGCAGGGAACACCGCACCGCCACTCGGCGGCGCCTGCTGCCCTTCCTTTTCCCCACCTTGCTGCTGCGCGGCCTGAGGCGTCTGCATCACCGCGTCCGCCGTGATGGTCGTCACCTTGGCCGTCACCGTGCCATAGCGGGTGTAGGGGAAGGTCTCCAGCTTGATCTCGGCCTCCTGGCCCAGGTTCACAAAGCCCACGTCCTTGTTTTCCAGCGTCACGTCGGCGGTGACCTGGCCCTGGTCGGGCACCACCACCAGCAGCACCTGCGCGGGCGTCACGACGCCGCCGGTGGTGTGGATGGCCAGCTGCTGCACGGTGCCGTCCACCGGGGCGGTGAGGCTGGTCTGGCGTTCGCGCTGGCTGGCCTTGGCGCCGTCGGCACGCAGCTGCAGCTGCTGGCTCTCGGCCTTGGCGCGGCGCTCGTGCAGGGTCTTGAGCGTGTCGGCCATCCAGGCGGTGCGGGCCTGTTCGGCCTGGGCGATGGCGGCCTTGGTTTCTTCGCGGCGTGCGCGCAAGGTGGACAGGTCTTGCTCCATCTCGACGCGGGCGCGGGTGCGGTCTTCGCCAGAGTGCAGGCTCACGAAGCCCTGCTTGGCCAGGGTGTTGAAGTCGTCTTCGCGCTTTTGCACCATGGGCAGCGTGGCCTTGAGCTTGGCGATCTGCTCGCGCACCGTGGCCAGCTCGGCCTCCTTGCTGCTCACATCGGCTT
Source organism: Burkholderiales bacterium (assembly GCA_947371645.1). Next base: position 989 of record CANBQJ010000060.1, on the reverse strand, counting down.
GCAGCTTGGCCCTTTGGGCCAGGATGTCCTGCCATTCGGCGTCCAGTTGCTGGCGGGCCTGGCCCAGCTCCGCGCCGCTCAGGCCGCTGTCGGGCAGGCTGGCCTCGGCGGGCAGGGTGGGGGCGCCGCGCTTCTTGGTGGCCTTGGCCGATTTATCTCCCTTGCCCAGGGCATCCAGCAAGGCCATGGTGCGCCAGGCTTCTGACAGCTGTGACGAGCGCTCTTGCGTCACGCGGCTGTTGTCGGCCTGGGCGATGGTCGGGTCCAGCTCGATGAGCAACTGGCCCTTCTTGACCTTGTCGCCGTCCTGCACATGGATGGCCTTGACCACACTGGCTTCCAGCGGCTGCAGCAGCTTGGTGCCGTCGCTGACCACGATGCGGCCCGGCGCCACGGCCACGATGTCGACCTTGCCGAAGCAGGCCCAGCCAATCGCCAGCGTGAACAGGCCGACGATGGCCCAGATGGCGCGGCGCGGCGCAGGGTGAGGCGGGGTGGCCTGCAGGCTCAATGCTGCCGGCAGGAAGGCGGCTTCGTCGGCCAAGCGGGCGGGGCCGGCCAGCTCGTGGCGGTGCTGCCAGGCGGCACCGAAGACGGCGCCGTAGTGGCCCAGCAGGTCCCGCAAGGGGTGGCGTGGGGGCTGCTTGTTCACCGCGGGGGCGGCGTTGGCGGTGGTTGCGGCGGCGGTCATGCTTGGCCCTCCGGGTTGGGCTTCGGGGCCTCAAGTTGCGCAGGGTGGTGGTGCCCGCCCTGCTGTGGTCCGCCTTGATCTGGCCCGTGTGGCGCGGCAGCCCCTTCCGTCGGCTGGGTGCCCTGTTGCATGCGCCACAAATAGGCGTACAGGCCCTTGGGGCGTTGCACCAGCTCGTCGTGCGGGCCGGCTTCGACGATGCGGCCACGGTCCAGGGCGACGATGCGGTGGGCGTGGCGCACGGCGCTCAGGCGGTGGGAGATGATGATCACCGTGCGGACCTTGGCGATGGCGGCCA
>CANBQJ010000059.1 GCA_947371645.1 Burkholderiales bacterium | reverse complement strand
CGGGCGACTTGACCTTGACGCCCTGCACGGACGCCGTGGTCATGATGATGAAGGTGACGAGCAGCACGTACGCCAGGTCCAACATCGGGGTGATGTTGATGTCGTCGTAGGGCTGGTTGTCTGATTTGACGTCGCCGGACATGGCTGCCTCAGGTGTGCTTGCGGTGCAATCGGGGAAGCAGCGGGGTTCAGCGGGCGCCGTAGCGTTCGGCCACGCGGGTCACGAACTCGTCGACGAAGATCTGCATGTCCGACGAGATGTTCTTGATGCGCGAGGCCAGGTAGTTGTAGCCAAACAGGGCGGGGATGGCCACGCCCAGACCGGCCACGGTGGCCAGCAGTGCGGCAGCGATGCCCGGGGCGATGGCGTTGACGTTGACGTCGCCTGCAGCCGCGATGGCCGCGAAGGTGATCATCACGCCCACCACCGTGCCCAGCAGGCCCAGGAAGGGGCCGCCAGAGATGGCGATGGTCAAGAGCACCATGCGGGCGTTGAGGTGGTGGTTCTCGCGCACCAGGTCGGCGTCGATGGCGGCCTTGACGGCGTCAATCGAGGCACCGCCCAGGGGCTGCGCACCGGCCTGGCCCACCTGGCGCTTGTCCAGTTCACGCACGCCGGCCTGGTAGAGCCGGAACAGCGAGGAGTTGGGGTGGGCAGCGCCCTTGCCCAGGCTCAGCAGGTCTTCGTGGGCATTGCGGAAGCGCTTGAGGAAGGCCAGGTTGTCCTTGTCGGCCTTGCCAACCAGGACGGCCTTGGTGATCATCACCCACACGGCCACCACGAACATCACGGCCAGGATGGCGATCACGGCCTTGGCGTCAGGCGTCAGGCTCTTGATGAGGATGCCCATGTAGCCACCCTCCCCGCCTTCGCCACCGCCGGCGCTGTCTTCGGACTCGCTGACGCTGGCGACCAGCTTGGCATCGCCACGCTGCGCGGCAGCAGCCAACTTGACCCAGTCTGCAGAGCGCACGGCCGTGGCCACTTGCACTTCGTCGACTTCACCGGTGTATCCCTGCCCGATGGCGATCGGGCCTTCGACGGCGGCGGCACCAGCTGGCAGGTCGGCCTGGGCGGCTTCGGTGCCGTTGATGTAGAGCACGGCCTTGCCGCCGCCCAGGGCCATGGCCACGTGCGTCCAGGTGCCGGCGGCCACGGGGCCACCGCTCCATTGCAGCGCGCCCAGGCGGGCAGCGACCTTGTCGCCGTCGAGGTTCAGCTGCAAGGCACATTGCGACCAGAGCTGGCCTTGCAAGGTGGCGGGCTTGACCCACAGGCTCACGGTGTAAGGCGCGCCGGATGCGGCCTTCACCTTGTCGCTGGCGGCAAAGCCCAGGGGCTTGCCTTCGAGCTTGGCGCTGGCGCCCAGCAGGCCATTGGCGTTGGCTGCCACGGGGGCATTGGCCTTGAGGCTGGCGTTGTGGCTGGTGGCCACGCCGTCCTTCTCGCCAAAGTGCAGGGCCGCAACCGTGTTGCTGTCAAAGACCTCTGCGGGCGTGGCCGCTTCGGCCTTGGCCTTGTCGTTGCCGAAGTAGGCGTAGACCACGTTTTTGTCGGTGCCGGGCGCCACAGCCGGCACCTGCACCCAGACCAGGGCCAGCTCGTTGGTGGCGTCGAAGCGCTCCACCGTGTACTTGAGCGGCGTCTTGTCGTCGGCGGCCACGAAGCGCAGGTCGCTGCCATCTTGGGCGGCGCTCAGGAAATCGAAGTTGCCGGAGTGCAGGCGCACGGGCACGGTCACACCGCTTTCAGCGGCCTTGGTCTCCACGCCGGCGGCGGAGGTGTTGAGGGTGACCTTGGTGCGGTGCTTCCAGTCGCCGTTCCACCAGGCGTGGGCTGTGAGGGGCGTGAGGGCCGTGGTCAACAGGGCAACAAGGCCCATGGACACGACTGTCTTGATGTTGCGCATGGCAATTCCTGAAACTGAATCCGTCAAAAATGGGAAGACCGGCGAGGACGGCACATGATCCGTATGGCATGTGACCGCCTCATGAAAACCGGTCATGCAATCACTTGTCTTCCACCCCGAAACCGAGGAACTCCAGGACCACGTTGCGCTTGCGGCGACGGGCTTTGTTGGCGTCGTCCTTGCCGTTGTTGTCGCCCCCCCCGGCTGCGGTGGGCTGCACGGGTGCAGCCACCGCCACGGCCAGGTTCACGGCGGCCGGGGGCGGTGCACCTCGGATGACCGGCGCGGCAATCGCGTCGGCGCCCTTGATGATCTGCGCGGCCAGGTCCAGCCCCTTGGTGGCCGAGATGCCGGCGTCACCCGCGTTGATCTCGCCCTTGGGCGCGGCGATGTGGGCATTGCCCGTGGCGGAGATGCCGTTGCCGGAAATGGCCGAGCTCACGTCCACCTGCAGGTTGCCGCTGCTGTCGATGTAATAAACCGGCGTGGGTGTGGAGGTCACGGTCTTGGCGCCACGGCCGGCGTCCACGTTGCCCAAGGACGACCAGATCGTCTCGTCGCCCTTCACCAGGGTGAAGATGCGCGAGGTATTGACGGCCACGTCGTCTCGCACCAGCACGTTGACGTCGCCACCGGCTGCGGTGACGATCCCCAAGTCTGCAGACACCCGCGACAGCAAGGCCGAATTGCTCAACTGGCCCACATTCACGCCACCGTTGGGGTTGAAGATGTTGACGGCCGAGCCCTGCAGCGTCTTGATCTGGCTGCTGCTCAGGCTCAAGGTCGAGGTCTGGGCAGTGGCGTGGTCAAACACCGTGCTCATGGCGTCATAGCCCTGTGCGTAGGCCGCGTCACGCTCGCTGCCCGTCAGGATGGACGCCTTGCCGATGGCCGAAGCCACTTCGGTGGACAAGGTTCGGGTGACCAGCAGGGCCTGTTGCTCAACGGGCAAGGCCACGTAGGCTTGCCACGACTGGGCCAGGCTCAGGCCGGACTTTCCGGTGCGGACTTTCACGAAGTCAATCAGCGCCTGAGCCTTGCTGCTGTCATTGACCAGGCTCAGGATCGTGCTGCTTTGCTGCGCCGCCGACACCGTGCCCGACCAGACCTTGGCCAGGACCTGCCCGGCCAGCTTGCCCTTGTCGGCATCGCTCAGCGTGGCCACCTGCTTGAGGGCATCGGCCGGCAACAGCGTGGCGTCCTCGCGGTGATTGATGTAAGCCAGCGCCAGGCTCTGGTAGGTGGCGTCACCCGCCAGCGCTTGAGCGCGGCTCAGCCATTGCGCGCCCGACAGCTGGCTGCCGTCGTCGCCATTGATCTGCTTGAGCATCAGGCTCAGCTGCGCGCCCACGCCCTGGCCGCCCAGCAGCGGGAAGCCTGCAGCCACGGCGTCTGCCACGTCGCCATCGGCGAAGCTCACACCACTCAACATGGTGATGTTGGCGCTGCCCTTGGGCAGGTAGATGTTGTTGAGGTTGCCCGATGCCACCAGGCCTGTGGTGGACTTCAGATCCGCACTGCGGCCGGTGGCGATGATCAGGTCGCCCGGGCCGCGCACCTCCACACCAAACGCGGGCACGGAGTCCGACAGGTTGAAGTCACGGCCAGCCTGGATGAGGCTGAGGTCGGTGGTCTTCTGGTGCTGAATGAGCAGCTGGCTCAACTGCCCCGCGGCATTGATGTCCTTGCCGGCGATCAGGCGCAGCGGGGTGGTCAACTTGATGGCGCCAGAGTAGGTCACCGCGCCTGCCTGAGACACGATCCGCGTGGGCGTGCTGCCGTCGCCGCTCAAATTGCTGGCGCTGGCCGGCGCGATGGCCGTGACCGTGCTGACACGGGCATCGGCACCCATTTGGTTGATCGCGCCGGCATTCACATCTCCCATCGCAAGGATGGACAGCGATGTGGCCGGAGCCGCGCTTTGTTCAGAGACATCGGCCAAGGTCAGGCTGCCGGCAGCGGCACTCAAAGTGGCCTTGCCGGGCAAGATGACGTTCACGTTGGCCGTGTTGTCCACCGACAAGTCACCCGATGTGGACGCCAGCTCCAGGCTGGCGCTGTCCATGGGGCGGTAGAGTTGCCCGGGCACCTGCTGGGTGTTGACCAGTGCCACCGTGGACTCCTTCACGGGCGACAGCCGCCCCACCAGGGTGACGGCATCCAGATGCAGGTCGTTGCGGGCCAGCACGCGGTTGCTGCCATCGCCCATCACCACCGTGAGGTTCTGCGTGGGCAGGTGATCCGTGCGCAGATCGTTGTCGGTGCGTGCCGTCGACACATCTCGGCCTGCGCTGACCAGGACGTTTTGCGTGGCGCCCACCATGCCGCCCACCACGTCACGGCCCGCACTGACTTGCACGCTGCCGCCTCCGTAGGTGATGGTCTGCCCACTGTCCTTCACGTAGCCGCTGTTGGCGGCGAAGGCGTTGACGTTCCAGGCATCGCGGCCCGCGTTGATGGTGACATCGCCGCCACCCAGGGTGGCCACCCCCTGTTGGAACAGGTCGGGTCGGTTCCACCAGCTGATCTGGTTGCTGGCGCTCTTGTTCTTGAATCGATAGGACCAATTGGTCACCGCCTGCTGCGCGCCGGTGTTCAGCCAGGCCACGTCACGCTGGGCGTCGAGGCTGATGTTGCCACCGCCGCTCAGGAAAGGCGTGGCCAGCGTGTTGGCCGTGAGTGACGCCGTGCCATTGCCGCTTGGCTTCACGTAGCCGACTGCCGTCGTCACGGGTGCGCCCGTGGTGTAGACCACCGCATTGCCGTCCAGCAGCGTGATGTCACGGCCTGCAGCCAGCTGGATGTTGCCTGTGGTTGTTCGCACGATCACCGCGTTGCCCGCGCCAGTGTCGTCGCCGATTGTCAAATCGCCGCCTTTGGCCGAGGCCACCGTGGCCATCACTTTGGACGACTTCAGGTCCGCCCCTGCCACCAGGCGGATGTCGCCGCCCAGGCCAGCCTGTGGCACACCCTTGGCCGTGGTGGTGCTGAAGCCATCGCTGATGCCGGTGTTCACGGTGAGGTTACCGGACGCGCGGATGGTGAGGTTCATGGGCGCAACCGACTTGCCGCCACTCGATGTGGTCAGCAAGATGCCGTCAGGCAAGGAAGAATTGCCCAGGCCGTCCGTCGTGCTCAGGGTCAGGGTGCCGTTGGCGTCCACCTCCGCGCCAGCGCGCAGGCGCAACTTGGACGACAGGGCTGCGTTGCCACTGCTCAGCTTGCCGAGCACCGCACCGCCCGTCTTGAGGTAAGTGGCCGCGTCCGACTTCATGGTGGACACGTCATTGGCCGTCAGTGCAGTGCGGGCATAGGCCTTGAACGCCTCGACGTTGATTTGCTTGACGCCGGTCAGCGTGCTGCCGATGGCATCGACTGCCACACTTGTACCTTGTTGCTTGGCGCGGATGCTGATGCTCCCGTCATCCCCGCCCGCTGCGCCACTGGTGTCGATGCCGCCACCCTGGAGGCGCACGGTGCCGACAACGCCATCTGCACCCGCGGTGCTGCCGATGCTGACCTGCCCACCTTGCCCGGCCGATGTGGCCTTGGCCTGGATGTCGGCGGTGCTGGCCACCACCACATCACCACCGGCGTTCAGCTGCACGCTGCCCCCCGCAGCGCTGCCATTGGCCAGCAGGTGACCTGCAATGGTCAATTTGCCGTTGTCGGTGCTGAGGTCCAGGTTGCGGGCCTGCAGGGTGCTGTCCTTGTCCAGGGTCTGGCTGCCCGTGCGGTTGCGCAGGCTGATGGACTGGGCAAAGTTGCTCAACTGGCCTGCGCTTTCCGCGGCGATGCGCTGCGCCAGGTCACCCAGGTTGAGCGCGTTCTGGCTGTCCACGGTCAGGCTGCCGCCGGACTGCCCCGAGCTGGACGTGGCCAGCAGTCGACCCTGCAGGCTCACCGTGCCCAGGGGCGCACTGAAGCTCATGCTGCCCGCCGTGCTGTTGCCACCTGCGGCGGACACGTCCACCACACTGCCCGAGGCCAGTGTGATGTTGCCCGCTTCGGCATTGACCTTGAGCGTGCCGCCCACCGTGCTGAGGTTCACGCCGTCGATGGTCTTGCTGGTGCCCGCCAGGTTGGTGTTGGACGTGCCCGTGAACTGCACCGATTGCTTGGCGTTGACGGCCAACTGCCCTGATGGCAGGTCGATGCGGCCATTGTGGGTGAACGAGGCCGCGTCCACCTGAACGCTGGCGCCGGTGCCTGCGGTGGCCACCGTGCCACCTGTGAGCGTGGTGGGCGCCAAGGTCACGGCACCCGCCGCCGTGAGTTGCCCTTGAGCGGCCTGCGTGGCCGTCAGGTTCTGGGCTTGAACGTCCAGAGAGCCTGGCACATTCAGGCCACCGGCACCCTGGAAAACCACGCTGCCCGCGGCCTTCACCGTGGTGGTTTGCGCGCCCGACACGGCCACGACACCGCTGGCCAAGGTCACGTGGCCACTGCCGGCCTGCTGGCCTGTGGCGATGACGGTGAGGCTGCCCTTGCCCACGTCGGCGCTCAAGGTCTGGCCGGTGGTGTTCGCCAGGGTCACCTGGCCTGCTTGCAAGACGGCCTGTGCACGCGTGACACTGGAGGGGGTGATGACATCCTTCAACCGTATGGCCGCGGTGTCCAGCGTCAGTTTGGCCGTGCTGCCGCCGCCGATCTGGGCCTGGCCATACATGTCGACCGTGCTGTAGCTGCGCAGCGTCAGGTTCTGTGCGGCTTGCAGCTGAGCGGCCAGGGCATCCGTCAGCACCAAGGGGTGATCGCTGGCTGTGGCGCCCGCCCCCGTGCCCACTTCGATGCGGCTGGCACCAATGGTCAGGCTGCTGGCCTGGATGGTCGATGCCGACTGCAAGGCCGATGCAATGGACGTCGCCGCAGTGCCTTCTGCCGTGATGCTGCCACCCTTCAGGCTCAAACCTTGGCCGAGGTTCAGGCTGCCTTGCGTCCGCGTCAGGTTGCCAGAGCGCACGGTCTGTGCTGATGTGCTGCTGCTCACGCGCAACAAGGCACCGTCGCCCGTGAACGACAGGCTGGGGGCGCTGCCCGTGCCCGCCGTGCCGGTTGTGGACGCTTCAATGCGCACGCCATCGTTGACGTTCAAAGTTTTCTGCGCGGCCAGCGTCAGGTCATTGACAGACAGTGCGGTCTTGTCCGTGGCATCCACGGTGACCACATCGGCCACCACGGTCACCGCCGACACGCCGTTGGCGTCGGGATCTTCGCGCTTGCCGCCAATCAGGATGGACGCCGCACCCGTGTCGTTGATCTGTTGCGCGCTCAAGTTGAGGACGCCATCGCTGCCGTCAGCCTTGCCCCCCACATGCATCTTGCTGGCTGCGATGTCCAGCAGGCCACCGCGGCCACCGCTGGCCACGCCCATCAGCACCTTGGCGTCCAGGCTCAGCTGGTCTGCCACCAGGCTCAGGTGGCCCGCATCCCGCGAGAGCGGGCCCACGGCCGTGCCGGCCAGATCGGCCTTGTTGCTCAAGTAGGTGTCCACGTCGGTGGACTTGACCTCGCTGTAGCGGCGCGCCTGCGCGCTGCTCATCACGGTATAGGCGCCGGGCTGGGCATTGCCCGCCACGGCCACGCCGGTGACGCCCTGCAAGGCAGCGACCACCTGGCTGCCATCCGGCCTGGTCTGCGCATAGCCCAGGCTCACGTTGGAAACGCTCGCGTTGGCCTTGACCAGGTAAGCGCCAGGCAGCAAGGCATAGCGCGCGGGCAGGATGGCGTAAGTGCCTGCCGGGATCATGGCACCCGTGCCAAAGGTCAGCGTGTTCCCCAGGCTCAGGGTATTGCCGGCGCCCGGGTTGAGCGTCAGCGCACTGCCGTTGCCCACCATGATCTGGCTGTCATAGGGCGAGTAGTCCTTGACCGTGGGCACGATGGCAAAAGCACCGCCAGCTGCGCCTGTGAAAATGTCTTTGGAACCACCGGGGCCCTGCACGAATTCATATGCCACCAGTTGACCACCGCCATCAAGGTTCAAGGTGGCGCCGGCTTGCGTGGTCACTGTCTGGCCGGAATCATCCAGCGAAATGGCCTTGCCTTTCAAGCTGGTCAAGGTCTGGCCGTTGTAGCTCCAGGTGCTGCCGCCATCGGAGGTGGCGCCATAGGGCACCAGCAGGCCTTGCCCCGACACCGAGGTCTCGCTGCCAGTCTCCAGCTTCAGTGAATCTGTGGCATTGAGGCTGATCTTGCCGAACGGTGCACGCAACACGCCGTTCTGGTCGATGGTCTTGGCGTTGACGGTCAGGCTGGCCTGGGCCGACAGCACAGGCGTGGCGCTGACATTGCCCTTGCCAAACGTGACGTCGCCCGGTGTGTTGATGGTGTAGTCGGTGGCCGTGGTGGGCGTGACCTGCTGCGCATTGAGCTTGAGGTCAGCTGCGGTGTTGAAGGCACCGACGTTGCGTGCGCTGCCCTTGACTTCCATGCCACGCAGGCGCAATTCGCTGCCTGAGTTGAGCTTGATGGTGCCCAGCCCTTGTGTGGCCTGGGTGCCAAACAGCTCGATCAGGCCGCTTTGTGCCGTGAGCGTGGCGGTACCACCGCTGGCGCCAGGGTTGGTGCTCAGCAACTGGCTGCTGCCCAGTTGCAAGGTGCTGGCGGCGTTCAGGCTCACGCTGCCATTGCCCGTGGCGCTGATCACCGGGGCATCGATCTTCAAATGAGCCTTCAGGTCGAGGGCGACGTTGCCCACAAAATTGACCTTGTCCAAAGAAGTGAGGTTGAGGGAGACAAAGCCACCTTCTTTCACCGCCTGTTGGGACACGGTCACCTGGTTGTGCGCCACAGCCTTGTCGGTCACGGCCGCGTCCTGCACATTCAGCACATAGGTGCCTGCAGACTGCTCGGACGTGCGGTTGGCCACGTCCAGCGCTCCCAACTGGATGCTCAATGCACCGCCCGTGGCCGTTTGGTCACCCTTCGCAGCGCTCAGGGTGCCCGCCAGGCGCGCCCCACCGCTGCCCGTCTGGATGCTGATGCTGCCGCCATTGCTGGCCAGGGTCTGCCGGGAGTAGCTGGGGCCAAACAGCTGGCCCGCCGGGCGGGCCACGTCGTTCAAGACGGTGCCGCCATCGGCCAGCACCTGAGCCCCCTTGGCCACGTCCACGCTGGCGTCCGACTGGTAGTTGGACTTGGTCACCGACAAGGCGATGCTGCCGCCATCCACCACCTTGCCATTGAGCCGGCCGTTGTTCTGCGCCACGTAAATGGGGCCACCTGACACGTCGAGCACGGCATGAGCGCCCAGGTTGATGTGGTTGAGCGCATCGTCATCGTTCTGCCCTGCGGCCACGGACGCGGCGATGGTGCCGCCCATGCTGCGCACACGACCATCGACTTCAATGGCGTGACCGGCCTTGAGCGTGATGGTGGCCTGCGGGTTGGCCTCGATGACCGAGCCCGTCTGCAAGCTGAGCACACCCGCGCCGGTCTCCGTGCCCGAAGATGCCAGCGCGATGTTCACGGGGTTGCGCACGGTGTCTGCGCGCTGGTCCATGACCATGTGCGCGCTGACCGGGGTGCCGGTGGCCGCGTTGCGCCCTGCCGCCGTGGCCTGCCACACCGACAAGGTGGGCGCCACCGTGGTGCCGGTGCTCACCGTCAGGCTGTTGCGGCCATCCAGATCGAAAGACTGGAAGCCCCCCGTGCTGAAGAACTTGCCGCCCACGTCCAGGCCCGTCTGCCTGAGCACCTCCTTGTATTTGACCCCGTCGATGGTGTCGACCTTCACCGTGCCGTCGACCTTCTCGCCATCGGCCAGCTTGACCAGGTCGATGTGCTGCGCGATGCCTGCGCCTTGCCCGGTGACGTTGATGCTGCCCGCCTTGATGCGCAGGCTGCCGCCCTTGCCCAGGCTGTAGCCTTTGAGATCGCCCTGAACCTGGACCTGCTCCGTGCCCGTCACGGTGCTGGCGTTCAGGCCTTCCAGGGTGATGCCGCCTGCGGCCGTGCCGACCAAGGCGCCCGCCTGGGTGACCGTCACGCCACCCGACACGTCGATGCTGCTGCCCGACGCCACCACCAGGCTGTGGTCGCTCTTGAGCGTCACCTTGCCGCCGGCCACCGCTGCGGCCACGGTGCCGCCATCGATGCGCTGGTTCACCCAGTTGCCCGAGGCATCCAGCACCGCGCCCGACAGCACCGTCACGCCCGTCGACCCGGCGGTGTCCACTGTCTTGTCGTAGGCACCGACCGTGATGCTGCCGCCATGCGTCGTGATGCTGCCGCCCAGGGTGACCTGGCCATTGCTTTGCAGCTTGATGCTGGACTGGTTGCCCAGCGTCAGGTTGGCTCCGGCTTGCTGCGTGATGCCGTGATCGGCCGTGAACTGCACGTTGCCAAAACCACCGTCCTGCACATTGGACGCGGCGATGCGGCTGACGTCATTGAGCGCCGGGTCGACGGCAAGGGTGTTCACGTCCGTGGCCACCACCAGGTTCTTCATCACGGCGGTCACGAAGTCCTTGGCGCCAATCGCCAAGGTGTCGGTGCCCACCAGGTTGCTGGCGGTGCCCAGCCGCAGCGTGCCCGCTGTGGCCAAGGGGTCCAGGCCCGCCTTCTGGCGCGCGCCCATGGTGACGCCGCCCTTGACCTGGCCATCGATGTGGGCCACCGGCGCATACACCGAAATGGCACCAGCAGTCTTGCCCTCTGTGTAGCCGGCTTCCACATGCCCCAGCGGTGAGGCATCCCCGGCTGCGGTGCTGCCAAAGCGTGTGGTGGTGCCCGTCTGCTGGCCCGCAATGGCCACGTACTTGACGTCGCCCGGGGCGGTGTTCAGCGTGTAGCGCTGGCCGTCTTCTGCCACCAGCACGCTGGGTTGCACCAAGGCATCGCTGTACTTGATCAAGCCACCGGACACGTTGATTTGCGCGCCGGCGGCCACGTCCACCTTGCCTGTGGCCGACAGCACCACATTGCCACCCGCGGCCATGAATTCGCCTGCCGACTTTTGCACCGCGTTGGTGTAGGCGCTGGTGTCGCCCAGAATGGGTGAGGCACTGCGGATGTCAAACGTCAGCTTGCTGCGGTAGATCGGGCCATCCTTTTGCAGCGGTGCGTCCTTCAGGTCCTGTGCACCCAGCAAGGCGGTGGTCACGAAATTGCGATCGACCGAAACTGACGTGTCTGTCGTACCTGAGACGTCGATCTTCGCACCGCTGGCCATGCTGATGGTGCCCGTGCCGTCGTCGTTGATGGCGCCCACATCGGGCACATCAGTCGCCTGGTAGACCGGGACAGACGAAGCGCGCACATTGACGGTACCGCCGGGCGCCACCACGGAGGCGCCTTCGGCCATGGTGATGGTCTTGCCGCTCATTTCCACGCGGGATGGCGTGAACACGGCATTGGCTGCGGTCGTGACCACATGGCCCGACGCATCGGGCGTGGAGTCCGGTGTGATGCTGACGCTGCTGCCTTGGCCCAGCGTGAGCGTGCCACCGTCTTTGGCCTTCTTGACCGTGGATGCGGAAGCAATGGTGCCGCTGCGCGCCAGCAGGTAGACCGAACCATTCTGGGTGACGCTGGTGGTGGCGTTGATGCGGCCCAGCTGGTTCACGGCCCAGCCCACGATGGTGGCGTTGCCTGTCGGCGTGCTGATGACACCTGTCTGGGCGTTGCTGGCAAATTCCTGGTCCACCTTGCTGCCGTTGACCTCGACCAGCAGCCCCTTGACGGTGGGCACCTTGTCGTTGGCCTCCGACATGTACAGCGTGGTGGCTGTGCCTGTGGGGTTGCTGAGGTAGACCTCGCTGCCCGCCGCCAGCACCGTCTGGCCATTGGGCGTGGTGATCTGGCCGGCGTTTTCAACCTGGCCGCCCAGCAGGAACACGCGGCCACCTGTGGCCGTGGTGATGCTGGCGCCGTTGTCCACCTTGACGAAGGCGCTTTGTGGCGCGTACGTGGCGATGCCGTCCGGGCTCACCCACTTGAAAGCGGCACCCGTGCCATTGATGGCGGTGGTGATCCCGTTGTTGTAGAAGTCCGCGTTGTCCGGCACGCTCAGCGTGGTGGCGAACAAGGCGCCCACGTTCACCTGAACCCCCTTGCCAAAGAGGATGCCATTGGGGTTGATCAGGTAGATCTCGCCACCCGTGCTCAGGTTGCCGGCGCTGTCTTTGACGTAGCTGTTGAGGTGGCCGTAGACCTGCGACGGCGCCGTGCTGCCGCTGACCTGGTAGAGGGCCGAGCTGGACGCGCTGCCCATGTAGACATTGACGGTGGCCTGCTTGCCGATGTCGAAGCTGTTGAACAGCACGATGGCGCGTTGTGTGGACTGGGTGAGGTCCAGGGTGCTGAACAGGCTGCCGTCTGCACCCGGCTTCACCGTCACCACACCCGTGGTGCTGCCGTACGAGGCCACGTTCTGCGTGTTGCCATTGGCGTCCGTCCAGGCTTTGCCGGCCTGCGGCAAGGTCAGGGCGTAAGGCGCCGTCAGGGCCGACGTGTCCACCGACACCGGGCGGGCATAGGGTTGGGCCAGGCGCACGGCCAGGCCGCCCGCATGGGCGTCCATCTGACCTGCCCACACAGACAAGAGCACCACGGCCTGGGCCACAGGCTTGAGACGGGCCTGCACACGGCGGGACGAAGCGACAGAAACAGAATTGCGGCGGGCCATGAGGTGCTCCAGACGATGCTCAGAAATCCAGGCTCAAGGCCATGTGCAAATGCGGGTGATGGATGGGCGTGACCGTGGAGGTCTTCAAAGGCACCGCCCAGGTGACGACCAGGCTGCTGTGGCGCAGCGTCTTCAGCTCGGTGCCCAGGCCCCAGCTGGCGGCCGTCTGCCGCTTGGCCTGGCCTGCTGAGGTGTTCAGGATCCAGACGCGCCCCGCATCCACGAAGCCGAAGGCGCGGGCCTCGTTCCAGTCGTACCAGCTCAACTTGCCGGGCTCGCCGGCGTGGATGAAGTTGGGCGTGTGCAGCTCCAGCGAGCCCAGCACGCCATGGTCGCCAATGGCCTCTGCGGCGAGGTAGCCGCGCACGGCATCGGCGCCGGTCAGCGCGTACTGTTCTGCGCCCAGCAGGGCCTGGGTGGCCGCCTGGCCAGCCAGGCGGGTGTCCACGCGCCAGCCTCGAACGGGCATGGCGTGGCGGGCATCGAACTTCAGGTAAGCAAAGCCACCGTCGGCGCCATTGCGCTTGCAGGCGAACTGGTCTTGATCGCCAAAGCCGCAATCGTGGTTGTGCTGCAGCAGCTGGCGCAGGCCCAACACCGAGGTGACGGTCAAGGCGGTGATGCTGCCGTCTTCGCCATTGAGCTGACCGTCGTAGGCCAGGTTGAACGGGGCGTAACGGATGGGCGTGTAGAGGCTGTCTCCGCCGGCCACCGTGCGCTCCTTGAACTCTTTGTAGTCCAGACCTGCGGTGAAGGTGTGGGCCAGGCCTGTGCGGTTGGGCAGAGACCACACGCGCTTGACGCCCAGGCTGTGGCCCTTGCCCAGGATGGTGGCCGCGCCCAGCGCGTCCACATTGCTGTCGGAGTACAGGGCTGTCGCCCGCCAGGCGTCACCGCCTTTGAGGGGCACGATGTAGTCCAGCAAGAAGGCCTTGGACACCTTCGGGTCTTGCGGGGCCGTGATGGCCATGAAGTTGATGGTGTGGTCGGACTGGAAGGCGTTCTCGTAGCGCAGCGCCGTCATCACGCGCCAGGGCGGGGTGAACTGGCCATGGTTGTTGTTGAGCTCGACGTTGCCATGCAGGGGCATCTCGTCATTGACCTTGAGGTCGGCTTCAACGCCACCCAGTGCGCGGCCCTGGCGCAGCACGGGCTGCACGCGGCGGTCGTCGGTGCGGTTCACGTCGGCCAGTTGGCTTTGCACCACCAGGAAGTTGGGCACCTTGCCTTCGGCCAGCTCGGGCACGCGGTTGCGGATGTAGCCTTGAGAGAAGTAGCGCGAGCCCTTCACCGACAGGCGCTCCACCTTGCCCTCCAGCACGCTGAGGCGGATGACGGCATCAGCCGTGGACTGCTCCGGCAGGTCCACGAACACGGTGAGGTAGCCGCCGTCCTGGTAGACCTTTTCCAGGGCGGCGCGGGCGGCTTCCATGTCGGCGATGGTCTTGCCCGGGCCCATGAAGGGGGCCAGCACCTTCTCGATGGTGAGCTGGGGCAAGACGGTGTTGCCTTCCACGGCAAATTCCAGCACGGCGAAGGTGGGCACAGCAGGCGCGGCAGGGGCTGCGCTGGTGGAAGCAACAGGAGAGGCTGGGGCTTGTGTCGGGGTCTGGGCTTGGGCCTGGGCAGCATTCAGGCCCGTCAGGGCCGCCCAAACAAAACAAGCCACGCCCGACACGCGCACGACAGGGGCACGAAGCAGTGGTTTCATGGACGCTGAGTCTGCGGGGCTGCCATGAATTGGCTTTGGGCCGGCATGAGCCGTATGGACCATGACCCCGTGACCACGGGGCGTGTGGTGGGGGCTGAAAGAACTGCGAACTCAAATGAAAAAGGCCCGTCCTGAGACGGGCCTTGCAGCGCAGGTCACGAAAAGGTGACCTGAGACTCAGCGGTGAATCACTTCACGAAGGAAGCAATTTGACGGTTGTCGCCGGTGCGGGTGAAGCGGCTGCAGAACTTGTCAGCCACAGCGGAACCGCTGTAGGTGCCAAAGTACTGGCTGCAGTCGTCGGCGACCGTGGTCGATTGCGACAGGGGCAGGGCGAACACGCCGTTTTGAGCAGCGGCGGACAGTTGAGCCAGGTTGGTGGAGTACTGAGCCTTGGTGATGAAGCTGTTCATCCAGGACTTGGCAGCGGTGGTGGCGGTGCTGAGCTTGTTCACCTGAATGGTGGATTCAACCCAGAAGCCGTACTTGCCAGTCTTGGCACCGTCGCGGCTGGGCACAACGCCGTCCACGGCGACGTACTTGTAGTCAGCGGGCACTTCAGCGGTGCCGAAGCCCAGCAGACCGATGCCGTAGCCGTTGCCGGACAAGGCGTTCACGTTCTTCAGGCAGGTCTGCACACCGCCGCCGGAGCCGGCTTCGTTGATGTAGATTTCGCCAGCGTTGTCCGTAGGAGCAGCGGCGTTGGCCACGGTACCGTCCAGGGGCAGGAAGTTCGTGTAGCTGTTGGCAGGGTACTGACCGAAGAACACGTTGCCAGCAACGCGGGTGCCGGAACCTTGGTCACGGAAGCAAACGTTCACGCCAGCGGTGTCAGCGTTGGCCACACCCAGGGGGTAGAAACCGATGCCGCCAAGGTTCTTGCTGAAGAAGTTGGCCAGGTAGTCACGCGACAGCGAAGGTGTGCCTGTGGTGCCTTGCGCGGTTTGCAGGGCGGTGTACAACTTGGTGGTCACGGCCACGCCGAACACTTGCGAGAACACCGTGGTGACCGTGGAGGTCGACTTGGTGCCGTCAGGCTGGGTGATGGTCACCGGGGCGAAGCTGGAAGCGGACACCGGAGCGGCTGCAGCGAAGGCGCCAGGACGGTTGGCGGCAACGTTGAACAGGGTGGGTTCGACGTCAGAGATGCCCACGTCGGCCGTGTGAGCGGCCAGGGGGTACTTGCCATTGGCGTCAGGGGCGCCAGCCAGGTTCAGGAAGTTGACGGCGGCGTTGGTGGCCACGGGGAACACGCCAAAGCCAGAACCTTGGTCGTCGCGCTTGTTCACGACGACGACGGTGTTCTCAGGCAGACCCCAGTCGTTGGGGGTGGCGCCAGTGGGCGACGTGACGCGGCAAGCGTAGGCGTTGTAGTTGCCGGTGCTGTCCGAGAAGGTCACGAAAGAACCGGTGTTGCAGTTCTGCGAAACCAGGCCAGAGATGATGGCCTTGGCAGCGGAAGAGCCAGAGAAGTACAGGGTGTCGGCAGCGGCAGCGGCTTCGGCGGCGGTCACCGGGGTGTTGATGGGGGCGGCGAAGGCTTGACCAGCCAGGGTGGCCAGAGCGGCCAGGGCGATGTGACGCAGTTTCATGAGAACCTCAGTAGGGGTAAGCGGTGGAGACAGACGTGCGGGGACCGGGCCTGCCTGAAAAAATTCAGGCGAGCCCTCTGTCCGTCAGGCGAATGCGCCTGAATTACTTGGCAGCGCGGCGGCGGGCGACAGCGCCGGCCAGGACCAGGCCAACCAGGGCCAGGCCATAGGACTCGGGCTCAGGCACAGCCGAAATGCTCAGGGTGCCGTTGCTGGTGAAGCTGGCAGTGGCCAGGGGCGCAGCAAAAATGGTTTCCTTGGCGGCACCAGCGCCGACGCCGGACAGCTTCGAATTGGCAGCGCCGAAGAAGTTCACCTTGGTCGTGCCAATGACGTTCGACAGGTTAGCGATGCTCAGCGAGGTGAACTTGTCCACGTCACCCAGATAGTTTGCGGTGCCGTTGGCAGCCACTTCGGACTGACCAGCCGTGATGTTGGTGTTCGACAGCTTGGTGATGGTGGTGTTGACGTCGGAGTTGAAGGCCGTGTTGGAACCAGCCGAACCCACGGTTTGGCCAGCGCCCAGGGTGGCGTAGGCGAACTTGGTGTTGACGCCCGTGCTGGCGGCATTGATGGCTTCAACATACCAAACGATGTTCGAAGCGCCCACGGTGGACACGAAAGAGGTCCAGTTGGCGTCAGCGGCAAAGCTGGTGGTGTAGTTGATGGAGCCGTCGATCAGGCTGCTCACGTTCACACCAGTGTCGAAGTTGAAAGACTTCGTGAGGCCGGTGAGGTCGTATGCAACGAAGAACAGCTCGGCGCTGCCCGGGTTGGTGCTGACAGCAGCGTGAGCGGCGCCGAAGCTGGTAGCGGCCAGAACGGCCAGAGCGATGTGCTTGAGTTTCATGCTTGTTTCTCCGAAAGATTGAGCCCCCTCAGCGGGGGCAGGATGGAATGACGGAGACCTCCCCTTGAAGCTTTGCTGCACGTGGCGCCCTGTTCATGGGTGGCGCTGCGGCGTAAAGCCTGGTTGATCTGCCTAAGAGCAAAGAAATGAGTCCTTGGGTGGAACTACTTAGTGGATTGTTTGGGTATGGCGTGACACGCCTACGAGCCGACTTGGTAAGCGACTGATCACTTAGGACTACTCCAGCGTGCCCACCTCACCCCCTGCTTGGGGGGTTCGCAAGCCGATGGTGCTGCGCGTCGGGCTGGCCGACAGCGGTGTGTTGAACACGTTCATCATCAAAGCCTTGGCCACGGCCTGGGCGCGGTTGGACGCCCCCAGCTTGCGCAGGATCTTCTGCACGTGGTTTTTCACCGTGAGCGCGCTGATGCCCAGCTCGTCAGAGATGGCCTGGTTGCTCTTGCCATCGCGCACCCAGCGCAGGATCTCCCGCTCGCGCTCGGTGAGGTTCATCACCATGCGGGCGCGCTCGGTGCCCGCCTGGCCGGTGTAGCGCACCATGCGCCCGGGCGTGGCCAGCTCGCACTCGTTGCTGAACACGCGGGTGTAGGTGCAATGCAGGTAAGGCAGGAACAGGTGCAGGGCATGCGCGGCCAGCGGGTCGCGCTCGCCACCGGGTGAGCCGAACACGAAGAAGCTCTCCAGCTCATGCGGGCGGCCAGGGCGGGTCACCGCGTGCAGCAGCAGCCACACGTAGCCGTTGTCGACCAGGCCTTGCGCCGTGGCGTCCACCTCGGCCATGCCGCGCACGTCCACCCAGACGGGCTGGCCGTTGCCCTTGGTCCACTCCGACAACAAGGTGCTGATCACGGGAGAGCGCACGTCGTTGAGCGTCGCCACGACTTCTGGGGCCAGCGGGATGCTGTTGAGCACATCGAAGGTGAGGTCGCGCTGCCCCAGGTCGTAGGCGCCGCAAGCGGCAAGCTTGTGCGGCACCAGGCGTTGCAAATCGCCCTGTGTCCACAGGTAGAACTGGTAGCGACGTTTGACGTCGACCGAGGCTTCCAGCAAGCGAATCAGTGATTCGACCTGGGCGGGCGTGAAGGAATGGGTGCTCATGGCGGTCGACTCTAAAAAGGAACGGTGAACTTTTGTTGACGGTTGGGGTCAAGGGCCGTTTTTCATGGGCCGTTTGCCTGAACCGATGCTTCGAAACGCCATTCGTCATAGCCCTTGGTGCCCGCAGGGCCGCGAATGGGCTGCCCATGGGCCGTGCTGTAGACCCCGCGGATGCCCCCTGCGGCCTCAGGGCCACTCTGGAAGGC
>CANBQJ010000058.1 GCA_947371645.1 Burkholderiales bacterium | reverse complement strand
CCCACGATGGTGCCGCGGCCGCCAAACAGGCTGGTGCCGCCCAGCACCACGGCGGTGATGGCGTCGAGGTTCTCGGTCTGGCCGGCTTGCGGGTCGCCCACGCCGGTGCGGGCCACCGACAGCATGGCGGCCACGCCGTAGAAGGCGCCAGCCAGGCCATACACGCACAGCAGCACGCGTTCGGTGGAGATGCCGGTCAGGCGCGCGGCCTCTGCGTTGTTGCCCACGGCATAGAGGTGGCGTCCCGGCGAGGTCTGCGTCAGTGCAAACCACACGGCGCCATAGAGCGACAGCATCAGCAGCACGCCACGGGCCACGGGCGTGCCCAGCAAGACCACTGGGTCACCCAGCCAGGTCATGGCCTCGGGCAGGTCGGTCACCGTTTGCGAGCCGGAGTAGAGCTGCGTGATCGCGAAGGCGATGTTCATGGTGCCCAGCGTCACGATGAAGGGCGGCAGCTTGATGCGCGTCACCAGCATGCCGTTGAGCAGGCCAAAGGCCGTGGTGGCGCCGATGCCCACCACCATGGCCAGCAACGGGTGCAGGCCCAGTTCAGTGGCGAACTTGGTCATGACGATGCCGCCCAGGGCCATGACCATGCCGCACGACAGGTCGATGCCCGCCGTGAGGATGATCAAGGTCTGACCGACGGCCAGCAGCCCCACCACCATCACCTGTTGCAAGACCAGCGAGAAGTTCTGGCCCGACAGGAAGGTGTCGGTCTTGAACGCAAAGAATGCGCAAGCCGCCAGCAGCGCCAGCAGCGGCCCCAAAGTGGCCATGGGGGGCAAGCGTCGTGTCCAGTCGTTCATGGTCGGCACCAGGTTGGATGAGGTGGTGGTGGAGGCAAGCATGGCGGTGGCCCTTCAGCTCACTTCTTGCCCCAGCACAGGCTGAGGCCGGTCTGGGTGTCCTTGCTGTCGACGCCGGCTTGGGCCTTGTCGGCGATCAGGGTCACGCCGGTGTCGGTGTAGCCGGCCACCTTCTTGCCTGTCTTGGCGTATTCAGCGCCGGCTTCCACGCCCATCGCCGCCATCTTCAGCGGGTACTGCTGCGAGGTGGCCGCGATCTTGCCGGCGGCCACGTCCTTGATGCCCTGGCAACCGCCGTCCACCGACACGATGACCACGCCCTTTTCCTTGCCCGCGGCCTTCAGCGCCTTGTAGGCACCGGCTGCTGCGGGTTCGTTGATCGTGTAGACCAGGTTGATGTCGGGGTTCTTCTGGAGGCAGTTTTCCATGGCGGTCTGGCCCTTGGCCTGGTCGCCATAGGAGTCGGCCATGCAGACCACTTCAGCCGTCTTGCTCAGTTCGTTGGACGTGGCCGGGTTGGCGGCCAGGCCAAAGCCCTTGAGGAAGCCGTTGTGGCGCTGGGCACCCACGGGGTGGCCGGGGAAGAGGTCCAGCGTGGCGATCCTGGCGGGCTTGCCGCCCAGGGCGGTCTTGGCGTACTGGCCGATCAGCACGCCGGCCTTGTAGTTGTCGGTGGCGAACAGCGCATCCACGGCGTCAACCGGGTCGGTGGGGCTGTCCAGGGCGATGACCATCACGCCCTTGTCGCGGGCCTTCTTGATGGCCGGCACGATGGCCTTGGCGTCAGACGGTGTGATCAGGATGGTCTTGGCGCCAGCCGCGATCATGTTTTCGATGGCGGTGACCTGGCCGGCGTTGTCGCCGTCCTGCTTGCCGGCGGCGCTGAGCAACTTGGCACCCTTGGCCTTGGCCGCTTCGGCAGCGCCTTCCTTCATCTTCACGAAGAAGGGGTTGGTCTCGGTCTTGGTGATCAGACCCACGACGGGCTGGTCGGCGGCGACGGCGTTGAACGAAGCAATGGCCAGCGCGATGGCGCCAAACGAGACGGCCAGGGTGCGGTGTGCGGTCATGAGCGGGGCTCCTCAGTAGGGGTTGTGCGTCGAACGGGTCGGGGCGCGCGATCACCACCGACCGGTCGAAGTATCCGAACGTCAGATTAATAAATCAAGTGGTTGTATTAATGAGAAACCCTAGTGTCAAACCCTAGGTGCACCGGCCACACTGCGGGTCGTACAAGGTGGCCGCAGGTGCATTCCTGCGCCCGCCTTGATGCATCGTCCCGACCCCATCCCGCCATGGAGCGCACATATGTTTGCCAGCCTGGGTGAAGCACTCGTCGACCTCATCGAACATGCCGATGGCCGCTATGAGCCCTGTCTGGGCGGCTCGGTCTGCAACTTCTCGCGTGCCGTGTCCCGCCAGGGCCAGGCCATCCGCTACCTCAACGCCTTGTCCACGGACACCTTCGGGCAGCGCTTCGTGCAGCGCCTGCGCGACGACGGTGTGGCCATCGATCCACCCTGGTTGAGCGACTGCCCCACCTCGCTGGCCGTGGTTTCGCTGGGCGCGGGTGGCGTGCCGCAGTATGTCTTTCACCGCGAGCGCGTGGCCGATCGCGACGGCACCGTCGACCAGTTGATCCACCGTCTGCCCGATGACCTGACGGTGCTGCACACAGGCGGCCTGGCCTTGACGCCACCCGACGCC
Source organism: Burkholderiales bacterium (assembly GCA_947371645.1). The sequence continues at coordinate 15,541 of CANBQJ010000058.1, read as the reverse complement.
GACAAGGCGATTGCCGTGATGCGCGCGGCCCGTGCGCGCGGTGCCCTGGTGTCGGTGGACGCCAACTTGCGACTGGTGGTGGCCGGCCGGGACGAAGGCGTGCGCGCCGCCTACCGCGAAGGCGTGCGGCGTGCGCTGGCCGAGGCCGACGTGATCAAGCTCAGCGACGAAGACATCGTGGCCATGGGCTGGACCGCGGCAGCCCATGACGACTTGGCCCTGCAGGCCCAGGCGCGCGCGCTGCTGGCGCCCAGTCCTGACCCTGAACAGGCGACGCGCGCAGGCCTGATCGCCATCACCCTGGGTGCGCAAGGCGCGATGCTGGTCAACGCGCAAGGGGCGGTGCGCCGCAGCGTGCCGGAAGGCGTGACGGTGGCCGACACCGTCGGAGCGGGCGACTGTTTCCATGCGGGCCTGCTGGCCTGGCTGAAGAAATCGGGGCGCCTCACCGCACCCCAATTGCCCGAGCTCAGCGTGTCCGACATGGACGCCGCCTTGCAGCACGCCATGGCGGCCGCAGCCATCAATGTGCAGCGCCAGGGGTGCCAGCCGCCCAGCTGGCTGGAAACGCGCGCCTGGGTGGCGCAGGCCAGGCGCTGATCAGTCCGAGCGGTAGCGGCGGCTGATCAGGTTCTGCTTGACCGCGTGCAGGCGGGCCGGCAGCTCCGGCCCCAGTTGCAGCGCCACGCCGGTGGCCAGGATGTCGATGATCACCAGGTGCAGCAGGCGCGACACCATGGGGCTGAACTCTTCGTAGCTCTCGGGGTGATCGGCCGCGATGTGGATGCGCGCCAGGCCCGCCAGGGGCGAGCCGCTGGAGGTGATGGCGATGGTGGTGGCACCTTGCTTGTGGGCCAGCTCGGTGGCGTCCAGCAGGTCGCGGCTGCGGCCGGCGTTGGAGATCACCACCAGGCAGTCCTGCGGCAGCAGCAACGTGGCCCCGATGATCTGCAGGTGGCCATCGGCCAGGGCCGTGGCGTGGCAGCCCATGCGGAAGAACTTGTGCTGGGCGTCTTGCGCGACGATGCCTGAATTGCCCACGCCATGGATTTCGATGCGGCGGCCCACGCGCACCGTCTCCGACAGCGCCGCGATGGCGCGGTCGATGTTGCGCAGCGGTGCCGTGCGGCTGAAATTGCGCAGCACCTCGATGCTGTTGTCGGTGATCTTTTCGACCAGCTCTCGGCCCTGGTCGTCCTGGCCCACGGCCTGGTGCACAAAGGGCACGCCGCCGTGGCCCAGGCTGCCCGCCAGCTTGAGCTTGAAGTCGGGCCAGCCGGTGAAGCCCAGGCTGCGGCAAAAGCGCACCACGGTCGGGTTGCTGACGCCTGCCAGGCGCGCCACTTCGGCCACGGGCAGAGACATGGTGGCGCGCGGGTCTGCGAGCACGGCCTGGGCCACGCGCTGTTCGGCGGCGCTGAGGGTCTCCAGCGCGCGAGAAATCTGTTCGGTCAGGGCCATCAGGGCAGGGCGGTTCGGAGGGCAAATGCAAGGGCTTGGGGCCATGCACAGTCTAGGTCCAAGTCGGGGGTGCCCGCGTGCGAGAATCGACCACAGCCCCCAGCCTCTTGAAGCCAACAGCCCTCATGCGCCTGCTGCTTGCCGAAGACGACCCGATCCTGGCCGATGCCTTGTCGGCCAACCTGCGTTCCGTCGGCTTCGATGTCGAGGTGGCCGAAAACGGTGCGGTGGCGGAATACCTGCTCATCAAGCACCCTTTCGACCTGGGCGTGATCGACATCGGCCTGCCCATGGTCGATGGCCTCACGGTCCTCAAGCGCGCGCACGCGGCCCGGCCGGCCTTGCCTTTGCTGGTGCTCACCGCGCTGGACGGGCTGGAGAGCCGCGTGGCTGGCCTCAATGCCGGTGCCGACGACTACCTCACCAAGCCCTTTGATTTCCCCGAGCTGGAAGCCCGCATCCGCGCGCTGTTGCGGCGCGCGCGCCTGTCGGCGTCCAGCGGGCCTGCGGGCAATGGGCCCCGCCAGGCCACGGCGGTGCAGGTCACAGGCCGCCTCAGCTTTGACCGCGATGGCCGCCGCGCCATGGTCAGCGGCCAGCCGGTGGACTTGTCGCCGCGCGAGTGGATGCTGCTGGATGCCTTGCTCACCCATGAGGGCAAGGTGGTCACCAAGGAGCAGATCGCCAGCGTGTGGTCGGGTGACGCGCAAGAGGCGGGCACGCCCTCGGGCTCGCTCGAAGTGATCGTGCACAGGCTGCGCCGCAAGCTGGAAGGCTCGGCCGTGTCCATCCGCACGGTGCGCGGTCTGGGTTACCTGCTCGAGAACGCCTGACCGTGGCATTGCCCCTGGCCTGGCGAGACCGCTTGCGCCGCTTGTGGCGCAGCCTCCCTGGCGTGTCGCCGGGCATCACGCCGCTGAGGCGCTACCTGATGATCTGGCTGCTGGTGCCCCAACTGGTGCTGTGGGCGGGGGCCGCCGTCATGTCCTACCAGGTGGCCGCCCGTTACGCCAACCTGGCCATCGACCGCAGCCTCTACCAGTCCTCGCGCGCACTGGGCCGCCAGGTCAAGCCCACGGGCAGCGGCTTCCTCATCGACCTCCCGCGTGCTGCCCGCGACATCATCGAGTCCGACCCGGATGACCAGGTCTACTACATGGTCAGCGCGCCGCCGGGGCAGTTCATCCTGGGCAACAAGGCCCTGCCACAGCCACCCGCTGTGCTGCGGCTGCCCACTGGCCAGCCGCCGTCGGACGAGCCCCGCTTCTACGACGACCAGATCCGCGTCTCTGGCGTGAAGATGCCCCTGCGCGTGGTGGCGCTCTACCTCAGTTGGGGTGAGCCTGGCCAAAGCCAGACCATGCTGGTGCAGGTGGCCAAGAGCCGCGTGAGCCGCGACGCGCTGGCCGGCCGCATCCTGGGCGACATCGCCTTGCCGCTGGTGGTGCTGGTGCTGTTGATGTCGCTCATCGTGTGGGCAAGCCTGCGTGCCGGCCTGGCACCGCTGGCCCGCCTGCAGCAAGCGGTGCGCGACCGCCAGCCCGGCGATCTGGCGCCCATCCGCCTGGGGCCCGTGCCCGAAGAAATCGAGGTGCTGACCGCCGCGCTCAATGGCCTGCTCACCACCGTGCAGGACAGCGTGGCCAGCCAGCGGCGCTTCATCAGCGACGCCGCACACCAGTTGCGCACGCCCCTGGCCGGCCTCAAGAGCCAGACCGAACTGGCGCTCAAGGCCACCGCCGACCCCGAACTCAAAGCGCGCCTGAACCGCGTGCACGAAAGCGCCACCCGCAGCGCCCACCTGGTGAGCCAGCTGCTGACCCTGGCGCGTGCCGAGCCCGAATCGGCCAATGCCATGGGCCGCAGCCGCTTCGACTTGCGACGCCTGGTGAGCGAGCTCACGGCAGAGATGGTGCCCCGCGCTTTGCAAGCCGGCGTGGACCTGGGCCTGGCCGAAAGCGACGACCACGCCGACGGTGAGGCCGCAGAACCCCCATCGCCATTGACGCCATTGACCTTGCTGGGCAATGCCTTGCTGATGCGTGAGGCCGTGTTCAACGTGATCGACAACGCCATCCGCTATGCGGGGCAGGGCAGTGAGGTGACGGTGAGCGTGGGCTGCGACGAACAGGAGATGTTCGTGCTGGTGGACGACACCGGCCCGGGCCTGGATGCGGCCCACCACGAGGCCGTCTTCCAGCGCTTCTTCCGCGCCACACACGAAGGCACGGGCTGCGGCCTGGGCCTGGCCATCGTCAAGGAAATCGTGGAACGCCACGGTGGACGCGTGGGCCTGTCCAGCCGTGAGCCACATGGCCTGCAGGTGCGGCTGAGCTTCCCGTTCAGTGCATGAATGCACACGGCCGGCCCGGTTGGGCCTGCTGCACCCCCAAACAAGGGGGGCGGTTATAGCGCAACCATGTGTCGAGATGCAATAGGAGAAGATTCGTACATGTAGCGTTAATGATTCGTTAATACTTCGTTGCCCGCCGCGTGTCGCTGAGCGCGCCCCGGGACCCATCCACTCCCCCAACGAAGAGACAACATGAAGACCAACACCCTTTCACGTTCCGTCCCGCTCATCCTGGGCGCTGCACTGGCCATGCCCGCGTTCGCCGAAGTCGCCTTCGACTTTGGCGGCTACTTCCGCGCCGGCCCGCAGGCCACGCAAAAGAACGCCAACCGCAACTGCTACCAGCTCAGCGGTGCGGAGTTCAAGTACCGTCTGGGCAACGAATGCGAAGGCTATGGTGAGTTCATGTTGACGGGTACCGTCAAGCAACAGACGGGTGAAGTCTTCAAGGTGTTCTTCATGCCGGCCGTCGGCAGCACCACCGGCGGCAGCGACCCCAACACCAGCGTGACCACCGCCCAGATGTACGTGGAAATGTCGGGCCTGGACTTCGCGCCCGCGGCCAGCTTCTGGGGCGGCAAGCGCTACCACCGTGGCGCCGACGTGCACATCGTCGACAAGTTCTTCGAGCAACTCGATGGCACGGGCGCAGGCGCCAGCATCGACGCCCTGGGCGGCAAGCTGGACCTGGCTTACTACCGCAAGGACGACCCTTCCCACGTCACCGGCCTTCAACAACCGGGCAACCGCCTGAACGCCTGGCTGCGTGATGCGCCGGTCAACGCCGATGGCACCCTGAACGTGGTGCTGAACGTCACCAAGGGGGATTTCGATGGTGGCAAGGCCGGCACGGCCGTGAGCGTTCGCCACACCCAGAGCAAGCTGATGGGCGGCACCGCCAGCAACAACCTGTGGTTGCAGATGGCGCAAGGCTCTGCTGGCCTGACGGGCAACTTCGGTTCGCTGACCGATGGCTCCGACGTCAAGAAGCTGCGCCTGGCCGATGGCTTCCAGGGCCAGTTCACCACCAACCTGGGCGCCCAGGCCATCGCCATGTACCAAAGCAACAAGGCCGATGCAGGTGACAGCACCATCACGTCCCTGGGTGGCCGCGTGTCGTATGCCTTCACCCGCAACTTCAAGCTGCTGACCGACCTGGGCATCGACCGCGTCAAGCCTTCGAACGGCTCGGCCGCCAACCTGACCAAGTTGACCATCGCCCCGACGCTGTCCACCGGCCCTGGTCTGTTCAACCGCCCCGAGCTGCGCTTCTACGTGACCACCGCCAAGTGGAACAAGGCGGCCAACGACCAGGCCACGGCCGCCTACATTGCCGCCAACCCGACGCAGACCACGTACACCGGCGGCCTGACGGGCATGGGCGACGGCAAGACTTCCGGCACCAGCTACGGTGTCCAGGCTGAAGTCTGGTTCTGACCCTGTCGAACACCACGCGGAGCCGCCCGGGACCGGGCGCTCCCTTGTCCAGAGACGTCAAGGAATCCTCATGAAGACGAACGTTCAATACCGCAAGTTGTCCGTGGGCCAGGTTGCCCGAGCCGCCACCGTGGCCGCCCTGGGTGCAGCCCTGCTCGCCCCGGCCTTCGCCGGTGAAGTCGAAGTGCTGCACTGGTGGACGGCCGGTGGCGAAGCCAAGGCGGCGCAAGCCCTGGCCGCGACCATGAAGGCCAAGGGCCACACCTGGAAGGACTTCGCCGTGGCCGGCGGTGGTGGTGATTCGGCCATGACCGTGCTGAAGTCCCGGGTGGTCTCGGGCAACGCGCCGGCCGCGGCCCAGATCAAGGGCCCTTCGCTGCAGGAGTGGGCCAAGGAAGGCGTGCTGACCAACCTCGATGACGTCGCCAACGCCGAGAACTGGGACGCGCTGCTGCCCGCCCCCATCGCTGCGGGCCTCAAGTACAAGGGCCACTACATTGCCGCACCGGTGAACGTGCACCGCGTGAACTGGCTGTGGGCCAACCCCGAAGCCTTCAAGAAGGCCGGCGCCAAGGTGCCCACCACCTGGCCCGAGTTCTTCGTGGCCGCTGAAGCCTTGAAGAAGGCCGGCATCATCCCCGTGGCCCATGGCGGTCAGAACTGGCAGGACTTCACCACCTTCGAAAGCGTGGCCTTGGGCCTGGGTGGCGCAGACTTCTACAAGAAGGCCTTCGTTCAGCTGGACGTCAAGACCATCCAGAGCGCCAAGATGAAGGAGGTGCTGGAGACCTTCAAGAAGATCAAAGGCTACACCGACAAGAACTCACCGGGCCGTGACTGGAACCTGACCACCGCCATGGTCATCCGCGGTGAGGCCGGCATGCAGCTGATGGGCGACTGGGCCAAGGGCGAGTTCATCGCCGCGGGCAAGGTGCCGGGCAAGGACTTCGAATGCGTGGCCGCGCCCGGCAGCGCCAAGTCCTTCACCTACAACGTCGACAGCTTTGCCATGTTCCAGCTGAAGAACGAAGCCAACATCAAGGCCCAGCGTGACCTGGCCTCGGCCATCATGTCGCCGGCTTTCCAGGAGCTGTTCAACCTGAACAAGGGCTCGATCCCGGTGCGCATGGGCATGGACTTGTCGAAGTTCGACGCTTGTGCCAAGGCCTCGGCCAAGGACTTCACCGACAGCGCCAAGGCCGGCTCGCTGGTGCCCTCCATTGCCCACGGCATGGCCGTGCCGTCTGCCGTGCAAGGTGCCATCCAGGACGTGGTGTCCAACTACTGGAACAGCGACAAGGCCACAGCCGACGAGACCATCAAGAAGCTGGTGTCTGCCGCACAGACCAAGTGATGGCCTGATGGCCTGATCGCCCAAGACCAGGGGTCAGCGCCCACAAGGCTGCTGACCCTTGTCGCCACAGGTGGCCCCCATCCCGGGTGCCATCAGGGCAACCTCACCTGGCAGGTGTCACCCCAGCTGCCTGCATTGACATGACCACACCCTCCCGCGCCACCCGCACGGATTGGCTGCCCCGCCTGGTGGTGGCGCCAAGCTTCGCGCTCTCCCTGCTGTTCATCTACGGGCTCATCGCCTGGAACGGCTGGTTCTCGGTGTCGGCTTCGCGCCTGATGCCCAACTATGAATTCCAGGGCTTCGGCGCCTACCTGCAGCTGCTGGACAACGACCGCTTCCTGCAGTCCGCCAAGAACCTGCTGGTCTTCGGCACCCTGTTCCTGGGCGGCGCCATGGGCCTGGGGCTCTTCCTGGCCATCCTGCTGGACCAGAAGATCCGCGCCGAAGGTGTGCTGCGCACCATCTACCTCTATCCCATGGCCTTGAGCTTCATCGTCACCGGTGCGGCCTGGAAGTGGATCCTCAACCCCGGCCTGGGTGTGGAGCACATGGTGCAGTCCTGGGGCTTTGCCAACTTCCGCTTCGACTGGATCGTCGACCCGGACCGCGCCATCTACTGCGTGGCCATTGCCGGCATCTGGCAAAGCGCCGGCTTCGTGATGGCCCTGTTCCTGGCCGGCCTGCGCGGCATCGACGACTCGATCATCAAGGCCGCCCAACTGGACGGTGCCTCCACGCCCCGCATCTACTGGCGCATCCTGGTGCCCAGCCTGCGCCCGGTGTTCTTCTCCACGCTGATGGTGATGGCCCACATCGCGATCAAGAGCTTCGACCTGGTCATGGCGCTCACCGCTGGTGGCCCGGGTTTCGCCACCGACATGCCCGCCACCTTCATGTACGCCACCGCCTTCACCCGCGGCCAGATCAACCTGGGCGCAGCCTCTGCCACCGTCATGCTGGCCACCGTGGCCGCCATCGTGGTGCCTTACCTCTACAGCGAGCTGCGTTCGCAGCAGCGCCAGTGAGGGCTCCGAGATGACACAACAACCTCCTTTCGACTGGACACGCGCGCTGCTGTGGGCCGTGCTGCTGGGCCTGGCCGGCTTCTTCCTGGCGCCGCTCTACGTGATGCTGTCCACCTCATTCAAGAGCATGGACGAGATCCGCGAAGGCAGCCTGCTGGCCCTGCCGCACGCCATCACCCTGGAGGCCTGGGCCAAGGCCTGGTCCAGCGCCTGCACGGGCACGGACTGCGGCGGCCTCAAGCCCTACTTCATGAACTCGGTCTACATGGTGGTGCCGGCGGTGCTGATCTCCACCACGCTGGGTGCGCTCAATGGCTATGTGCTGACCAAGTGGCGCTTCCGTGGCAGCGAGACGCTGTTTGCGCTGATGCTCTTTGGCGTGTTCATGCCGCTGCAGGTCATCTTGCTGCCCATGTCGCAGGTGCTGGGCTACCTGGGCCTGGCCAGCTCCATCTGGGGTCTGATCCTGGTGCACTTGCTGTGCGGCCTGCCCAGCACCACGCTGTTCTTCCGCAACTACTACGCGGCCTTGCCCGATGAACTCATCAAGGCCGCCATGCTGGACGGCGCCGGCTTCTGGCGCATCTTCTGGCGCATCGTGCTGCCGCTGTCCACGCCCATCCTGGTCGTGACCTTGATCTGGCAGTTCACCCAGATCTGGAACGACTTCCTCTTCGGCGTGGTCTTTTCCAGCACCGACTCCAAGCCGCTGACGGTGGGCCTCAACAACCTGGCCAACACCTCCAGCTCGGTCAAGGAATACAACGTGGACATGGCCGCAGCGATGATCGCCGGCCTGCCCACGCTCTTCGTCTACATCGTGGCCGGCAAGTACTTTGTGCGCGGTCTGACGGCTGGTGCCGTCAAGGGTTGAAAGGAATCTTCATGGGCGCGCTTTCCATCCGCCAGGTTCGCAAGAGCTATGGCGCCACGCACATCCTCAAATCCATCGACATCGAGGTGGAAAAGGGCGAGTTCCTCATCCTTGTCGGGCCTTCGGGCTGTGGCAAGTCCACGCTGCTGTCGATGATCGCGGGGCTGGACTCACCGACCTCGGGCCAGATCCTCATTGCCGACCGCGACGTCACCCACGCGCCGCCCAAGGACCGCGACATCGCCATGGTCTTCCAGAGCTACGCGCTCTACCCCAACATGAACGTGGCGCAGAACATTGCGTTTGGCCTGGAGATGCGCAAGGTGCCCAAGGCCGAGCGCGAAGCCGCCGTGCAGCGCGTGGCCAAGATGCTGCAGATCGAGCACCTGCTGGACCGCAAGCCAGGGCAGCTCTCAGGCGGCCAGCGCCAGCGCGTGGCCATGGGGCGTGCCCTGTCGCGCAACCCCGCGCTTTTTTTGTTCGACGAGCCGCTGTCCAACCTCGATGCCAAGCTGCGCGTGGAGATGCGCGCCGAGATCAAGCTCTTGCACCAGCGCACCAAAACCACCACGGTCTACGTGACCCACGACCAGGTCGAGGCCATGACCCTGGGCGACCGCATCGCCGTGATGCGCGACGGCATCGTGCAGCAACTGGGCACGCCCGACGACATCTACACCCGCCCGGCCACGCTCTTCGTGGCCCAGTTCATCGGCTCGCCTGCGATGAACCTCATCACCGCCCAGCGCAGCGCTGCGGCCTTGAGCGCGCACGGCGAGCAGCTCCTGCTGGGCGAGCGCGATGCCGCCGCCCTGCAGGCCAGCACCGCCACCGAAGTGACCTACGGACTGCGCCCCGAGGCCATCCACTTTGGTGCCACGGGCCAGGGCCTGCGCGGCACCCTGCGCATGATCGAGCCCACCGGCCCCGAAACCTATGTCTACGTGGACACGGCGGTGGGCCCGCTGGTCGTGCGCGTGCCCGGCAAGGTGGACCACGCCGTGGGCGACACCGTGCACCTGGCCTGGTCGGCACCCGACGTCCACCTGTTCGACGCGGCCACCGAGGCCCGCATCACCGGGGCCGCCGTCGCGGCATGATGGGCGACATGATCGCCTTGCACACCGACACCCGCCTGCTGGCCGACATCGGCGGCACCAACGCCCGCTTCGCCTGGCAGGATGGGCCCGGTGCGCCTTTGCAGGACGTGCTCACCTTGCCCTGTGCCGACTTCGCCACCATCGAAGCGGCCATGCGCGCCTACCTGGCCCGGACGGCGCGCCCCGGCCGCGGTTTGCCGCGCCGCTGCGCCATGGGCATCGCCAACCCCATCAACGGCGACCTGGTGCAGATGACCAACCACCACTGGTCGTTTTCCACCGAGGCCTTGTGCCGCGCGCTGGCCCTGCAGGAACTCGTGGTCATCAACGACTTCACCGCCCTGGCCCTGGCCATCCCGCTCTTGCAGCCGCACGAGCGCCGCCTGATGGGCGTGGGCCCGCAGGCCGCTTCAAGTGGCCAGGCCATCGGCGTGCTGGGCGCGGGCACCGGCCTGGGCATGGGCGGCCTGGTGCCTCTGGCTTTGCCCGGCGGCGTGCAGTGGGCGCCCATCCAGGGTGAAGGTGGCCACCTGTCGCTGGCGCCGGAGACCGAGCTGGAGATCGGCGTGCTGCGCGCCCTGCAGCAGCGCTTCCAAGGGCGCGTGTCGCTGGAGCGTGTGCTCTCCGGGCCCGGCCTGCTCAACCTGCTGGCCGCGCTGGAGACCGTGATGGGCCAGTCCGCCAGGCTGAGCGAGCGCAGCGCCGCCGCCATCGTGCAGGCGGCCCTGGCCGCCCAGTGCCCCGTGTGCGTGCAGGCGCTCGACACCTTCTGTGCCCTGCTGGGCAGTGCCGCCGGCGACCTGGCCTTGCTGCTGGGCGCACGCGGTGGCATCTACATCGGCGGCGGCATCGTGCCCCGCCTGGGCGACTGGTTTGACCGCTCACCCTTTCGCGCTCGGTTTGATGCCAAAGGCCGGCTGTCGACCCTGGTGCGCGAGGTGCCGGTCTTCGTCATCCACGCCGAGGTGTCGCCGGCCCTGCTGGGCGTCAGCCAGGCCCTGCGCTGAGGGCGCCTCACCGGCGCCGCGGGAAAATTTCACATTGACCGAAGATCCGAGCTTCATCGGCTGAACAAGGTGGCCCCAGCCGGCCCTATCCCGCTTTCAAGCCAGGGCCTTTTGAGGCCCAATCCAGGGTGGAGACCTCCCATGCCCCCACCCATTTCATCCATGTCCGAGCCGCCCGCCACACAGGGCGACGGTGCCCTGGCGCCTGCGGCTGCTCAGGCGGCCGGCCGCAAGGAGGCCGACCTCACGCTGGACTATCTCCTGCGGCGCATGCGCTTCAAGAGCGACTTCCCCGCGCTGTCCACCTCGGTGTCGCGCGTGCAGGCCATGTCGCAATCCGAAACCGACAGCATGCAGGCCCTGACCGACGAGGTCTTGCGCGATGTGGCGCTCACCCAGAAGCTGCTGCGCGTGGTCAACACCGCGCACTACCGGCGTGCGGGCACCGACCCCATCAGCACCGTGTCGAGGGCGGTGGCACTCATCGGCGCCGGTGGCGTGCGCAACATGGCCCTGTCGCTCATGTTGCTGGACCGCATGCAGGACAAGGCCCACGCCCACCAGCTGCGCACCGAATTCCTGCGCACCGTCATGGCCGGTACCCTGGCCAGCGAACTCAGCGCCACCAGCAAGGAGGCCGAACAGGCCTACCTGGGCGCGCTGTTTCGCAACCTGGGGCGGCTGCTGGTGGCCTACTACCTGCCGGATGACGCCGATCAGATCCGCGACCTGTGCAAGCCTGGCCCCGATGGCCAGCCTGGCCTGGACGAGCGCGCCGCTGCCCAGAAGGTGCTGGGCGTGAGCCTGGACCAGCTGGCCGACAAGGTGGGCCAGATGTGGGGCCTGCCGCAAAACCTGCGCGACTGCATGGCCACCCCCACGGGCGACGTGCCCAAGCGCTCGGTGCGCGGGCGCCAGGACCACCACTGGTGGCTGGCCAGCCTGACCAACGACGCCACCGATTGCCTGATGCGCACCGACCCCGCCGGCCTGGGCGAAGCCCTGGGCCGTTTGCAAAGCCAGTACGCCGCTGCGCTGGACTTGCGCGGCGAAGACCTGCAAAACGCCGCCGGGCGCGCCCGCCACCGCATGGCCGAGCTCACCGAGGCCCTGAACTTCACCGTGCCCGACGACCCGCAGGCCGAACGCCTGGTTGACCACTTCTATGTGGACACGCCCCAAGTGCTGCCCACCGCGCCGGAGACCGGCCCCGACGGCATCCCGCTGGTGCATCAGACGCGGGGTGCCGCCGCCTCCGACGCCGTGTCGGGTGAGCACGCCGCCTGGTCTCGCCCACGCTCCGGCGCAGGCCAGGTGCCGCTCGCGGGCGAGGGCTCGGCACCCGATGGCTTCAGCGATCAGGCCTACGCCGCCACCACGGTGGGTGCCTACGACGGCAGCCTGTCGCTGCCCGAGCAAAGCCCCGCCTTGACGGCGCCGATGCCGCTGCCCGACCAGAGCGTGGCCAATGTGCTGACCAACGGCATCCAGGACCTGACCAACACGCTGCTGGAGGGCTACAAGCTCAACGACGTGCTGCACATGATCCTGGAGACCATGTACCGCGCCATGCAGTGTCAGCGCGTGCTGTTTTGCCTGCGTGATCCGCGCAGCAACCAGTTGCTGGGGCGCATGGGCATCGGCCTGCAGGTCGACACCATCAAGTCTGTTTTCAAAGTGCCCTTGAGCCCGCAGCCGGGCGTGGCCCCCGACCTCTTCAGCGTGGTCTGCCTCAAGAACGCCGACCTGTTGATCGATGACGCCAGCGTGCCCAGCGTGGCCCCGCGCCTGCCGGCCTGGTTCAAGCAGCAGGTGGCTGCCCCCAGCTTCCTGCTGCTGCCCCTGACCTTGCGGCGCAAGGGCCAGCCCGACGTGGTGCTGGGCCTCATCTACGCCGACCAGGCCCGCGCCAACGGCTTTCAGGTGCGCGACAAGGAGCTCTCGCTGCTGCGCACCTTGCGCAACCAGGCCGTGATGGCCTTCAAGCAGACCACTGGGCAGTGACGCCGCGTCAGGCCGGTCGCCACCGATAATGGCGCCCATGTTCCGCATCGTCCTGGTCGAACCCGAGATCCCGCCCAACACGGGCAACGTCATCCGCCTGGCGGCCAACACCGGCTGCGCGCTGCACCTCATCGAGCCCCTGGGTTTCTCCATGGACGACAAGCTGCTGCGCCGAGCCGGCCTGGACTACCACGAGTACGCCAGCGTCCAGCGCCACGCCAGCTGGCAGGCCTTCCTGGACCGCGAACAGCCCGACGCCAGCCGCATGTTCGCCTTCACCACGCGCGGCAGCCGGCCCTTTCACGAGCCCGACTGGCGGCCAGGCGACTGGCTGGTGTTTGGTTGCGAGACCCGCGGCCTGGACCCGGCCTTGCGCGAGACCTTCCCCACGGCACAGCGCGTGCGCCTGCCCATGCAGACCGACCAGCGCAGCCTCAACCTGAGCAATGCGGTGGCGGTGGCGGTGTTCGAGGCCTGGCGCCAGAACGGCTACGCCGGCGGGGGCTGATCAGCCCGGCGTGGTTCGCGGCTTCAGCTCTCTGCCTTGGACTCGCGGCGCATCAGCGCGCCCACGGCCTGAGCCGGCGTCAAGCGGCCATCCAGCAAGGCCACCACCGCTTCGGTGATGGGCATGGCCACGCCCAGTTGCTGCGCGCGTTGCCACACCGTGGCGGCGCTGTAGACGCCTTCGGCCACATGGCCCAGTTCGGCCACGATGGTGGCCAGCGGCTTGCCCGTGGCCAGTTGCAGGCCCACGCTGCGGTTGCGAGACAGGTGGCCCGTGGCCGTCAGCACCAGGTCACCCAGGCCAGACAGCCCCATGAAGGTGTCGGGCCTGGCGCCCAGGGCCAGGCCCAGCCGGGTCATCTCGGCCAGGCCACGCGTGATGAGCGCGGCCCGGGCGTTGAGCCCCAGGTTCATGCCGTCGACGATGCCCGTGGCGATCGCCAGCACGTTCTTCACCGCGCCGCCCACCTCCACACCCACCGGGTCGGACGAGGTGTAGACGCGCAGCGTGTCGCTGTGGAAGGCCGCGACCGCGGCTTCCGTGAGCTGGGCGTCGGCGCTGGCGGCCACCAAGGCGGTGGGCTGGCCCAGTGCCACCTCTTGCGCAAAGCTGGGCCCTGAGAGCACGCCCGAACGCACCTGCGGCCGAACGGCCTGCGCGACCTCGTGGCCCAGCCGCCCCGTGCCCTTCTCGAAACCCTTGCAGAGCCACAAGGCCTGCGCACCATCGGGCAGTCGGGCCAGCAACTCGGCCAGGCCGGCCATGGGTGAGGCCAGGATCAACAGGCCCTGGCCCTGGGTGACCTGGTTGACGGTGGCGGCGAAGTCGCTGCTCAGGGCCAGGCCCTCAGGAAAGCTGACCTCGGGCAGGTAGCGCACGTTTCGCCGGGCTTGCGCCATGTCGGCGACCTGCGCGGCGTCGCGCGCCCACAGGCTCACCTGCGGGTTGTGGCGCGCCGCGCTGATGGCCAGCGCGGTGCCCCAGGCGCCCGCGCCCAGCACGGCGATGGGCCGGGCGGACTGAGTCATCCAGCCCTGTTCAGGCTTGGCCGACCTGGCCGGCAGCGGCTTGCTGCAGCTGCGCTTCGTACATGGCCTGGAAGTTCACTTCGGTCAGGTGCACGGGAGGGAAGCCGGTGCGGTTGAGCACGTCGGCCACGGTGGCACGCAGGTAGGGATAGACGATCTGCGGGCAGGCGATGGAGATGATCGGCTGCATCTGGTCTTGCGGCACGTTGCGGATCTCGAACAGGCCGGCTTGCTTGGCCTCGATCAGGAACAGCACCTTGTCGTTGAGCTTGGCGGTCACGGTGGCGGTCACGGACACCTCATAGATGGCGCCTTCGACCACGGTTTCGGCATGCAGGCCCAGGTTCACGTCGATCTGGGGGTTGCCTTGCTCCAGCAGGATGGCGGGGGCGTTGGGCAGCTCCAGGGACATGTCCTTCAGGTAGATGCGTTGGATGGCGAAGCTGGGCTGGTTGGCCTGGTCGGTCATGGTGAAAATGTCCTAGGGTTGGTGTGGTGCGCGAGCCAGGGGCGCGGGATGCGCCGGGGGTGTCCGAGCCAATCGCAAAAAGCCACTGAAACTGGCGGTGGATTATGGCGCAGCGGCGTGACCCCACTGCGACAGCAGCGTTCAGGGTTTGCGCAGGGGCAAGCGGTGTCGAGGGCGCAAGGCACAAGGGCCTGCACCGCGATGGTGGCAGGCCCTCGGGGCGTTACCGGGTGGGTGGCGCCCCCGCTCAGGCGGCCTTGCGCTGCGTGGCCTTGCCCGCGCCCGTGGCCCGGCTGAAGGTCATCGCGCCATCTTCCAGCTTGCCATTGCGCAGCTGCTCCATGTCCAGGGCGTAGTTCTGGAAGAGCTTCCAGGGTGCCTTGTCGGCGCCTTTGGGCAGGGTGTCGGCGGCGCGGGCCACGTAGCCGGAGCTCATGTCCAGCAGCGGGGCTTCCTTGACCGACGGGTCATTGCGCACCGGCATGGCGATCTGGGTGCCGGACTTGTCCATGTGCTTGATCAGGCGGCACACGTACTCGGCGATCAGGTCGGCCTTCAGCGTCCACGAGGCGTTGGTGTAGCCCAGGGTGTTGGACATGTTGGGCAGGTCGCTGAACATCAGGCCCTTGTAGGAGATGCGCTTGCTCATGTCCACGGCCTTGCCGTCCACCGACATGGCCATGCCGCCAAACAGGCGCAGGTTCAGGCCGGTGGCGGTGACGATGATGTCGGCCTCGAGCGTCTGGCCTGATTTCAGCAGGATGCCCTTGTCCACGAAACGGTCGATGTGGTCGGTCACCACCGAGGCCTTGCCCTTGCGCAGCACCTTGAACATGTCGCCATTGGGCACGGCGCACAGGCGCTGGTCCCAGGGGTTGTAAGGCGGCGTGAAGTGCTTCATGTCGAAGTTGGGGCCCA
>CANBQJ010000057.1 GCA_947371645.1 Burkholderiales bacterium | reverse complement strand
AGCCCAAGCCCTTCACCGACGCCATGCAGGCCTCGGTGACCGAGCTGATCAAGCACGTTTCCGTGAGCAAGCTGAACTGAAGGCCCGACCGACATGACTGACTTGAACTGGTGCGCGGTGACGCCCGAGATCGTGTTGCTGGGCATGGCTTGCCTGGTGGCCATGGTCGATCTTTTCGTCACCTGCCCGAAACGAACCACGACCTACCTGCTGTCCATGGCCTCGCTGGCCGTGGTGGCTGCACTGCACCTCAATGCGCTGGACAGCGGCACCTCGGTGTACGCCATGCAGCGCATGGTGGTAACCGACGCCATGGGCCACCTGCTGTCGCTGTGCGCGACGCTGGCGGTGATGGGCAGCCTGGTCTACGCGCAAAACTACGCTGGTGAGCGCGACATGCTCAAGGGCGAGCTGTTCACGCTGGCGATGTTCTCGCTGCTGGGCATCTCGATCATGATCATCGGCAACAACTTCCTGTCCATCTACCTGGGCCTGGAGTTGATGTCGCTGTCGCTGTACGCGATGGTGGCCCTGCGCCGCGACAACGCCCAAGCCACTGAAGCCGCCATGAAGTACTTCGTGCTGGGCGCGCTGGCTTCGGGTTTTCTGCTGTATGGCCTCTCGATGATGTATGGGGCCACCGGTTCACTCGACCTGGGCGAGGTCTACAAAGCCACGCTGGCGGGCACCATCAACAAGCAGGTGCTGGCCTTCGGCCTGGTGTTCATCGTCTCCGGCCTGGCCTTCAAACTGGGTGTGGTGCCTTTCCACATGTGGGTGCCTGACGTCTATCAGGGCGCCCCCACGGCGGCCACCCTGATGGTGGCCGGTGCGCCCAAGCTGGCGGCGTTTGCCATCACCATCCGTTTGCTGGTGGAAGGCCTGGTCAGCCAGGCTGCGGACTGGCAACAGATGCTGATGATCCTGGCGGTGCTGTCCATGGCGGTGGGCAACCTGGCTGCCATCGCGCAGACCAACCTCAAGCGCATGCTGGCATATTCAGGCATCGCGCAACTGGGCTTCATGCTGCTCGGCTTCGTGCCCACGGTCGTGGCTGGCAACACGGTGTCGGCAGGCAATGGTTATGGCTCGTCGCTGTTTTACGTGCTCACCTATGTGTTGACCACGATGGGCACCTTCGGCCTGATCATGATCCTGTCGCGGCCGGGTTTCGAGTCCGAACAGATTTCCGATCTGGCCGGCCTGAACAAGCGCAGCCCCTTGCTGGCCGGTGTCATGGCGGTGTTCATGTTCTCGCTGGCCGGCATCCCGCCCACGGTGGGTTTCTACGCCAAGCTGGCTGTGCTGCAAGCGCTGATCACCACCAACTCGACCCTGCTGCTGCAGATCTCCATCGTGGCGGTGCTGCTGTCGCTGGTTGGGGCGTTCTACTACCTGCGCATCGTCAAGGTCATGTACTTCGACGAGCCCACCGACAGCTCGCCGGTGGTGGAAGGCCATGCCCGTGTGCTGCTGGGTTTCAACGCCCTGGCCGTGGTCGCCCTGGGCATCCTCCCTTCCGGTCTGATGACCTTGTGCGCGCGCGCCATCACTCAGTCTTTGGCGGGTTGAATCTCACTGTGCCAGGCGCCCGGGTGGCGCCGCGCTGACACCTCCATCGGGCCCTGCGGGGCCCGATTCCATTGGGGAGGGCGCCCCATTGACGTTGGCCAGCTGTGGGGCCGCTCGAAGCAGGGTGCCACAAGCAGAGGCCCCCGGGGCACAATCGTCACCAGCGCGCGCCGCCCAGCCCCGCGCAGATCCTGGCCACATCACAGCTGCACCGTCCCATGAGTTCGAACGAATCACCTGCCTCCGACGCCCACTTGCGCGAAGACACCCTGTCGTCCGAGGTGGTCTTCCAGGGCAAATTCCTGTCCATGAAGCGCGACCAGGTTCGCCTGCCCGATGGGCGCAGCGCTTCTCGCGAATACGTGGTGCACCCCGGTGCCGTGATGGTGGTGCCGGTGCTGCCCGATGGCCGCCTGGTGCTGGAACGCCAGTACCGTTACCCGGTGGGGCAGACCATGACCGAGTTCCCGGCCGGCAAGCTGGATGCTGGCGAAGGTGGCCTGACCTGTGCCCGCCGCGAACTGTGGGAAGAAACCGGCTACAAGGCGCAGCGTTGGGCGCGCGCCGGCATCATGCACCCGGTCATTGGCTACGCCACCGAGGTCATCGAGATCTGGTTTGCAGATGGCCTGACCCTGCACGAACGCCACCTGGATGAGGGCGAATTCCTCGATGTGTTCGCCGCCACCCAACAAGAGCTGGAAGACGGCGTGCGCGATGGCACGCTGACGGACGTGAAGACCATTGTGGGTTTGATGTGGCTGCAACAATGGCGCGCAGGCCACTGGCCCTTGCAATGGGTGAACGAGGAAGGACAGGGTGCGTGAGCATGCTGGTGGTTGATCTGGCTTGCCCGCAGGGGCACCGCTTTGAGGGCTGGTTTGCTTCTGCCGCTGAGCTTGGCAGCCAGCAGGCGCGTGGGCTGCTGAGCTGCCCGGTGTGCGGGGATGTCCACGTCCAGCGCATTCCGTCTGCTTCGCGTCTGAACGTGTCGCACCAGGCAACGGACGCTGCTGGCGTGGCTGGCACGGATGTCCAGGCAGCTGCCAGGAAGCCCGACGAGGCACTGGCCCTGCAAGCGATGTACTGGTCGGCGGTGCGCCACGTCATGCAGACCACAGAGGACGTGGGCGAACGATTCGCCACAGAGGCCCGAGCCATGCACGCGGGCGAACTGCCGGCCAAACCCATCCGGGGTCAGCTGGACGCAGATGACCGTGAAGCCTTGAAAGAAGAGGGCATCGAGGTCATGAGCCTGGTTGTGCCCAAGGGGTTTGACAGCCCCGTGCAATGAGCCTCGCAGTGTCCCGGCTGGCGGTGCCTGAGCCGTCGCCGTCAGACCACCTTGCCCGGGTTGAGCAGCCCCTGGGGGTCCATGGCCTGCTTGATGGCGCGCATCCAGCTCAGTTTGACGGGTGAGCCACGCTGAGCCAGTTCATGGCGTTTGAGCTGACCAATGCCATGCTCCGCCGAGATGGTGCCCTGGTGTGCCTCGACCAGGTCATAGACGATGCGCTCGACATCTGCCTGGTGCCGGGCCAGGAAGTCCGACGGGGTGACGCCGGCCGGTCCCTGGACGTTGAAGTGGAGGTTGCCATCGCCCATGTGACCAAAGCAGACGATGCGCACGCCAGGGAGCGCTTGACTCAAAGCGGCCTGCACCTCGTCCACAAAGCGGGGAATGCGGGACGTCGGTACACCGATGTCGTGCTTGACCATCAAGGCTTCGGCCTTCTCTGCCAGGGGGATGGCCTCGCGCAACGCCCACATGGCGCGGTGCTGGGTGCTCGACTGCGACAGCGTCACCTCGCTCGCCCACCGAGCGTCCATGGCCTGGTGGCACAGCGCGGCCAGCTGTTCTTGCAATGCGGATGTGGGCAGGGGGCTGGCGGCGTCCAGCAGGACCACCCAGGCTGATGCCTCGCCAGCGCTGCCCAGGGCATTCAGCACCTGAGCCTGGCTGCTCATGTGTCGACGCGCCAGCGCCAGCGGGTATGCGCCCATCAGCTCGAAGCCCGTGAGTTGGGCGTCGAGCGTGTGCCTGGCCGCCTGAAGCAGGCTCAGGCAGGCGTCCAGGTCCGGGCAAGCAAGCAAAGCGGCCTGCTGGCTGCGCGGCTGAGGAAACAGTTTCACGGTCGCCGCCGTGATCAGGCCCAAGGTGCCTTCGCTGCCGATCAGCAGTTGGCGCAGGTCATAGCCGGTGTTGTCCTTGCGCAGGCCGTGCAGGCCGTGCCAGACCTCCCCTTGTGCGCTCACCGCTTCCACGCCCAGGCACAGTTCACGCGCGTTGCCAAAGCGCAGCACCTGCGTGCCGCCGGCGTTGGTGGCCAGGTTGCCCCCCAGCGTGCAGCTGCCTTCGGAGGCCATGCTGAGTGGGAAAAGCAAGCCGGCCTGCGCCGCTGCGGCCTGCACATCGGCCAGCAGGCAGCCGGCCTGGGCCGTGAGGGTGAGGTTGGCCGCGTCCACCTCCAGGATGCGGTTGAGGCGCCGCAGGCTCAGCACCAGCTGCTGGCCACTGGCGTCGGGCACGCCGCCGCCCACCAGGCCGGTGTGGCCGCCTTGAGGCACGATGGCCACGCCATGTTGGCCGCACAAGCGCACCACGGCCGCCACCTCGGCGGTGTGGGCAGGCGTCGCGATGGCCAGCGCCCAGCCCCTGTAGCGGCCCCGCCAGTCGGTCTGGCTGGCCGTGTGGGCCTGGTCGTCCGCACCCGTGGGCTCGGCGACCTGGGCATCGCCCAGCAGCACCCGCAAGGCGCTCAGGAAGGCCTCACGTTCAGGCGCAGGCAAGGCGGTTGGCGTGTCCATGTCTGGTGGGCCTCAAGCCTTGAGCTTGGACTTGTCTTTGGGCGGCAGCACCTTCAGCCGCAGTTTCACGTAAACCGCGCAGCCCACGAACAGGCCGGTGCTCAGGGCGATTTCTGCCCAGGCGCAGACCTGGGAGACGCCGGCGTCGCTGGTGCCACGCACCACGCCTTCGGTGAAGTAGAGCCACACCAGCAGCGACATCCAGCGGAAGGTGTAGAGCCGGTGCCTGAGCATGCCCGCCACCGCGAAGGTGAGGGGCAGCACCTTCAAGGCCAGGGCGCCGGTTCCGCCGGGCAGGGGCGCCAACTTCAGCTCCCAGGCCAGGCCCAGGGCAATGAGGCCCAGCACCATGCCGAGGCACAGGCCGCGCACCTGCTGGATGCGCTGCAGGCGCTCGGGTGAGTGTTGGGCGATGAAGTCGTCCTGAAGGGGGGCGTCGATGGGTACACGTAGCATGCTGGCATCATAGCCACCCATGAATGAGGCCTTGACCCAGCTGGCGCGGTGGCGCGCCCGCTGGCACCTGTTTGTCGCCACGCTTTCTCAGTGGCCCTGGGTGCAGACTTACCAGACCTTGCGGCAGCGTTTCCGCGAGGACCACCTGGGCGTGACCGCCGGCAGCCTGACCTTCACCACCACCATCGCGCTGGTGCCGCTGTTCACGGTGATGCTGGCCTTGTTCAGCGCTTTCCCCGTGTTCTCGCGCTTTCGCAAGATGCTGGAGCAGCAGGTGCTCGCCGGCCTGGTGCCCGATGCGATCGCCAAGCCGGTGCTCTTGTCGCTCACCAAGTTCGCCACCAAGGCCAGCCAGATGGGTGGCATGGGCCTGATCGCGCTGGGGCTCACGGCCATGTCCCTGATGCTGACCATCGACCACACCCTCAACGGCATCTGGCGGGTCAAGGCGGTGCGGCCGATCGCCCAGCGGGTGCTGGTGTACTGGGCCGCGCTCACCCTGGGGCCATTGCTGATCGGTGCCAGCCTGTCGCTCACGTCCTACCTGATCTCGGCCTCAGGCGGCCTGGTGGACGAACTGCCCGGTGGCGTGGGCTTCCTGCTCAGCGTGGCCGTGTTTGGTCTGCAGACCTCGGGTTTCGCGGCGCTCTACAAGTTCGTGCCCAACACCTTCGTGCGCTGGGAGCACGCCTGGGGCGGGGCGATTTTCGCGTCGGCCGGGCTGGAGATCGGCCAGAAGGCCCTGGCGGTCTACCTCAGCAAGGTGCCGGCTTACGCCACCATCTATGGCGCCTTCGCCGCCGTCCCCATCTTCCTGGTCTGGATCTACCTCAGCTGGCTGATCATCCTGATGGGGGCGGTGGTCGCGGCCTACACCCCCAGCCTGCTGTCGCAGGTCAAGCGTTGGCCCGATTCACCTGGCTACCGCTTTGCCCTGGTGCTGGCCATGCTCAAGGCCCTGTACCAGGTGCAGCAAGATGCGCAGCGCGGCCTGAGTGCCCACCAGCTCGCTCACCGCCTCAAGACCGACCCGCTGCAGATCGAGCCTCTGGTGGAGGTGCTGCGTGGCCTGGACTGGGTGGGGCACCTGGAAGAAACCGACGGTGACCGTGCCGGCCGCATCGTGCTCTTGTGCGACCCGCTGCGCACCCCGGTGGCGCCCTTGGCGGGTGCCTTGCTCTTGCGCCCGGACGGCGTCACGTCGGCGTTCTGGCAGCAGGCTGGCCTGAACGACATGACGCTGGCCCAGGCCATGGGCTGAGCACCGCGGCCCGGGCGACGCACAAAGACCGTGAAACGAGGGGGCGCCCCCTTGGCTCGGGGGGGTAGAAGGGGCTATATTGAAACCTCCTGTAGCCCGTCCATGATCGAGGAGACCGCCCATGAAAGTCATTGACATCCTTCGCGTCAAAGGCAGCACGCTGTTCACCGTTCAGCCGGACCAGCCGCTGGCGGAAGCCGCCACCACGATGGCCGAGCGCGACATCGGCTCGCTGGTCGTGATGGAGCATGGTGACCTGGTCGGCATGCTGACCTTCCGCGAGGTCATCCAGGGCGTGGTGCGCAATGGTGGTCAGGTCGAAGGCCTGTGGGTGCGTTCGGTGATGGACGACCACCCGCTGACCTGCACCCCCGACACCGAGATCGACGAGGTGCGCCGCATGATGCTCAACCGCCATGCGCGCTACATGCCCGTGATGAACCAGAAAACCCTGATGGGCGTGATCTCGTTTTACGACGTGGCCAAGGCCGTGGTCGATGGGCAGGACTTCGAGAACCGCATGCTCAAGGCCTACATCCGCGACTGGCCCGTCGAGGAAGACGCCGCGCAGGAGCGGCCCGCGCTGCTCTGACCGCCGCCGATCCAGGGCAATTCAGGGGACAATGGCAGGCTCTACTTTGCTCCCTTGGATCTGGTCATGGCTGGCAGCACTTTCGGTCACCTGTTTGCGGTCACGAATTTTGGCGAATCTCACGGCCCGGCCATCGGCTGCGTGATCGATGGCTGCCCGCCCGGCCTGTTGCTGTCCGAAGCGGACATCCAGCCTGACCTGGACCGCCGCCGACCCGGCACCTCACGCCACGTGACCCAGCGCAGTGAGCCGGACGCCGTCGAGATCCTCAGCGGCGTGTACGAAGGCCGCACCACCGGCACGCCCATCGCCCTGCTGATCCGCAACACGGACCAGCGCAGCAAGGACTACGGCAACATCCTGGCGTCTTTCCGCCCGGGGCACGCCGACTACACCTACTGGCACAAGTACGGCATCCGCGACCCCCGTGGTGGTGGCCGCTCGTCTGCGCGGCTGACCGCGCCCATGGTGGCGGCCGGCGCCGTGGCCAAGAAGTGGCTGCGCGAACAACTGGGTGTCGAGGTGCGCGGCTGCATGACGCAGATCGGCAGCGAGGTCATCGCCTTCGAGGACTGGGCGCACGTCCCCCACAACCCCTTCTTCGCCGCCAACGCCAGCCAGATCCCGGCGCTGGAGGCCTACATGGACGAGCTGCGCAAGTCGGGCGACTCCTGCGGCGCCAAGCTGATCGTCGAGGCCACGGGCATGCCGGTGGGCCTGGGCGAGCCGCTCTTCGACAAGCTGGACGCCGACATCGCCTACGCGATGATGGGCATCAACGCCGTGAAGGGCGTGGAAATTGGCGCGGGCTTTGCCAGCGTGACGCAAAAGGGCAGCGAGCACGGTGACGCGCTCACGCCCGAGGGATTCCTGGCCAATCAGTCCGGCGGTGTGTTGGGTGGCATCTCCACCGGGCAAGACCTGCGCGTGGCCATCGCCATCAAGCCGACCAGTTCGATCCGCCTGCCGCGTCCGTCCATCGACATCGCCGGCCAGCCGGCCACGGTGGAGACCTTTGGCCGCCACGACCCCTGCGTGGGCATCCGCGCCACGCCGATTGCCGAAGCGATGCTGGCCCTGGTCATCATCGACCACGTGATGCGCCACCGTGCCCAGTGCGGTGATGTGCACGTGGACACGCCAGTGCTGCCTGCTCAGGCGCCCTGATTGAAGCCTGATGCACGGGTTCAGAGCGTCCCGCGCTGGATGAGCTCCACCTTGTAGCCGTCCGGGTCCGTGATGAAGGCGATGAGGGTGTTGCCGCCTTTGACCGGCCCCGGCTCGCGGGTGATCGCACCGCCCAGTTCGGACGCTTTGGCGCGCACGGCGTCGCAGGTGGCCTGGACGTCGTCCACACCGATGGCGATGTGGCCATAGGCCGTGCCCATGTCGTACTGCTCAACGCCGTAGTTGTAGGTCAACTCCAGCTCGGCGTGTTCGGGGTTGCGACCGTAGCCCACGAAGGCCAGCGTGTACTGCTGGTCGGGGCGGTCTGTGGTGCGCAAGAGTTCCATTCCCATGACCTGGGTGTAGAAGTCGATCGAGCGTTGGAGCTTGCCCACGCGGAGCATGGTGTGCAGCAGTCTCATGGTGTGTGCGGCGGGCTTCTGATGCCCTGAAAGTGCGCCCCGCGAGGGGCTGAGGCCATGAGTCTAGTCAGCTTGGGGTACCCCGCCGGCTGCAGGGGCGTCCACCGCGTGGGCCACGGCATGGTTTCACTTGAACTGAGGCAGGAGCACGCTGTCGATGATCCACACGGTGCCGTTGCTGGTCTTCACGCCCTTGCACGCCGCCGTCGACTGGTTGACCGAGGCGCCGCTGGCGTCAAAACCGACGAACACCGATTGTCCGTTGAGTGTCGTGACCTGGCTGGGTGTGAGGTTGCGGCGCGGGTCCACGGTGCCTGTGGTGACGTGATAGGTGAGCACGTTGGTCAGCAGGCCCACGTCGCTGCCGATCAGGCTCAGCAAGGGGGCGGGTACCTTGCCAAAAGCGGCGTTGGTGGGAGCGAACACGGTCAAGGGGCCTTTGCCCGTGAGCGGGCCAACCAGGTTGGCGGCCTGCACCAGGCTGACCAGGGTGCTGAGTTCTGGCGTGGCCACCGCGGCGTCCACGATGGTGCCGTTGAACTCGGTGAGGTTGGTGCTGCGGCACTGTAGCCAGCTGGGCAGGGAGAAGGTGCTGGCTTGTGCGCCTGTGGCGATGACGCTCAATGCAGGGGCGAGCAGGGCGGCGAGGATGTGGGCACGCAGGCGTGCCTTGAGGTTCTGGCGGGGCATGTCGGATCTCCTGTGATTTCTGATTGGTTCAAAATAATACCAATCAGTATTTATTGTGAATCAATCAGTATTTCTGGTTCAAGTCCCCAGTTTCAGAGAGGGAATTCCTCGCGCCACGTCTCAGCTGAGCAATTGGTTCTGCAGGTGGGGCAGGTCCACGGCAAGCCAGCCGCGAACGCTGTTGATGAGTGCGGCGCCTTGCGCATGCCGCACGTCGGCGGTGGTCAGGGTCGCTTCGCTCAACTGACCACTGGCGAGCAACTCGGCGCGCATGACGCCCGGCAGCAGTCCCGCCGACAGCGGCGGGGTGAGCCAGCGGCCGTCCACCTGCAAGGCCAGGTTGCCGATGGTGAACTCCGTGAGCTCCCCTTGCACGTTGTGCAGCAAGGTGTCAAAGCAGCCGGCGGGCGCTTGGTGGGCGTCGTAGGCGTGCCGATGGGTGGTTTTGTGGCGGATGAAGGCGTCGGCTTCGGGCATGGGCTGTTCGGCCCAGTGCACGCGGATGTGGGCGGGCGAGGTGGCCAGCGGTTGGACCTCGACCTGCACCTGCCCTTGGGCGTCCAGCAGCAGGCGGACTTTGCAGACGCCAGAGGCCGTGCCGACACTGGTCACGGCGTGGGCCAGGGCTTCACGCAGCGCCAGTTCATGCCGGGACCATCGCGCGGCGGTGCTGAATCCAAAGTACAGCGCGGCCTTGTGCATGCGACGCAGGTGCGCATCCAGCCTCAGCAACTGGCCACTCTCCAGCCGCAGCGATTCCAGCAGCTGAAAAGGTGCTTCGGCGCGCTGCAGGAAGGCGCGCTTGTGGCGCCACTCGGCCAGTTCGGCATCGGCCTGGGCGTCCAGGGTGATGCCGCTGCCGATGCCGCAGTCCGCGCGCCAGGGCGCCGGTGGGGGCGGCGTGTGCACGCTGACCGTGCGGATGGGCACGTTGAAGGTGACATGCCCGCCGGGGCGCATCAGGCCAGCGGCGCCGCAGTACACCCCGCGTGGCGCGCTTTCCAGCCGGGCGATGTGGTGCATGGCCTGGCGTTTGGGCGCCCCGGTGACCGAGCCACACGGGAAGGTGGCCGCCATCAGTTCGCTCAGGCGCAGGCCGGGCCGCGCGCGGGCGGTGACGGTGGAGGTCATCTGCCAGACCGTGGGCAAGGCCTGCACGTCGAACAGGCTGGGCACGTGCACGCTGCCGGTCACGGCCACGCGGGACAGGTCGTTGCGCAGCAGGTCCACGATCATCAGGTTTTCGGCGCGTTCCTTCTCGGACCGCTGCAGGTGCGCAGCCTGGGCCTGGTCTTCGTCGGCGTCCCAACGGCGAGGTGCCGTGCCTTTCATGGGGCGGGTGGTGAGCGCGTCGCCAGACCAGTCGACGAACAACTCGGGAGAGACGCTCATCACCACACCGGGCTGGCGGGTGGCCGCGCGGCCGTCCAGGAAGAGGGCGTAGCCATCGGGCTGGCTGCGTTGCAGGGCCTGGAAGCAAGCGTGCAGGGCGGCCGTGGGCTGTTGGGTGTGCTCAGCCTCCCAAGGGGCTTGCAGGCGCTCGGTGAGGTTGATCTGGTAGACCTCGCCCTGGCGGATCAGCTCGTGGATGGCGTCGATGCGCTGCCGCGCCTGATCGGCCGTCCAGCTCGATTGCCAGGGGCCCATGTGCCAGGGCGCTGGCGGCGCCGGGGTGTGGTCTTGCGGCCAGCTGGCCTGGGCCTGGTCGAACACGGCCCAGACGGCGTACACCGCGCCTGGGGGCGTCGCTTTGGCGGGCAGGTCAGGGTTGAGCCCAGGGGCGGCTTCGTAGGCCACCCAACCCACACACCAGCGGCCGGCTTGCGCCTGCGCGTGGGCGGCGTCCAGCAAGGCGGGCACCTGCAAGGGGTCGTGGGCCACCAGCCATTGCAAGGGTTGACCAAATTGCCAGCGCTCACGCTGGCCGTCGGCGCCGGGGAAGTCGACCAGCGCCGTGGCGTGCTGCAGGTCAGTGTCCAGCATCGGGCGCACGGGCGAGTGCGTGACCCAGGGCCAGGGCGGCCAGGATGGCGAACAGCGCCAGGCTCCAGAACTCGAATGGCACGCCCAGGATGCTCACGGCCGCGTCAGAACAGTTGGCGCGCACCTCGAAGACCTCAGGAAACTGCACGTCCAGCCCGGTGGTGGTGAGGATGCGGTCGGCCAGGGTGAGCGCACAAGACGCCGATTTGGCGGCCACGAAGTGCTGCCACAGCGCGGCGGCGATGCCGCAGGCGGCAGGCACGGCGGCCAGCGCCGACCAGCCGCGCTGCAGGGCAGAGCGGGGCAGCAAGGCCGCCACGCCCAGCCAGGCGGCCAGGAGCATGAACAGCATGCGCTGGAGGATGCACCAGGGGCAGGGCTGCATGTTGAGCTCGTGCTGGCCATAGAGGGCGGCGCCCACGGCGGCCACGCAGGCCATGGCTGCTGCTGCGGGCAGCAGGCGCGAATGCATGGGAAGCTTCATGACGGGCGGGCGCTCTGCTGTGTCAGCGCACTTCGGCGATGAGTTCGATTTCAACGCAAGCACCCAGGGGGATCTGGGCCACACCGAAGGCGCTGCGGGCGTGCACGCCGGCTTCGCCAAGCACTTCGGCCAGCAATTCGGAGCAGCCGTTGGTCACCAGGTGCTGCTCGGTGAAATCGGGCGTGCTGTTGACCAGCGACATCACCTTGACGATGCGCACCACGTGATCCAGGCCACCGGCGGCCGCATTCAGTGTGCCCAGCAGGTCGATGGCCACCAGGCGTGCGGCCTCCTTGCCCTCGGCAGTGCTGAGGCCCTTGCCCAGTTGCCCCGCCCAGACCTGGCCGTTGCGCTTGGCAATGTGACCCGACAGGAACACCAGGTTGCCGGTGCGCACGAAGGGCACGTAGGCGGCAGCGGGAACGGACACGGGGGGCAGGGTGATGCCCAGGTCTTGGAGGCGTTGTGCGATGGACATGGCGATGCGGTGTGCGCGTTGTGCGGGCTCGCGCGCCGGTCGGCGAGCTGTGGGCCTGAGTCTATCGCAGCGTGCCTTGGCGCGTGGCTGAGCGACTTGTCATCCCCCGGAGGTATGGGTGGCCTCGCCTCCTTTTGTGGGTGGTTGGTCGGCACATGTTTGAAGAGACTGCCGACAGAGCAAACGAACAACACGCCAACAGGGAGAGGAGTGGACCCACCATGGTCGCGCCCGACATGCCATTGCCCATGCCTGCCTTGCAGTCACCCATGCTGCTGGACCAGGTCCGGGAACGCACCCGTTACCTGCACTACAGCCTGCGCACCGAACAGGCCTATGTCCAATGGGTGCGCGATTTCGTGCGATTTGCCGGCTTGAAGCACCCGCGTGAACTGGGCGTGGCCGAGGTGGAGGCCTTCCTCAGCCACCTGGCCAATGAGCGCAAGGTGTCGGCATCGACGCACAAGCAGGCGCTGTCGGCCTTGCTCTTCCTCTACAAGCAGGTGCTGGGCATGGACATGCCCTGGTTCCAGGACATCGGGCGGCCCAAGGGCTCACGCAAGCTGCCCGTGGTGCTGTCGCACGAAGAGGTGGGGCAGGTGCTGGCCGCCCTGGAGCCCGCACACCAGCTGTTCGGGCAGTTGCTCTACGGTACGGGCATGCGGCTCATGGAGGGCCTGCGCCTGCGCATCAAGGACGTCGACTTCGACCACCGCGCCATCGTGGTGCGGGACGGTAAGGGTGGCAAGGACCGCACGGTGATGCTGCCCGCTCGCCTGGTCGTGCCATTGCGTGCACAGATCCGTCACGCGCAGGTCTTGTGGGCCGGGGACCGCAAAGCGAAGCTGGCCGGTGTGTGGACGCCCCACGCGTTGGCGGCCAAATACCCCAACGTGGGCCACACATGGAGCTGGTTCTGGTTGTTCCCGGCGGCCGAAACGGCCATGGACCCGCGTGACCAGATCCGGCGCCGCCACCACCTGCTGGACCAGACCTTCCAGCGGGCGTTCAAGCGGGCGCTGCGCCGCACGGCCATCGTCAAGCCGGCTTCGCCTCACACGCTCAGGCATTCTTTTGCCACCCACCTGCTGCAGGCCCGCTACGACATCCGGACCGTGCAAGAACTGCTGGGCCACAGCGACGTGAGCACCACGATGATCTACACCCACGTGCTCAAAGTGGGTGGCGGCGGGGTGCAAAGCCCGTTGGACGTGCTGTGAGCGCGGTGGGCATGCCATTCGCTGCCGTGGCGGGCGAGCCCAGCGTTGCCGTGGGCAGCTGGCCTGCGGCGTCGCTGCGCGCCTGGTATGGCGGGCCTGGGTGTCTGTTGTTGGGCTTGGCGGCAGGGTTGCTGAGTCCTTCACTGTGGCCCATGGCCTGGTGTCAGGCCTTGGTGGCGGTGTCCGGCTGCGCGCTGGCCTCGCTGGTCTGGGCAGGGCACAGGCTGCCGAAGGTGCTCGCCCCTGTGTGGCTGGTGGCAGGGCGCCAGCTGCTGTGTGGCTTGGCCCTGGCCATGTGTGCGTTCGCGATGGTGGGATGGCGTGCGCAGGTCCGCGCCGCCGCCATGTGGCCTGCGGACCTTGGCCCCCGGCTGGCCGGCGCGCAGGTGCTGGTGGACAGCCTGCCTCAGCCTTTGCCAACGGGGGGCTGGCAGCTGGAGGCGCAGGTGCTGCGCTGGCAGGGTGACCCTGTGCCGGCGCGGAAGGCCGGGCGCCTGGTGGCCGTCGCCGACAGCGAGTTGCCCCGCCTGACGCCGATCCAGCGCGTGCGCGTCTATTGGCCTCTCGGGCCCATGCCGCTGCCAGGGAGCTCTTGGTGGTTGAAGGCCAACTGGCATCGACCCGATGGCGTGGCCAACCCGGGCGGCCCCGATGCCGTGCTCATGGCCTGGGAGCACGGCATCGGGGCCGTGGGCCGAGTGGGCAACAAGCCCGCAGACCTGCGCCAGGATCGGCCAGCGTCCGCCTGGCGCCTGGTCGGGATGCTGGACCGGTGGCGGGCTGCTTTGCGCGCTCGCATCACGCAACAGGTGGATGAGCCTGCCTTGGCGGGCGTGCTGGCCGGGCTCACCGTGGGCGACCAGTCTGCCGTGACCCGCGACGACTGGGACGTGTTTCGCCGCACCGGCGTGGCCCACCTGGTGAGCATCAGCGGGTCTCACATCGCGGTGGTGGGCTGGTGGGTGGCCTGGCTGGTGCGCCGGCATTGGGGGCGGTCACAGCGCCTGGCCCACGCCTGTCCGGCACCCTTGGCGGCGGCGGCCTTGTCCATCTCGGTGTGTGCGGCCTATGCCGTCCTGTCGGGGTGGGGCTTGCCGGCTCAGCGCACGGTGTGGACCATGCTGGGCCTGGCGCTGTTGCGTGCCAGCGGCCGGGATTGGCCCTGGACGCTCTCCAGCCTGTGGGTGATGGCAGCGGTGGCCCTCATCGACCCCTGGGCGCTGTTGCAAGCGGGCTTCTGGTTGTCCTTCCTGTGTGTGGTGGTGCTGATGACCATGGGAGATGCGGGCACGCCCGAGCCAGAAGAACGTGGGTCTGTCCCGGGTCTGGCGGCTTGGGCGGGCTGGTGTGGATCGGCGTGGCGCACGGTGTGGGCGGCAGTCCGTGCGCTGACCAGGGTGCAGGTGTTGCTGTCGGTGGCCATGGCGCCGGTGGCGGTGGTGTGTTTCCACCAGGTGTCGCTGGCGGGGGTGCTGGTGAACCTGCTGGCCATCCCCCTGTTCGACTTGTGCGTGACACCGCTGGCTTTGCTGGGCATGGCCTGTCCGCCGCTGTGGCGGCTGGACGCGGCGGTGCTCGATGTGTTCATGCAGGCCTTGCGCCACGTGGCCAGCTGGTCATGGGCGGTGGGTGCCTGGGCGGAGCCCCCCACCTGGCTGGGCCTCTGGGGCGTGCTGGCAGGCTTGCTGTGGGTGTGGCCCGGTCCGCGCGGATGGCGATGGGGCTGGGCCTTGGCTTTGCTGCCCCTGCTGGCCTTGCCGCCGGGCTGGCACCTGCTGCCCCTGCCGGTGGCCGGGCAGTTTCAAACCCTGGCCATCGACATCGGTCAGGGCACGGCGGTGCTGGTGCGCACCCGGCAGCACGCCTTGCTGTTTGACACCGGCCCCAGGATGGGCGAGGACATGGACGCTGGCGCGCGACACATCCTGCCGGCCTTGCAGACCCTGGGTGTGCGCAAACTCGATGTGCTGATGATCAGCCATGAAGACAGCGACCACGTGGGCGGTGCCTTGTCGGTGCTGGCGGGGCTGCCGGTGACGCAGCTGGTGAGCAGCCTGGTGCCTGAGCACCCGGTTCGCACCTGGCTGAGCTGGCGCGCTCAGGGAGGGCCGCAGCCCTTGCCCCATGTCGCCTGCCAGCAGGGCTTGAGCTGGGATTGGGACGGCGTGCGCTTTGAAGTGTTGCACCCCATGCGGGCAGGTGAGCACGCTGACGAGCCCAACGCCCACTCTTGCGTGCTCAGGGTGAGCCGTGACACGGACGGGGCCCGGCCAGCACGCAGCCTGCTGCTGACTGCCGACATCGAGGCGCCGCAAGAAGCCGCCCTGGTGCAGCAGGCCGAACATGACCCCGAATTGCGTGCGGCCCTTCGCGCCACGGTCTTGATGGCGCCCCATCACGGCAGCGCAACATCCTCCACGCCTGAATTCCTGCAGGCGGTGCAGCCGGCGCAGGTGGTGGTCCAGGCAGGTGCACGCAACCGGTATGGGCACCCGTCTCCAGGCGTGCTGTCACGGTATGAAGCCCTGGGGCTGTCTTGGGTGGCCACCCCCACCTGTGGCGCCTGGTGGTGGGCCAGTGATGAAGAAGGCACCTCACTTGCGCCGGCTCACCAGGGCACACCCTCAGCGCCTGGCGCCCTGCCCAGTCTGGGTCATTGTTGGCGCTCAGCGCACCCCCACCACTGGAGCGACTCGCCCGAAGCGCCGGGGGGCTGAAGCGCGCCCGCAATCGGCTTCAATGGCGCGATGGGGGCAGGCGGGTGGCCAGAACCTTGTCGATGCGCTTGCCGTCCATGTCGACCACCTCGTAGCGCCAGTCTTCCCACTCGACCGCGTCGGTGGTTTGCGGCAGGCGGCCCAAGAGCAGCATCACCATGCCGGCCAGGGTGTTGTAGCGGCCCCGGTCTTCGTCTGGCATGGACTTGATCTCCAGCCTGTCCTTGAGCTCGGGCACCGGGATCAGCCCGTCGATCAGCCAGGAGCCATCGTCACGCTGGATGGCCCAGGCGTCTTCCGGCTCAGGGGGCTTGAATTCGCCAGTGATGGCCTCCAGCACGTCGCGCAAGGTGATCACACCCTGGATCTCACCATACTCGTCCACCACGAAGACCATCTGCGTGTCCGAGCCGCGGAAGTGCTCCAGCAGCTCCATGCCCGAGAGCGTCTCCGGTACGAAGACAGCCGGCAACAGGCCCTTGTCCAGCTCGATCTCGCCCGACTGCGACAGCTGGTGCAGCAGCGACTGCGCCGAAGCCACGCCCACCACATCGTCCAGGCCACCGCGGCAAACCGGGTAGCGCGAATAGCCGTGCTGGGCGATGGTGGCCAGGTTGTCGCTCACCGAGACCTCGAGGTTCAGCCAGGCGATGTCGCTGCGCGGGATCATCATCGAGCCGATCTGGCGGTCGTCCAGGCGGAACACATTGCGCACCATCTGGTGCTCGTGGGCCTCGATCACGCCGGCGTCCAGCCCCTCTTCCAGCTGCGCGGCAATCTCTTCTTCGGTGACGCTGCGGCTGCCGTTGTCCCTGATGCCCAGCAGCTTGAGCACGGCGTCTGTGGTGAACGACAGGAAGCGCACCAGCGGCCGCGTGGCGCGCGACAGCCACAACATGGGGCGCGAAATCAGGCGGGCCACGGACTCCGGGTACATCTGGCCGACGCGCTTGGGCACCAGTTCGCCAAAGATGATGGACACGATGGTGATGATGATCACCACCAGCGCCGTGGCCGTGATGCTGGCGACACGGTCTGTGAGCGGGAATTTGGTCTGCAGCCAGTCGGCCAGGGGTGGCGAGAACGCCGCTTCACCCACGATGCCGTTGAGCACACCGATGGACGTGATGCCAATTTGCACCGTGGACAGGAACTGCGTGGGGTTGTCGTGCAGGCTCATGGCCACCATGGCCCCGACGTCGCCGGTTTCGGCCATGACCTGAAGACGGGCCTTGCGGCTGGCGGCCAGCCCCATCTCCGACATGGCGAACAAGCCGTTGAGCAAGGTCAGGAAGATCAGCAGGGCCAGGTCCATAAGCGGCACGGTGCATTCCCGGCCATCAACGCAGATCGCATGAGCGTAGCAGAATCGCCCCCATGATCCATGTGATGGGCGATGTGCAGGGCTGTTGCGCCCCCCTGCAAGGCATGCTGGCCAAACTGGGCTTTTCGCCGTCGCGAGACCACCTTTACGTGCTGGGCGACCTGGTCAACCGCGGGCCCGCCTCGCTGGACACCTTGCGCCTGTTGCGCAGCCTGGAAGGCGCCGTCACCTGCCTGCTGGGCAACCACGACCTGCACCTGCTGGCCGTGGCGCACGGCGTGCGCAAACCGCACCGCAGCGACACCCTGAGCGAGATCCTGAACGCTCCGGACCGCGACGACTGGCTGGGGTGGCTGCGCCAGCAGCGCCTGGCGGTGTCGGCCCATGGCTGGCTGATGGTGCACGCCGGCGTGCTGCCTCAGTGGGGTGTGGACCAGACCCTGAGCCTGGCCGCCGAGGTGGAGGCGATGTTGCGCGGCCCCGACCTGGCCACCTTCCTGCCCCTGATGTACGGCAACCAGCCGGCCAAGTGGGACGAGGCGCTGCAAGGCCCGGACCGCTGGCGCTGTGTGGTGAACGCGCTCACGCGCCTGCGGTTTTGCGCGGCCGACGGCGAGATGGAGTTCGCCACCAAGGAAGGCGCTGGCGGGGCACCTGTGGGTTTCATGCCCTGGTTCGAGGTGCCCGGCCGGCGCACGGCGTCCGCTCGGGTGGCCTTTGGCCACTGGTCGACGCTGGGCTTCATCCAGCGGCCAGACTTGCTGTCGCTGGACACGGGCTGCGTCTGGGGCGGCCAGCTCACCGCAGTGCGCCTGGACGACGGCCCGGGGCCAGCGCACGGCCGTGTGCTGGAAGTGACACAACTGGACTGCCCGCAGGCCCGGCAGCCCGGTGCTTGAGCCTACAATGGCTGCCTTGCAGGGTGTGTGGCCGAGCGGTTTAAGGCACCGGTCTTGAAAACCGGCGAGGGTTTATCCCCTCCGTGAGTTCGAATCTCACCGCACCCGCCAGGCTTCTTCCGCGTCGTCCAGCACCGCCTCGGCCCCTTGCGCCGCCGCCGGTGTCACTTTGACACCCGCGCGCCTGGCTGGTTGCCGCCACCAGCGCTTCACCGTCCCCCAGATGCCCACACGCGG
>CANBQJ010000056.1 GCA_947371645.1 Burkholderiales bacterium | reverse complement strand
TGCAGCTTCAGGTCCGTGGTGCTGCTGTCGTTGATGTTCTTGAGGCGCACGCCGGTCACGCCCGACTGGTCGCCCAGCACCTCGTCCAGCACGCTGTGCAGGTGCAGCACGATCTTGCCGGCCGCCACCTTGTCGTTGACCTTGTCGATCATGATGGCTTCGGCGCGGAACTTGTCGCGGCGGTGGACCAGGTGCACCTTGCTGGCGATGTTCGACAGGTAAAGCGCTTCTTCCACGGCCGTGTTGCCGCCGCCCACCACGCAGACTTCCTGCTCGCGGTAGAAGAAGCCGTCGCAGGTGGCGCAGCCGCTCACGCCGCGGCCCATGAAGGCCTCTTCAGAGGGCAGGCCGAGGTACTTGGCCGAGGCGCCGGTGGCGATGATCAGGGTGTCGCAGGTGTAGCTGCCGGCGTCACCTTTGAGCTTGAAGGGGCGGGCGGACAGGTCCACTTCGTTGACATGGTCAAACACCATCTGGGTGTTGAAGCGCTCGGCGTGTTCCAGGAAGCGCTGCATCAGCTCGGGCCCTTGCACGCCGTGCACGTCGGCGGGCCAGTTGTCCACTTCGGTGGTGGTCATCAGCTGGCCGCCCTGGGCCATGCCGGTCACCAGGGTGGGCTTGAGGTTGGCGCGGGCGGCGTAAATGGCGGCTGAATAGCCTGCGGGGCCGGAGCCCAGGATCAGGACCTGGCTGTGCGAGGGCGTGCTCATGTGCGTTGCTTTCTTCTCATGGGGGCATCTGGCGCGTCAGGCGCGCCACTGACCCTCAAGTATGAACCCTGGGGCAAGACCTGGCCTGGCGCGCGGTGTTGGGCGTCGCCCGGCGTGACTGGCGTCATTTTTGATCCATGTGAAAAATGGGCAGAATCGCAGGGCCGGGCGGTGTCAACTTCGGGGTTAGGGGGCGACAAGAGTACATAAAGTGCTCAATATTTCCGGCGCGTTGCCGAAAGTTGGCAAGACAGGTTGTTTGTCACCCTCTTCCAGGTGGAGTACAGCCTGGTATGTCAATGTCCAGGGCGGGGATCCCGTCCAAGCTGCAAGGAGCTGCCTCATGGCCATGCTGTCCAACCTCGACCTGATCCGTCGGGTTCCCCTGTTTTCGATGCTGACCCAGGTGCAAGCCGAATCCATTGCCGAAGGCGTCGTCAAGCGTCGTTATCGCCGTGGCGAGCTGATTGTCGAGCGGGGCCGCAAGACCAACTCCCTGTTCATCTTGCTGACCGGCCGTGCCCGCGTGGTGGCGTCGGACGAGCGTGGCCGCGAAGTCATCCTGGCGGTGCTGGAAGCCGGTGACTACCTGGGTGAAATGAGCCTGATCGACAACGAGCCGCATTCGGCCACCGTGCGCGCCGAGGTGCAAACCGATGTGCTGGTGCTGGGCCGCGCCGAGTTCGCCCGCTGCCTGCCCGAAAACTCCTCGCTCAGCTACGCCATCCTGCGTGGCCTGGTGCAGCGCCTGCGCAACGCCGACCGCCAGATTGAATCGCTGGCCCTGCTGGACGTCTACGGCCGCGTGGCCCGTGCCCTGCTGGACATGGCCGATGAAGACGCCGGCGAGAAGGTGATCCGCGGCAAGGTGTCCCGTCAGGACCTGGCCAAGCACGTGGGCGCCTCGCGCGAGATGGTGTCGCGCGTCATGAAGGACCTGGAAGAGCGTGGCCTGATCGAGACCCAGGACACCGGCAGCGTGGTGCTGAAAGACCGCCTGGCAGCCACCGCCTGATGCCCTGTTGCGCTGTCTGACCGGTGGCGCCTGCGGGCGCTGACGGCCAACGCCAAAGCCGGCCATGTGTTCATGCGCCGGCTTTGTCATTGAAGCAGTTTGTTGCCCCTGTACTGGCCGGCGATGCGTAGGATCGCGGACACATCAGGGACCAACATGAACAACAAAAATGAGACAGGGAAGCGTGGCCGTGCACCGCGCTGGACAGTGCGGGTGAATGCGGCCGGGCGGAGGCTCCTGGTGCTCACGCTGATGGTGGCCGGGGGCTTGCAGGCCTGCGGTGGCGGCGGGGGGGCGCCCACGCCCACGCCCACGCCCGACACCACCGGGGCCCAGCAGGACACGGGCAACAACGCGCCTCAGACCTTGCCGGCGGGCGTGCACCCACGCGTGCTGCTCAACGATGCGGCCACGCTGTCGCGCTTGAAGGCGCTCTACACCAGCCAGGCCGATGTGGCCTTGCGCGTCAAGGCCCTGGTGGACGACGAAATGGCCAGCCCTGGGCGCAATTACGCCTTTGCTTCGTGGTTTGCCGCGCTGATGTACCGCGTCACCGACGACACCCGCTATGCCGATTTCGCCATCCAGCAAGTGGATGCGCTGGTTCGTGGCGAAGAGGCCTTGATCTCGTCGGGTGGCACACCGGCCATCGCCCACGACAGCTACCTCTATGTGGGCCCGACGGTGGAAGACATCGCCCTGGTCTACGACTGGTGCCAGTCTCGCCTCTCGGCCACTCAGCGCAGCCGCTGGGTGACTTTCATGGACCAGGCGGTGACCAACGTCTGGCACCCGGGCGCCGCCTCCTGGGGTGGCCGTGTGGTCCCCTGGTCGGGCTGGGCGGTCACCTCGCCCACCAACAACTACTACTACTCCTTCTTGCGCGCCACCATGCTGCTCGGGCTCGTCACACAGGGCGAGCACCCGGCGTCGGCCACCTGGCTGAACGAGTTCCGTCAGCTCAAGCTGGCCGATGAGCTGGTGCCCACCTTTGCGCGTGACCTCACTGGCGGTGGTTCGCGTGAAGGCACGGGCTACGGCACCTCACTGAAAGAGCTGTTCGGCCTGTACGACTGGTGGGAGAAATCCACCGGTGAGCGCCTGGCCGATCTCAACACGCACACGCTCAGCTCCATGGCCTGGACCCTGCACACCATCGTGCCCACGCTGGACCGCCTGGCCCCCTTGGGCGACCAGGCCAGAGATTCGTCGGTGATGCTGTTCGACTACCACCGCGAGTACCTGCTGTCGCTGGCCACCTTGTTCCCGGGCGAGCGCCTGTCTGCCGTGGCCAAGGGCCTGCTGGCACAGTCCACCGTGCCCCGCATGCAATACGGCTTTGAATACGTCTGGGACTACCTGTACGCCACGCCCGTGACCGCCACGGCCACGATGGCCGATCTGGCCACGACCTATTGGGGCGCTGGCACCGGTCGCCTGATGATGCGTGCGGCCTGGGGCGATCCGCAAGCGGCTTACAGCACCTTCACCTGCGGCCCGCTCACGGAGAGCCATGCGCACCAGGACCAGGGCGGCTTCCAGATCTACCGTCGGGCCTGGCTGGCCACCAGCGGCAACATCTACACCCACTCGGGCATCCAGCAGGGCGTCGAGTTCAACAACCTGGTGCGCATCGTCCAAAGCAACGGGCAGAACGCCGTCCAGCGGGCGAGCGAGCAGGCCTGCGTGATGCAGGCGCTGTCAGACAACGCCACCTACACGCATGCCTCGGCACGCGTCACGCCTGCCTATGCCGGCAACGACGCCGTCACGCAGGTCGAGCGCGAATACATCTTCATCAAGCCAGCCACCTTCGTGGTCTTTGACCGGGTGCAATCGGCCCCTGGCACCCGCAAGGTCTGGACGCTCAATGCCCTGGGCAGCAGCGTGGTGCAGGGCGATCACCTGGCCTTCACTTCACCCGCCGGCGCCAAACTGGACGTCTACCGATCTGCACCCACAGGCCTGAGTTACACCGTGACCACAGGCCCCGCATTGCCGGGCGACACCTGGCTGGACCCTGCGATCCCACCGTCTCGCATCGAGGTGTCGGACGGCAGTTCTGGCGCGAGCTACTTCCTGCATGTGCTGGGCACCGAAGGCGCGGTCAGCGGCATCAGCGCGGCCAACGCAAGCGGCCAGACGGGCGTGCGCATCAACCTGGCCGACGGCAGGGTGTTCTGGGCTCGCTTCAACAACCTGTCGCCTGGTGGCTCGCTGCAGTGGCAGGCGGCAGGCAGCAGCACGCTGCAGGGCGGCAGGCAGCAGCACGCTGCAGGGCGGCAACCTGGCCGGCACCGTGAGCACACCGAGCCTGTGGGCCGCGGGGCATTGACGTCGGGGCATCACCGTCCGGGTGCGCTCGCGCGGTGGCGTGTCGTTGAGGGCAGGGCACTTTGCCGCACAATCACCACATGACTTTCCCCCTGGATTCCATGCGCGCGGCCGCCCAGCCCGCCGCATCCGGCAAGGCGGCCAGCCGCGTCACCGGCCGCCACAACCGCCTGCAGCGCGGCCCCGCCACGCCGGTGGTGGACGTGCCGCAACCTGAATCGCCCTGGCGCGTGCAGACGCGCCTGCTGGCAGGCAGCATCCTCTTGCTGCTGTCGCTCATGGCCATGCTCAGCCACAACCCGGGTGACGCCGCCTTCACCACCTCCGGCCTGCACGCCGAGCCTGCCAACTGGGTGGGGCATCTGGGTGCCTGGTTTTCTGACCTGATGCAGTTCGCCTTCGGCTTTTCTGCCTGGTGGCTGCTGCTGATCGGCTTGCGCAACTGCCTGAGCGACCTGGCCGTGTGGTTGCGCCGTGACACGGCCGTGAGCGTCACCGTGGGCGCCCGCCCGGCTGCCACGCCAGCGTCTGAACCTTGGGGCCATGCCCGGTGGGTGCTGGGCGTGGTGATGACGGTCTCGGCTTCTTGTGCCCTGGAATGGTCTCGCCTGTACCGCGCCGAAGCCCGGTTGGCCGGCGAGCATGCGGGCGGTGTGCTGGGCACGACGCTGGGGCACTGGGGCCAGCACCTGCTGGGCTTCAATGGCTCCGGCGTGCTGTGGATCGCCATGCTGGTGGCGGGCAGTGCCCTGGCCCTGCGCTTCTCCTGGCTCGACTTGGCAGAGCGCATTGGCGAGCGACTGGACGGGCTGCGCCAGCGCCACGAGATCCAGCGCGAGGTCGAGCAAGACATCCGCATCGGCGAGGCCGCCGCCATCGAGCGTGAACGCGTCGTCGAAGAAGTGCGCCACGAGCAGCCGCCCGAGCCCATCCCGCTGATCATCGAGCAGCCCGTGATGGAGGTGCCCAAGTCCGAGCGCGTGGTCAAGGAAAAGCAAAAGCCTTTGTTTGTCGAGATGGGCGACAACAAGCTGCCCCAGATCGACCTGCTGGACAGCGCCCCGGGCCGCATGGAAACCGTCACCCCCGAATCGCTGGAGATGACCTCTCGCATGATCGAGAAGAAGCTCAAGGACTTCGGTGTGGATGTGCGGGTGGTGGCGGCCTCGCCGGGCCCGGTCATCACCCGCTACGAGATCGAACCGGCCACGGGCGTGAAGGGCTCGCAGGTCGTCAACCTGGCCAAAGACCTGGCCCGTTCGCTGTCGCTGGTGTCCATCCGCGTGGTCGAGACCATCCCCGGCAAGAACCTGATGGCGCTGGAGTTGCCCAACGCCAAGCGCCAGATGATCCGCTTGACAGAGATCCTGGGTTCGCAGGTCTACAACGATGCGCAGTCCATGCTGACCATCGGTCTGGGCAAGGACATCGTGGGCGCGCCCGTGGTGGCCGACCTGGCCAAGATGCCGCACTGCCTGGTGGCCGGCACCACCGGCTCGGGCAAATCGGTGGGCATCAACGCCACCATCCTCAGCCTGCTCTACAAAGCCGAAGCGCGTGACGTGCGCCTCATCCTCATCGACCCCAAGATGCTGGAGATGAGCGTCTACGAAGGCATCCCGCACCTGCTGTGCCCCGTGGTGGTCGACATGAAGCAGGCCGCCAACGCGCTGAACTGGGCCGTGGGTGAGATGGAGCGCCGCTACAAGCTCATGTCCAAGATGGGCGTGCGCAACCTGGCCGGCTACAACAAGAAAATGGACGAGGCCAAGGCCCGGGGCGAGCTCATCTCCAACCCCTTCAGCCTCACGCCGGATGAGCCCGAGCCGCTGGACCGCCTGCCGCATGTCGTCATCGTGATCGACGAGCTGGCCGACCTGATGATGGTGGTGGGCAAGAAGATCGAAGAGCTGATCGCGCGCCTGGCGCAGAAGGCCCGTGCGGCCGGCATCCACTTGATCCTGGCCACGCAGCGGCCATCGGTGGACGTGATCACCGGCCTGATCAAGGCCAACATCCCCACGCGCATCTCCTTCCAGGTCAGCAGCAAGATCGACAGCCGCACCATCCTCGACCAGATGGGCGCCGAAGCCCTGCTGGGCCAGGGCGACATGCTCTACATGCCTTCGGGCACGGGCCTGCCGGTGCGCGTGCACGGGGCCTTCGTGAGCGACGAAGAGGTGCACCGCGTGGTGCAGTACCTCAAGAGCCAGGGCGAGCCCAACTACATCGAAGGCATCCTGGAAGGCGGCAGCCTGTCTGACGAAGGCAGCAACCTGGACGGTTCACCGTCGGGTGGTGGCGATGGCGAGCAAGACCCGATGTACGACAACGCCGTGGCCATCGTGCTGCAGCACCGCAAGGCCTCGATCTCGCTGGTGCAGCGCCACCTGCGCATCGGCTACAACCGCGCGGCGCGCCTGCTGGAGCAGATGGAAAAGTCTGGTCTGGTGTCGTCCATGTCCACCAACGGCAACCGCGACCTCATCGTGCCCCAGCGCGGTGGCGAAGGCGGTGCCAACGCTGCACCCTGGGACGCGAACTGAACGCGTCGGCCGGGCGCCCGGGTTCATGCGTTGAAGAAGGCATGAACCCGCGCCACAACTGGATGACCATGACCTTGAATGCCTCTTGTTTGTTCGCCCGTGGCCCGCGTGCCCCCCTGGCTGTGCTGGCCTTGTGCGCAGGCCTGGTCGGTGCCGCCCACGCCGATGCCGTCGACACCCTGCGCCTGTTCGTCAAGGACGTGCAAACCGGGCGTGGCAACTTCACTCAGGTGGTCACCTCGCCTGACGCCAAGAAGAGCCGCACCTCACACGGCAGCCTGGAGTTTCAACGCCCCAACCGCTTTCGCTTTGCCTACAGCGGCCCGTCAGAGCAGCTCATCGTGGGCGATGGCAAGCAGGTCTGGCTCTTCGATGCCGACCTCAACCAGGTCACGGTGCGCCCCATGAGCCAGGCCCTGGGCGCCACGCCGGCGGCCTTGCTGGCCGGCGGCAGCCTGGACAAGGACTTCGTGCTCAAGCCTGCAGCCAGCACAGGGCAGGGCGCCGAGACGCTGGAATGGGTGGACGCCCAGCCGCGCCAGAAAGACGGTCAGTTCCAGTCCGTCAAGGTGGGCTTCAAGCAGGGCCAACTGGCCGCGCTGGAGATCCTGGACAGCTTTGGCCAACGTTCGCGCCTGAGCTTTGCGCAGTTCGAATCCAAGGTGAGCTTGCCCGCAGCACGCTTTCAGTTCACGCCGCCAGCGGGTGCCGACGTGCTCAAACAGCCGTGATCTTTGCCTTGAGCGTCTGACGCGCCCAACAAGCGGCGCAGGCATGAAAAAGGGGCGCCATGAGCGCCCCTTGTGCTGTCCTGCCGGTTGCCCGGCCAGGTCAGTGGTCAATCAGTCTTCGCGACGGCCACCGAAGCCACCCTTGGGCTTGCCGCCGAAGCCAGGCTTGCCGCCAAAGCTGGGCTTGCCACCGAAGGAAGGCTTGCCGCCAAAGCCGGGCTTGGCACCGAAGCCACCGGGCTTGCCGCCCTTGAAGGCAGGCTTGTCGCCTTGGGGGCGGTCGCCGTAAGGACGGTCACCCTGGGGGCGGTCGCCAAACGAAGGGCGGTCGCCACCGAAGGCCGGGCGATCACCAAAAGGCTTGGCGCCGAAAGGCTTGTTGCCGAACGGGCGGTCACCCTGGGGGCGGTCGCCAAACGAGGGGCGGTCGCCACCGAAAGCAGGGCGGTTGCCGCCACCGAAGGACTTCTCACCGTAAGGCTTGGCGCCGAAAGGCTTGTTGCCGTAAGGGCGATCACCTTGGGGGCGGTCACCAAAGGACGGGCGGTCGCCACCGAAAGCCGGGCGATCACCTTGGGGGCGGTCACCATAGGACGGACGATCACCGCCACGGTCAGCGCCAAAGCGCGGGCCGCGGTCATCGCGACGGCCATAGCCACCCGGAGCCGAATAGCCATCGCGACGCGGGCCACCCTTGTCCGAGCCCATCTTGGTCTTGGGTTCCAGGCCAGCGATCACCGATTCGGGGATGCGGTGGGTGGTGAAACGCTCGATGCGGCGCAGCATGGGGATGTCGCGGCGCTCGGCCAGGGTCACGGCCAGACCAGAGCGACCAGCACGACCGGTACGGCCGATGCGGTGGACGTAATCTTCAGGCTTCATGGGCATGCCGTAGTTGATCACGTGGGTGATCGTGGGCACGTCGATGCCGCGGGCGGCCACGTCAGTGGCAACCAGCACGCGCAACTCGCCTTGACGCAGGCCTTGCAGCACGCGGTTGCGGCGGCCTTGCGGCATGCCGCCGTGCAGGGCGGCCACGGCGTGACCCATGTCGGCCAGGCGGTCGGCCAGGATGTCGGCATCACGCTGGGTGCTGGTGAACACCACGGCCTGGTCGACGTCCTTGCCGGTCAGCAGGCTGTCCAGCAGGTCGTTCTTGTGCGACAGGGTGTCGGCCAGGTGCAGGCGCTGTTCGATGTTGTCGTGGCCGTCGGTGTGCGAAGCCACTTCGATGGTCACGGCGTTGCGCGTCAGGCGCTGAGCCAGCTGGCCCACGTGGCCGGCGAATGTTGCCGAGAACATCAGGGTCTGGCGGTCTTGCGGCAGCGCATTGGCGATGGATTCGATGTCATCGATGAAGCCCATGTCCAGCATGCGGTCGGCTTCGTCCAGGACCAGCACTTCGGTGCCGCTGAGCACGGCAGCGCCGGTGTTCATGTGGTCCAGCAGGCGGCCCGGCGTGGCAATCAGCACGTCCAGGGGGCCGCGCAGGGCCTTGAGCTGGGCTGCGTAAGGCACGCCACCCACCACCGTGGCCACACGCAGACCTTGCATGTGACGGCCGTAGGTGCTGGCGGCCTTGGAGACCTGCAGCGCGAGTTCACGGGTCGGGGCCAGGACCAGCACGCGGGGGCCGTAGACCTTGCCTTTTTCGCGGCGCTTGCTGTCGTCACCGCGGGCGGCGGCGATGCGGGCCAGCGCCGGCAGCATGAAGGCTGCGGTCTTGCCGCTGCCGGTGCTGGAGGCGACACGCAGATCGGCGCCAGCGATCGCGGCGGGGATGGCTTGCACCTGCACCGACGTGGGCGAGGTGTAGCCAGAGTCGCTCAGGGCGCGGCACAGGGATGCCGGCAGGCCCAGGGATTCGAAGTTGGGGCCGGTGGGCTCGGCCTGGCCAGCCGCTTCGGCGTTCAGTTGTTCGCCGGGCAGTTCATCGCCCAGGGCAGCCTTCAGCATGGCGTCCAGGGGAGAGACTTGTTGCGGTTCGTTGTGATCTTGATTCATGACTTCTTTCAAGCCCGGGACAGGCCCAGGCGCAATCACCCGTGGCTGCATGCGTCATGCGGCAACAGGTTGCACACCCGGCGAGGCCTTTTTGGCCTGCGCATGGGTGCGCCAGTGGGGTCGCTGTGGATTCGTGTCCGAACCTCGTGGGGGGCGTTGCGCAGCGCGTTGGCTGGCTCTTGCCCGTGCCCACGTTGAGCCGGTGTGAAAGCGACGGCATCGCCGCCAACCGGGACTCAAGGCACGTTGTGATGGCTGTGTCCGTCGACACATGCCCGGCTTGAAAAGGTCAGAGGGGATGTTGTTTCCAGCCCCAACTTGGAGCCGAAGCAGGGATTCTCCCATGTTGTTGAGGATTTGTCCAGTGGCTCGGCCCAAAGAATCCCAAGGCGCAGGCTGGCGCATGGGCATTGAACTTGCTGCCAGGTCTGCACCACATCACCCGGAGCCACGCCCATGAACCGAGAAGACGTCACCGACCTCATCGTGCAAAGCAAGGTTCGCAAGGGCCTCAAATGGGCCGACGTGGCCCGACGCGTGGGCCTGAGCAAGGAATGGGTCACGGCCGCCTGCCTGGGGCAGATGACGCTCAATGCCGAACAGGCGGCCCTCATTGGCGACATCTTCGAGTTGCCGTCAGAGGCTCGCCTGTGGCTGCAGGAGGTGCCCTACAAGGGCAGCCTGCCAACCGCGGTGCCCACCGATCCGCTGGTCTACCGCTTCTATGAACTGGTCAGCGTTTACGGCAGCACCTTCAAGGCCCTGATCCACGAAGAGTTTGGCGACGGCATCATGAGCGCCATCGACTTCAAGATGGACCTGCAGCGCGAGCCCAACCCGGCGGGCGACCGCGTCAGCATCGTCATGTCGGGCAAGTTCCTGCCTTACAAAACCTATTGACCTCTCGACATGTCGAAATTGCCGAGCCTGTATCGTCGTGGGTGCAGAGGGCCGTCCTCTGTCAGCGAAAGACCCAGATGAGCACATCGACCATCACCCTGCACCGCGTGCTGCGCACCAACCCTGATCGCGTCTACCGTGCCTTCCTGGATGCGAGCGCCATGTCCAAGTGGCTGCCACCGCATGGCTTCACGGGGCAGGTCCAGAAGATGGACGCGCAGGTGGGCGGCAGCTGGCACATGTCCTTCACCAACTTTGGCAACGGCCAGGTGCACGGCTTTGGCGGTGAGTACCTGGAGTTGGTGCCCGGCAGCAAGCTGGTCTACACCAGCCGCTTTGACGATGCCAACCTGCCCGGCCAGATGGTGACCACGGTGGTGCTGAAGCCCGTGTTGGTGGGCACAGACATTCACGTGACACAGGCAGGCGTCCCGGCGGTGAT
This sequence comes from Burkholderiales bacterium, assembly GCA_947371645.1. Next base: position 7,633 of record CANBQJ010000056.1, on the reverse strand, counting down.
CCCTCCGGAAGCCTGCTACCTGGGTTGGCAGGAGTCGCTGACCTTGCTGGCCCAGTTGGTGGAAGCTGACATCCCTGGCTGAAGCGCCGGGACGATGGTGTTCAGCGTGTGCGCACCATCGACAGCGAGATCGTCTGGCGATGACGGCGAACGGCCAGGTCAACGGCCACAGGGATCAGCACGAGGCTCAGGATGGCGATGGTCAGCATGGTTTCACCTCTTTTTGGGTTGCAGCTTTCGACCGGACTGCGTCGTGGGCGGTCAAAAGAGCATGCGCCGACCGGGGGCACCTGTAATTGGTAGTTACCTTCATCAAAACGTCACAATTCGAGGGATCAGCATGGTCCGTTCGGACCATTTCCGCTGAGCAAGCAGGCCAGCCCGACGTCGCGCGACAATCGATGCATGTCCGACCTGTTTGCGCCTGAGCCCTCGTCCACCCACCAACCGCTGGCCGAACTGCTGCGCCCCGCGCGGCTGGATGACGTCATCGGGCAAAGCCACTTGCTGGGGCCCGGGCGGCCCTTGCGTCTGGCGTTCGAGTCTGGTGCGCTGCACTCCATGATCCTGTGGGGGCCGCCGGGCGTGGGCAAGACCACGCTGGCACGGCTCACGGCGCATGCCTTCGGCTGCGAATTCATTGCGCTGTCTGCGGTGTTCTCGGGCGTGAAGGACATCCGCGCGGCCATGGAACAGGCCGAACTGCACCGCGCCCAAGGCAAGCGCACCATCCTCTTTGTGGACGAGATCCACCGCTTCAACAAGTCACAGCAAGATGGCCTGCTGCCTTTTGTCGAGTCGGGCCTGGTGACCTTCATTGGCGCGACCACCGAAAACCCATCGTTTGAAGTCAATGCGGCCTTGTTGTCCCGTGCGCAGGTGCACGTGCTGCAGTCCCTGCAGCCGGCAGAGTTGCGGCAGTTGTTTGACCGGGCTTCGGGCCAGGCCCTGGCGGGGCTGCGCTTCACGGAAGAGGCCATTGCGGGTTTGATCGATCAGGCCGATGGCGACGCCCGCCGCTTTTTGAACGTGCTGGAACAATGCCGCACCGCCGCCGTTGCCGCAGGACGCACCGAGGTGGACCCCGCCTTCTTGCAGCAGGCCGTCAGCCAGAGCCTGCGCCGCTTCGACAAGGGCGGCGACCAGTTCTACGACCAGATCTCGGCCCTGCACAAATCGGTGCGAGGCTCCAACCCCGATGCCGCGCTGTACTGGCTGTGCCGCATGTTGGATGGCGGCGCCGACCCGCACTACCTGGTGCGCCGCATCGTGCGCATGGCCTGGGAGGACATCGGCCTGGCCGACCCGCGCGCCATGCAGGTGGCCAATGATGCGGCCCAGACCCTGGACCGTCTGGGCGCGCCCGAGGGCGAACTGGCCTTGGCCCAGGCGGTGCTGTACATGGCTTCGGCGGCCAAGAGCAATGCCGGCTACAAGGCCTACAACGCGGCGCGCGCCTTCGTGAAGCAGGATGGCACGCGGCCCGTGCCCATCCACCTGCGCAACGCGCCCACCAAGCTCATGAAGGAGCTGGGCCATGGCAAGGCCTACCGCTATGCCCACGACGAGCCACATGCCTACGCAGCCGGTGAGCATTACCTGCCGGAGGGCATGGCCGAGCCCCGCTGGTACCAGCCCGTCGGGCGCGGCCTGGAGGCCAAGATCGCCGAAAAGCTGGCATTCCTGCGCCAGCTCGATGCAGACGCCGACCAGGGCGACTGATTCATCACGCCGAGCTCATGCCACGCCGAGCTCATGCCACGTCAAGTCAGGGCAGGGTGATGGTGATGTTGGCCACTTGTGGCGCCATCTGAACGATGTGGTGATGCTGGCCGAGGGCCTCGCGGCTGCCGCGTGTGAGCTGCCAGCTCAGGGCCAGGTAGGCGCCCGCAGCCAGCAGACCAAAGACGGCGCCCATCACCCACAAGGGCAGCTCGTGCCTGAGCTGGTTGGCGATGCGGTCGGGTGCTTGCCAGTGCGGCGCAAAGCCCGCGCTGGCGCCCTTCATGCGGGCCACCTCGTCGCCCAGTCGGGCGCTGAGGTAGTTGAGCTTTTCACTGCCCTCGATGAGGTACTTGCCCTGGTAGCCCAGTAACAGGCACATGTGGAAGACCTCCAGCACCTGCACACGTGCAACGCCCTCGCGGCGCAGGTCTTCCAGCTTGTCAAAGAAGCGCTCGCCTGCCAGTTGCTCGCCAAAGAATTGCAGCTGCAGCGGCATGCGCTGCCAGGATTCCTTGACCTTGAACTGCGACATCAGCACGGCCTCATCGAGGGTGGCGCAGAAGGCGTACTTGCAGGCAAAGACGTCTTCTGCGCCGGCGCCCAGTTTGGCCGCACCCCGCTCGAACTGAGACAGGAAGGCCTTGATGCGTTCTCGGAAAGCTTCTGCATCTTGCGGGGCGTGCTTGCCCTTGAGCAAGAAGAGCAGATAGAAGCCGTCGTACATCAGGTCGATGAGGCTGCGGGCGGTCTGCGATTCGGTGCTCACCTCGTGCAGGTGGGTGCCGCGGCGCGTGGGCGACGCTGCGTCGTCGAACAACTTGGGTGCGCGGGAAGGGGCATTCATGGTGGGCTCTTTCAGGCGTTCACCGCGATCAATTCCAGGCGCAGGTCCGGTATACCTTGGGGGGTATAGATGGTCAGCGCCTGGGCCTGCATCATGCGTTCATAGAGGTTGCCGCGAGGCTCGATGGTGAAGTAGTAGCAGCCTGGGCGCACGGGCACGGCGGCTGGCACCTGTGGGGCGTGCACCAGCTTCACGCCGGGCATGGCCGAGAGCACCAGTTTGTCCACATCGTCCGGGGCACCCAGCTTGAAACGTGCGGGCACGGCCTCGACCAGTTCGGCCGGCGGCATGGCGGCGGTCACACCCAGGAACAGCTGCGTGGCGCCAAGCTGGATCTGCTCCGAATCCAGCCTGCCCTGGTGGAAGGACGGCGCCTTCTCGTGCAGCGCCACGGCAAAGTAGCGCGTGGAGATCACGGTTTCCAGCAGCTCGCGCACGATCTGGTCCAGCCTGGCGAAGCCGGGGCCTGGATTCAGGTGATCGTAGGTGGGCAGGTCGGCCAGGGTGAAGTTCTTGGAAAAGGTCATCAGCGCACCGGCCAGCTCCAGCAGCTTCTCGAAGAGGCGCTCGGGGTGCAGGGCAGGGTGGCGGGCCAGGTGGCTCAGGCCCGCAAAGGCCGTGCTGGCGGTGTGCAGCAGCCAGAACGAGGCCACGTCGCCCGAGCGGAACTCGATGATGTTCTTGCTGGGCTCGCGGTGCAGGCCATAGAGCGCATCGACCTTGGCCTGCAGCACGTCCAGCAGGCGCCGCAGCGACAGGAACAGCGCCGGCGAAGACTGGATGTGCAGGCTGGGGGGCAGGAAGCGCTGGTCCAGCTCGAAGCCGCCTGTGGACGTGCGTTTGAGGCGCAGCAGTGGCAGGTTGACCAGGTGGGCGCGGGGCGTGTCTTCTGCCTGCAGGCGCGCAGACTTGCGCAGCACCACCACCTCGGCTTGCACCGCGTCGGTGAAGGTGTCGGGCATCTGCCGGGCCGAGCGGAAGTAGCGCACGGCCGTGTCTGCGGCCTCACGGCTGGCGGCCATGTTGCTGCCCTGTTGCCGCAAGGGCGCCATCGTCAGGTGAAAGACCCAGTCCAGCGCGCCGGCACCGGCATCTTGTTGCAGGTCACTCAACGCCACGGGCGGTGGCAGTTCATCTTCCGTGGGGGCGTTGAACAGCTCGCCATCGGGCATCACCACCTGCAACTCCAGCAGCCGCAGCATGCCCGTTTGCAAAGCGTCGGTGTCGACCTTGATGTGCCGCACGCCCCAGGCATAGGGGTGCAGCAGGCGGGCGACCTGGGCCAGTCGCCACTCGTGGTACGCGTCCTGTTGCTGAAAGTGCTGAGGCCGCAGGAAGAGGCCTTCGCCCCAAAGGACTTTGGGAGACTGGATCACGTTGCTGCCTTGGGTGGAGTGGGGGTCATGCCGGTGAGGGCTTGGATTCAGTGCGGGCAGGAGGCGCCGGACCACTTGGCCAGGGTGGCACCCGCGCCCATGGGCTTGCCGACCTGCACGCTCAAGGCGCAGGCGTGCGCGCCCATGCCGATGCCCGTGATCTCGGCGCTGCGGGCTTCGAAGACCTGGCGCCAGCGGCCCTCTGCTGGTTTGCGAAACAGGCCAACCACGCCGATGAAGCGGGCCTCACGGCCGAACTTGTCGACCGTTTCATAGTGCTGCCCAGGCTTGACCACCACCTCGCGCGTCGAGACCAGATCGTCGCCGAAGGCCGCTTTCTCTTTGGCGGTGTCGCCGAAGATGTCAGGCGAGGCGGACTGGAAAGTGTCTGCCGTGCGCAGCCTGTAGAGGCGCACCACCAGCCCCAAAGGCTGGCCCTCGTCGCTCACGTTCAACGACGTGCTGGCGAAGAGCTTGATGGTGATGCGGCGGTCGGGCAAGGCGCTGTCGGGGACATCCGGCGCATCGGGGGCATCGGGCAGCGCAGGCGGTTTGACACCCACAAGGGAGAGGGCCTTGTCCTTGAACCCGGCCAGCCACCCGAGTACGCCATTGTTCTCGGCGGGCACGCCAGCAACTGGAGGTGCCGGGGGGGCTTGCGGGGCAGAAGCGCAGGCAGACAGCAAGGCGATGGCGCAAAGCATGGAGGCCAGCGCCCGCGAAGACGCACGCCTGCCATTGCCGTGCCGATGAGCGCGGCCTTCCCCGATTGATGCTCTGTTCATGATCCCTTGTGCGGGCTCGATGTGGCACCGCTTCAATGACTGCAGCGGGCCAGTGTAAGAAGGTTCGGCAGCGATTGAAGCCAGGGCCCCTCCTCTTGGTGGGGCGGCATTTGCAACGAGATGCAAGAGTCTGTAAACCACCCCCTTTCGGGGGCGGTTGCCCACTTTGAATTCGGCTCTAATCCGCCCTGTTCAAGGCCGCCAATGAGCCTTGCGATGAATAAATCAGGGAGTGAAAGTCGATGACGGCTTCGTTGCGCCGTGGCTTGGGCCATGTGTTGTGGGTTGCGACTTGTGTGGGCATGGCCGCATGTTCCAGCACCCCGAAAGGTGATGAAGCCTTGAGTGAAAAGCTGGCCCTGCAAGAGAAGCTGGACACCAAGCTCACGGCCGCAGATGCTGCGCTCAAGGCTGGCAACACCGACCAGGCCATGAACAGCCTCGACGAGGCCATCCAGCTGGACCCATCAGCCAAGCAACCCTGGCTCAAGAAGGCACAGTTTCACTTTGAGAAGCGCCAGTACGGCGTGGCCATCACCGAAGCGCAGGAAGTCCTGCAACGCGATGTGAACGACAACACCGCTCGCAGCATCCTCGCCGTCAGCGGGCTGCGCGTCAGTGCCGAAGCCTTGGACCAACTCCGCAAGGCCAATGAGGTCACGGGTTCTGCCCGCAGCGAAGCCGAAAGCGTGGCCAAGATCATTCGCGAGGCCCTCGGTGAGCCCATCCTGGTGCCGCCGGTGGCGGGTTCCGCGTCGGCACCCGAAGCGGCCAAGCCCGCACCGCGGGTGGCCGCGCGCCCTGTGGCCCGCGTGGCAACAGCCTCGGTGCCCGGCAATGCTCCGGCGGTCAACACCTCGAACATCCCTGCGCCGGCAGCCGGCGCGGCCGTCAAGCCTCGGCCATCGCCTGCACCCGCTGCGGGCAATGGCCGAAGCAATCCCTTTGGTGCTCTGCAGTAAACGTACAAGGAAGGATTCCCCATGGCCAAGAAAGACAGCGTTCAGAAGCGTCTGGAGCGCGTGCGCCCCCCTCGCGTGCAATTGACCTATGACGTCGAGATCGGTGATGCCATCGAGCAGAAAGAGTTGCCCTTCGTCATGGGGGTGCTGGGCGACTTCACCGGCCAGCAGGATCCGGACAAGCCGCTGCCCAAGCTGAAGGACCGCAAGTTCGTCAACGTCGACCTCGACAACTTCGACGAGGTGCTCTCGGGCATGGCGCCGCGCGCCACCTACCGCGTCAAGAACAAGCTCAGCCCTGACGGCGGCGAGTTCGCGGTGAACCTCGAATTCAACAAGATGGACGACTTCCGTCCCGAGTCGGTGGTTGATCAGGTCGAGCCCCTGCGCAAGCTGTTGGAAGCGCGCACCAAGCTTTCCGACCTGCGCAACAAGCTCGCAGGCAACGAGAAGCTGGAAGACGTGCTGGGCGAAGTCCTGAGCAACACCGAAAAGCTCAAGCAACTGCGCGCCGAAGCCCATCGGCCGGAACAGGAGTGACACCATGAGCGCACAACTGCAAACCCAGACCGGTGCCCTGCTTGAAAGCACCAGCCTCCTGGATGACATCGTTGCCAAGAGCAAGGTGGCCAAGTCCGACTCCGAGCACGCCCGTGCCAAGGACATCATCAGCGAGCTCGTCAAAGAGGTGCTCGAAGGCACGGTGGTGGTCTCCGAGAACCTCTCGGCCAACATCGACGCCCGCATCGCCGACATCGACCAGTTGATCTCTGAACAGCTCAGCGAAGTGATGCACGCCGCCGAGTTCCAGAAGCTCGAGTCCACCTGGACGGGCTTGCAGTACCTGTGCAAGCAGTCGTCCACGGGCGAGCAGCTCAAGATCAAGGTGTTCAACACCACCAAGAAGGAACTGGTCAAGGACTTCAAGACCGCCATCGACTTCGACCAGTCGGCGCTGTTCAAGAAGGTCTATGAAGAGGAGTTTGGCACCTTCGGTGGCGCGCCGTACGCCGCGCTGATTGGTGACTTCGACGTGGGCCGTGGCGCTGAAGACATGTACTTCATCGAGCAGATGTCGCATGTGGCGGCCGCCGCCCATGCGCCGTTCATCTCTGCCGCATCGCCTGAGCTCTTCGGCCTGGAGTCCTTCACCGACATCGGCAAGCCGCGCGACCTGTCCAAGGTCTTTGACACCGTCGAATACGCCAAGTGGAAGTCCTTCCGAGAGTCCGAAGACGCGCGCTATGTGGGCTTGACGGCGCCGCGCTTCTTGGGCCGCATGCCCTATGACCCCAAGGAGGGCATCACCACCGAAGGTTTCAACTTCGTGGAACGTGTGGATGGCGCCGACCACAGCAAGTACCTGTGGGTGAACACGGCCTTCGCCTTTGCCGCCCGCCTGACCTCTGCGTTCGAGAGCTATGGCTGGTGCGCAGCCATCCGCGGCGTCGAAGGCGGTGGCCTGGTGGAAGACCTGCCCACCCACACCTTCAAGACGGACGACGGCGAGGTGGCCCTGAAGTGCCCCACCGAGATCTCCATCACGGACCGCCGTGAGAAGGAGCTCAGCGACCTGGGCTTCATGCCCCTGGTGCACTGCAAGAACACCGATTACGCCGCCTTCTTTGGCGCCCAGTCGGTGCAAAAGGCCAAGAAGTTCGATTCGGACGCGGCCAACGCCAACGCCCAGTTGTCGGCTCAGCTGCAGTACATCTTCGCCGTGTCGCGTGTGGCGCATTACCTCAAGGCCATGATGCGCGACAAGATCGGCAGCTTCGCGGCGGCCGGCAACGTTGAAGAATTCTTGAACCGCTGGGTGTCGCAGTACGTGCTGTTGGACGACGGTGCCAGCCAGGAAGCCAAGGCGCAGTTCCCGCTGCGCGAGGCCTCGGTGAAGGTCACCGAGGTGCCGGGCAAGGCAGGCGCATACCGTGCGGTTGC
>CANBQJ010000055.1 GCA_947371645.1 Burkholderiales bacterium | reverse complement strand
GGGCATTCAGGGTGGCCTGAGCCCATGTCGTGAGACAGGCAGTCTGGGTGTGAGAAATAACCGGTGGCCATGGGTCTGCTTCGCTCCAACAAGCGGGCGGCTTTGAGGTAAGGTCGCGCCATGCTTCGCAATGACCTGTCTCACGCCATGGCTCCAGGCACGTCCGCCACCACCAAGGTGAGTCACCTCGCCCAACTCGTGGATCAGGTTAGCACGATCATCGTGGGCAAACGCGAGCAGGTCTCCCTGGCCGTCGTGTGTCTGCTTGCGTCAGGTCATCTCCTGATCGAAGACGTCCCCGGTGTCGGCAAAACCACCCTCTCGCATGCCCTGGCGAGGGCGCTGGGGCTGAGCTTTTCGCGCATCCAGTTCACGTCGGACCTGCTGCCCTCCGATCTCATCGGCGTTAGCGTGTATGAGCGGCAAAAAGAAGCCTTTGTCTTCCACCCCGGGCCTGTGTTCGCCCAGGTGCTGCTGGCCGACGAGATCAACCGCGCCGGACCGCGCACGCAGAGTGCGCTGCTCGAAGCCATGGAAGAGCACCAGGTGTCGGTGGACGGCGAAACCCGGCCCCTGCCCTCACCCTTCTTTGTGATCGCCACGCAGAACCCGTCTGACCAGTTGGGCACCCACCCGCTGCCTGAATCACAGCTGGACCGCTTTGCGATGCGGCTGTCGCTGGGCTACCCCGACCCCGTGGCCGAGCGCGCCCTGCTGACGGGCCAGGACCGCCGCCTGACGCTCAGCCAGATGCAGCCGATGTTGAGCCTGGCGCAATGGCAGGATTGCCAGGCCCAGGTCGAACGGGTGCACGTGGCAGACAACCTCCTGGACTACCTGCAAAGCCTGATCAGCGCCACGCGCGATGGCCGGTGGTTTGCACTGGGCCTGAGCCCGCGTGCAGGGCTGTCCTTGCTCAAGCTGGCGCGCGCCCGCGCACTGTTGCAAGGGCGAGGCCACGTGTCGCCAGAAGACATACAGGCCCTGTGGGTGCCCGCGGTGGCCCACAGGCTGATGCCGCTGCCGCAATCGGGCCGGAGCGCGCAGGCCCAGGCACGGGTGCTGCTGGAAACCACGCCGGTGCCCTGAAGCACGCGCATGCGCGAGTTCCGCCTGCCCTCCCCCCTGGCTCAACTGCGCCAGCGCTGGACCGCCTGGTGGGAAGCCCGACTGCCCCGCCGCGACCAGCAAACGCTCACGCAGCGCAACCTCTACATCCTGCCCACCAAGGCAGGCTGGAGCTTCGCCGCCGTGTTCCTGGTGCTGTTGATGGCGTCCATCAATGAACAGATCAACCTGGGTTACGCGCTGAGCTTCCTGCTCAGTGGAGCGGCCATGGCTGCGCTCTACCAGACCCATGGCAACCTGCACGGTGTGCGCATGCGCCTGGGCGTGGTGCGCAGCGTGCACGCCGGCCAGGTGCTGCGCGTCGGGATCTCGCTGCACAACGCGCACCAGCAGCGTGGCCGCCTGGGGCTGCAGATCACGGCTGGCCACAAGGCGCCGGAAGGCACCACGGAAGGCCCCGGCTGTCCGCGTGAGGCCGAACTCAGCCCTGGCAGCGAACAAACCGTGGAGGTGGATGTGGCCGCACCCTCGCGCGGCTGGCTGACACTGCCCCCGATCACCATCGAGACACGATTTCCGCTGGGCCTGTTTCGCGCCTGGGCGTACTGGCGCCCGCAGACCAAGGTGCTCATCTGGCCCGCGCTCGACCCACAAGCCCCCCCTTTGCCTGGCCTGGGCGACCAGGACGCCCCGGATGGCCAGGCCTTGCGCAGCCACCGTGCCGATGACATGCCCGAATCCCTGCGCGACTACCGCCGGGGAGACCCGACCAGCTGGATCGCCTGGAAGAAGTCCAGCTTGACCATGGCCTCGGGCGGCGCACCGGTGAGCCGCGAGCCCGCGCAGGGCCGCGCCGCCGACCTCGTCCTCGACTTCGACTTCAGCCCCGGCCTGCACGCACTGGGCAGCGAAGCCCGGCTCAGCCGGCTGGCCACCTGGCTGCACCTGGCCGAACGCCAGGCTGCAGCCCAGGGCACGCGCTACGGCCTGGCCTTGCCCGGTGTGAACATTGCGAGCGGCTGCGGGGCCCAGCACCTGCGCAGTTGTCTGGACGCCCTGGCCATCTGGAGCGGCCGCACGTGAACCCCGCCGCCACGCCATCGCGACGCGGCATCAGCCTGTGGGCACGGCCACGCGCCCACCTCACCCGCGAAGGCCGCGACACCCTGTGGTTGCTGGCGGTGCTCACGGCCACCATGGTGCTGCACCTGCCCCGCCTGCCCTGGTGGGCAAGCGGCGGTGCCGTGCTGGCCGTGTGCTGGCGCGCACGCCTGGCCTGGCATGACGGCCCCCTGCCCCCGCGCTGGGTGCTGCTGGTGGGCCTGGCCGTGTGCATGGCCCTCACCGTGGGCACCTTCCACACCTTGTTCGGCCGTGAAGCCGGCGTGACCCTGGTGACGCTGCTGGCCAGCCTCAAGACCCTGGAGCTGCGCGCGCGCCGGGACGCCTTCGTGGTGACGTCGCTGGGCTTCTTCCTGATCCTCACGCAGTTCCTGTACTCACAAGGGCCACTTGTGGCCTTGTTGATGTTGCTGGCCCTGGTGGGGCTGCTGACCTCTCTGGTGCTGGCGCAACGCCCGCTGGGGCGCCCCACGATCATGAGCGCCGCAGGCATGGCTTGTCGCTCCCTGATGATGGGCTTGCCGGTGATGCTGGCGCTCTACCTGCTTTTCCCACGGCTGGGGCCACTGTGGAGCGTGCCCGCCGATGCACAGCGGCACACCGGGCTGTCGGACCGCATCGAGCTGGGCAAACTGGCCGAGCTGGCACAGGACGACACGATCGCCATCCGGGTGCGCTTTGACGGCCCGCCACCCGCCAAGGCCGACCTCTACTTCCGAGGTCCCGTGCTGGACATCTACGACGGTCAGACCTGGTCCTCCCACCCTGTGACGCCGGGCGACAGGCCAGAGGCCACCACAGACCCGGTGTGGCCCCGAGAGGTGGCGGGCCAGCAGGCCAGCCCCAACCGCCTGTCCTACCTGATGACCCTGGAGGCCACCCACACCAGCGCTTTGCCCTTGCTGGAAGGCACGGTGGCCGCCATGCCCGCAGCCCCCTACACCGAACCCCAACTGGCCCGCCGCGGGCTGGACTGGCTGGTCCCTGGCGTCCTGAACGATCGGGTGCAGATTCAGGCCGAAGCCTGGCTGCACTTTGGCAGCGGCGCCATCGACCACCCGCCATCGCCCCTCACCACGCTGCAACTGCCCGAAGGCAGCAACCCGCGCACCCGGCAGTGGGCGCAGGACTGGCGCCGCGTTCAGCAACTCGGCACCGCCGATGGGATCACCCTCACCCGAGCGCTCCTGGCCCATGTGCGACATGAAAACTTCCGCTATTCGCTCAACCTGGACGACACCGGCGAAGACCACATCGAACACCCCATCGACCAGTTCTGGCTGGACCGCCGGGTGGGCTTTTGCGAACACTTCGCCACCAGCTACGTCTTCATCATGCGCAGCTGGGGCATACCCAGCCGCGTCATCACGGGGTTTCAAGGCGCTGAGCTCAACCCGGTGGACGGGCTCTACGTGGTGCGCAACAGCGACGCCCATGCCTGGGCCGAGTTCTGGCAAGCCGGCCTGGGTTGGGTGCGCGTCGACCCCACGGCAGCGGTTGCACCCGAGCGCATCGACAAGCCGCGCGCCGCTGCAGGCAAACGTCAGGGCCTGCAAGGCCCGTTGTCGGCACTGAACCCACAGTCCTGGGGCCTGCTGCGCGACTACCTGGACGCGGGCAACCACCGCTGGAACACCTGGGTCTTGCAGTACTCGCGCAACCGGCAACTCGACCTGCTGCGGCACTGGGGCATCGAATCACCCGACTGGACCGACCTGCTCCGGCTGTGCGCCGGCGTGCTGACCTTGCTGAGCATCGCGGGCCTGGTCTGGTTGTGGTGGACGCGCCCCAAACGGCACCGCAATCCCTGGACGGGCCCCATGATGCGTGTGCACCGCGCCTTGAAACCCCTGGGGTTGCCGGTGGCCGAACTGCCCGCGCCAGTGACCGCGCTGGCCTGGGCAGAGGCCCTGCGCCACTGGCAACCAACGAGTTTGAAGACTGGCCACGGCCGCACCGAATGGACCGCTCAGCGCGATGCACTGCTGCTGGGATTGCAGGCGCTGGACGCGTGGCGATACGGTGTCGGCGGGGAATGGACGCACCCACGCCGCCACGACATCCAGTCGCAGGTCGGCCAGATTGAATCCACCGCCAGGGGCCTGCGCAAACTCCTGGGCTGAATCCGCGATACTGGCGATGTCCTGCAGCCGCAACGCCCCCTCCAATTGACCCCTACGTTGTCTCCCATGAGTTCATTGCCTGCACTGGGTGCACAAGGCATTGGCATCGCACTGATCGCCCTGGCCCTGGTGGGCTGCGCGCAAACGCCCGCGCGCACCGACCCCGTGGCGCAGGCGCCAGCGTTGGCCGCTTCGACACCGACAGCCCCCGAAGAATCCGCCCTTGATGCCACCAAGGATGAGGTCCAGACACAAGGCATTGCACCCAGACAAACCGAGGTGCAAACCCTGCCGGCAAACCCCAGCCCCGACAGCTATGCGCATCGGCAAGATGCCCGCCAATTGGCAACCGAGCTTGCCATCACGCACCAGCTGAACCCCGAATGGGCCTGGCAGGTGATTTCTCGTGCGCGCTACAAGGAAAGCGTGACCCGCTTCATCATGCCTCCGCCCGCGGGCACGGCCAAAAACTGGACGGCATACCGCGCGCGCTTTGTGGAGCCCATTCGCATTCGCGCTGGCCTGCAATTCTGGCGAGAGCACCGCGAAACCTTGGCGCGTGCCGAGCAGGAATACGGCGTACCCGCTGCCGTCATCGTCGGCGTGCTGGGTGTGGAGACCATTTACAGCCGCCAGATGGGCAGTTTCCGGGCGCTCGATGCACTGACCACGCTGAGCCTGGACTTCCCACGTGGTCGCAGTGACCGCAGCGACTTTTTCAAGGCTGAACTGGGCCACCTCTTGAAATGGTGCCAGGACACACAGCTGGACCCGGAGAGCGTGATGGCCTCTTATGCCGGCGCCATCGGCATGCCACAGTTCATGCCCTCGTCCATCCGACGCTATGCAGTGGACTACGACAAGGATGGCCGCATTGACCTGCAGCGCAGCGCCGACGACGCCATAGGCAGCGTTGCCCATTACCTGGCGGAGCAGGGTTGGGTGCAGGGCGCACCGAGTTACTTCGACATCACGCCGCCAAGTGACCCGGATGAACTGAAAAAACTGCTGACCCCCGACATCCTGCCCAGCTTCACGGCCGATGAGTTGCGAGACGCGGGCGCAAACCTCCTGTCGGTGCAAGGCCAGCGATTTGAAGGAAAGCTGGCCTTGGTTGCGCTGCAAAACGGAGATAACCCCCCGGTTTACGTGGCGGGCACGCCCAATTTCTACGCCATCACGCGCTACAACCAATCAAGCTACTACGCGCTGGCGGTGGCGCAATTGGGCGAAGCGGTTCGCAAGGAAGCCGATCGCCCGTCCCCCAGCACCAAATGACTTTGCTCAACGGTGCGTGTCATGGAATTCGTGCAATTTGCAGCGTATCCCGGCTTCATGGGGGTGATCACCCATGCGGGACATACAAATTGCTGCATTTGAAAGCGCTTGCGCTTTGTCTCGCATATTGATTTGCAAGCGCCATTCAATTGTGTTTAGAATTGCCCCCGTTAGGACAGTTTGAACTTCGCTGCGCATTTAAAGCCCCTGCTTGATCGGGGCATGCGCGATCTGACAAGACCAAACGCGATCAAACGGCCAACGTCACATTGCAAAAGCAACAACTCCTGATCATCAGGCGAACAAGGAAATCACATGAGCAGCTACCAAGACCTTCTGGCACAGAAAGCCGCACTCGCCAAGCAAACTGCCGACCTCGACAAGCAATTGCAGGAAGCCCGCAAGGCCGAGCGCGCTGGCGTGATCACCCAGATCAAGAATCTGCTGGCCGAGCACGATTTGACCGTGGCCGATCTGGGCCTGAAGGCTGGCAAGGGTGCAGCTGGCGGCGTCAAGGGCAAGGTTGCTCCCAAATACCGCAACAAGGACACCGGCGAAACCTGGACGGGCCGCGGCCTGCAACCCAAGTGGGTTCAAGCGGCCATCGCCACGGGCAAGAAGCTGGAAGATTTCACGATCTGAATTTGACGTGCATGCAAACTGAGGGGTAATTTGAACATTACCCGCCAGGTACAGAGAAAGGCCGGTTCATGACCGGCCTTTGTGTTTTCTGCCCCCCCTTTGCCCCCTGCCCCACCCCGTGCTGAGGCGGTATCCAGGGGCTGAGGCGCTCAGGGCTTGACAGCCGCTTTGCCCTTGCCGGTTTCAACGGCAGCGGGTGCGTTGAAATCACCCGCCACGCCTGTGACCAGGCTGTCTGGTTTGAGGTGACGGCGCAAGGCCGCATTGACCTGTTCCAGCGTCAGGGATTCCAATGCGGCATCGGTCCTGGCGGCAATGGCAAAACTGCGGTTCAGGTAGAGGTTACCGGCCAGCGCGCCGGCCAGGCGGCCATCCTGCGCACGACCCAAGCGGCGGAAGTTCAGCAAGCCCTTGCGCCCGGATTCAAACTCCGCCTGCGTGAAACCATCTTTCAAGGCACGAGCCAGCTCTTCCTTGAAGGCCTGCTCCACCTTGTCGCGGTTTTGCGGTGCAAAGATGGCCGCTGCAGACCATTCGGAATTGGGCTCGATCGAATTCCACTGCACGACGCTGTAGACGCTGTACGACAGGCCTTCCTTTTCGCGGATGCGGTTCCACAGGCGGGAATCCCCGCCAGACCCCAACAGGTGGTTGGCCAGCATGAAGGCGGCGTAGTCCGGGTCCTGGTCGGTCAGGGGCAAAGACAGCCGCGCGTTGAAGGTGGCATTTTGCTTGTCGGGCGTTTGCAGCACGAAACGCTTGGGCGTCGCAGGCAACAGCGGGTCGGGCACGCGGGCATAGGGCTCGGCCCCGCGCCAGTCGCCCAAGGCATCGTTCAGGGCCTGCTTCACCGCGGCCTCGTCCAGCTCACCCACGGCACCAAATTCGCCATGGGCGCTGGAGATGAAACGCTGGTGATAGGCCTTCACCTTGTCCAGCGACACGGCCTTCCAGTCGGCCTCCTGCTCGTCGAAGGTGCGGGCGTAGCGCACGTCGCCACGGGCATAAGGGTTGTCGTGGCGGGCCAGGGCGTTGTCCAGCACCGATTCAGGCTCCTTGCTGGTTTCGGCCAGGTTGGCGAGGGCTTGTTGACGCACCTCTTCCAGCGCGGCTGCCGGCAAACCGGGCTGGCGCAACACGCGACCGACCAGGCGGATCAACTCGGGAAACTGGTCGCGTTTGGACGACATGCTCACCGTCAGCTGGCCTGGTGCGCCACTGAAACCCACTTCGGACTGCAGGGCGTCGAGCTTGTCTTCGAAGGCCTGGCGGTCCAGGTCGCCAGTGCCTTTGTCGAGCAAGGCGGCCAGGGCCGAAGGTGCTTCACCCCAGCCAGCCAGCGTTTCGGCGGTGCCAAAGCGCAAGGTCAGCGTGGCCTTGATGGCCTGTCCCCGCGTGGATTTGGACAGCACGGCAGCCTTCAGGCCGGAGGGCAACTCGAAGCGGTGGGTGCGGGCATCGATGTTGGCCGGGCTGGCATCGAAGGTCTCGGCAGAGGCTTGCGCGGCCTGGCCTTTGAAGTCCTTGAGCTGAGCGGCCACGTCCACGCGGGCGGGTGCCTGCGCGCGCTCGGGCGCCGGTGTGGGCACGTACTGTCCCAGTGTGCGGTTGGCCGTCAGCAGCACCTGCGCCGCCACACGTTGCACATCGGCAGCCTGGATGGCCTTCACGCGGTCCCGTGTCAGGAAAAACAGCCGCCAGTCACCTTGGGCGACGGCCTCTGACAAGGCCACACCGACCCGCTGCGGGTCTGAGAAGTGCGCGTCCCAGCTCTTGAGCCATTTGGCGCGGGCGCGCTCCACTTCAGCGGCATTGATGGGCTCCTGTTTCACGGCTTCCAGCACCTTGAGCAGGTTCTGCGAAGTTTGGGCCAGGTCTTGCTGGGGCGACAGCTGCGCGCCAAACAAGATGAAGCCAGGGTCGGCCAGGCCTTCGGAGAAGCCAAAGACGCCAGCGGCCTGCTGCCCCTCGACCAGCGCCTTGTGCAGGCGACCGGAAGGCGTGTCCGCCATGATCAAGGGCAGCAGTTCCACCGCCGCAAAATCGGGCGCAGCGCCAGGCATCACGTGGTATGCGGCATAGACCTGTGGGACACCCCCCACCCGGCGGATGGTGACGGCGCGTTCACCGTCTTGCACCGGGTCCAGGGTGTAGGGCTGCTCCAGCTTGCGCGAGGGCCTGGGGATGGGCCCGAACGAGGCCTGCACCCATTGCAGCACCTTGGCCACATCGAACTTGCCGGAGACGATCAGGGTGGCGTTGTCGGGCTGGTAGTAGCGCCTGTAGAAGGCCTGCAGGCGGGCGATGTCCACGCCTTCGACGTCGGTGCGCGCGCCAATGGTTGACTTGCCGTAGTTGTGCCATTGGTACATGGCCGACAGCGTCTTTTCCATGAGGATGCGGCCGGCGTCGTTTTCGCCCATCTCCATCTCGTTGCGCACCACGGTCATCTCGCTGTCGAGATCCTTGCGGGCGATGAAGCTGTTGACCATGGCGTCGGCCTGCCAGGCCAGGTACCAGCGCAGGTTGTCTTCGTTGGCGGCAAAGCTGGCGAAGTAGTTGGTCCGGTCGTACCAGGTGCTGCCGTTGGCGCTGAAGCCACGCTTGTTGAAGTCTGCCCAGACCTGCGGGTTGCGGGGCGTGCCCTTGAACATGAGGTGTTCCAGCAGGTGGGCCATGCCGGTCTCGCCGTAGTTCTCGAAGCGAGAGCCCACGCGGTAGGTGACGTTGACCGTGGTGGTGGGCTTGGACGCGTCGGGGATCAACAGCACCTGCAGGCCGTTGGGCAGGCGGTATTCGCTGATGCCCTCCACGGCGTGCACCGGCTGCGGCGCCCGGGCGCCGACCGGTGCAGGCGAGGCCGCTTTGGCACCAGCCGCGCACACCGGCGCGGACCAGGCCGTCAACGCCAGGCAGGCGCCCAGCAAGCCCGCCCTCAGCGCCGAAGCCCCACGCCCAACGGGCCACGCCCTCTGGCGCCCCGCCCTGACCATCGCCATATTCAGCATGCCTTGATCCCCAGCAAAAGGTGAAATCGGATATTTGGCCGCCAGTGTAGAAGGGCGATGTAAAGATTCTGTATGCGCCAGCGGATGGCGCGGCCACGCCGGCCCAAGCCCTGGCGCGGCGAGAAGGCGACACGCCTGTACGCGGCCAGCGCAGTTGGGCTTTTTCCAACGTATAACGTGGGCTCGCAAGCGGAAAATGGGCGCACGGCAAGCCTGTGGGCCGCTTGACGACAAATTGGTGAGGAGTACCCCATGCCCCTGTTGCCCCAGATGCGCAAGGCGCCCTGGATGCCGGTTGCGCTGGCCTTGTGTCTGGTCACGCTGGCCGGCTGCCAGAACGATGAGCCTGCGCAGTTCTCAGGCTATGCCGAAGCCGATCTGGTCTACCTGGCCGCCTCAGGCGGAGGCGTGCTCCAGCAGCTGCCGGTGCAACGCGGCGACCATGTCATCACAGGTGCCCCGCTGTTTCAGTTGGATGCCGCTTTTGAAACGTTCGGACGAGACGCCGCCATGGCCCAGCACAGCCGTGCGCAAGCCCAGCTGGCGGACGTGAGCAAAGGCCGGCGCAAGGAAGAAATCCGCGCCATCAAGGCCCAGCTGACGCAGGCCAAGGCCGCCTACACGATGTCGGATTCGCAATTGCAGCGGCAACGCGAGCTGATCAAGCAGGGCTATGTGTCGGCTGCACAGATGGACGAACTGGAAGCCGCCCGCACGCGCGACAAGGCCCGCGTGAAAGAGCTGGACGCTCAGCTGGCCCTGGCCCGCGCGGCCGCCCGGCCTGACACCATCTCGGCGGCCAAAGCCGATGTGCAGGCTGCCAGCGCCCAGCTGTCGCAGCAGGAATGGGCCACCTCGCAAAAGAGCCGCACGGCCCCGCTGGCGGCCACCGTCTTCGATGTGCTCTACCGCAAAGGCGAATGGGTGGTGCCCGGCCAGCCCGTGGTGGTGCTGCTGCCAGACCAGGGCGTGAAGGTGCGCTTCTTCGTGCCACAGGCCGAGCTGGCCCACGCCAAGGTCGGCCAGCAGGTCCAGGTGTTTTGCGATCAGTGCCCCACCGGCCAGGCCCGCGTGCACTACGTGTCGCCCCAGGCCGAGTTCACGCCGCCCGTCATCTACAGCAACGAGAGCCGCGGCAAGCTGGTCTACCTGATCGAGGCCACACCCGAAGGCCCCTTGCAGAAATCCCTCAAGCCCGGCCAGCCGCTGACCGTGCGCTGGGCATCATGAGCGCAGGCGCGGCCGGCTACGCCATCGACGTGCAAGGCCTGAGCAAGGTCTTCGATGGCCGCACCGTGGTCGACGGCATCGACATCCGCGTGCGCCGCGGCGAGATCTGCGGCTTCCTCGGGCCCAATGGCAGCGGCAAGACCACCACCATCCGCATGCTGTGCGGGCTGCTGCAGCCCTCTGCGGGCACGGGCCATTGCCTGGGCTTTGACATCCACACCCAGTCGCGCCAGATCAAGCTGCGCACGGGCTACATGACGCAGAAATTCGGCCTGTATGAAGACCTGTCGATCGAGGAGAACCTGCAGTTCATCGCCCAGGTCTATGACATGGCCAACAGCCGCCAACTGGTGCAAGACACCCTGGCCCGCCTGGGCCTGAGTGAGCGCCGCCAGCAGCTGGCGGGTTCACTGTCCGGCGGCTGGAAGCAGCGCCTGGCCCTGGCCGCCTGCCTGCTGCACGAGCCCGAGTTGCTGCTGCTGGACGAGCCCACCGCCGGCGTGGACCCGAAGGCCCGCCGCGACTTCTGGCACCAGATCCACCTGCTGGCTGCCGAAGGCCTCACTGTGCTGGTGAGCACCCACTACATGGACGAGGCCGAACGTTGCCACCGCCTGGCCTATGTGTCCTACGGCAAGCTGCTGACCGCCGGCACCATGGACGAGGTGATCGCCCAGTCGGGCCTGAAGACCTGGTCGGTGCAGGGCCCGCAACTGGACCGCATCATCGGCCTCACCGCGCACACCGAAGACTGGCTGGCCGTGCCCTTTGGCAGCGTCATCCACGTCAGCTCGGCATGTCGGCACGACTTTGCCGAATGGTTGCTGAATCAACAGCCGGACCACCCCTGGCGCGTGCAGGCCGTGCCCACGGGCCTGGAAGACGTCTTCATCCACCTCAGTCGCCATGCCCAAGACAATTTCCGATAAGGCGCTGTCCTTGCAGCGCATCCTGTCGGTCTTGCGCAAGGAGTTCCTGCAGCTCAAGCGCGACCACCTGACCCTGGCCATGCTGGTGGCCATCCCCCTGGTGCAGCTGATCCTGTTTGGCTACGCCATCAACGGCGACCCCAAGCACCTGCCCACCGTGGTGGCCGCGCTGGACAACAGCCCCATGAGCCGCAGCCTGGTGCGCGCCATCGAGAACACCGGCTACTTCGACGTCACCGAAGTGGCCAGCGAGGCCGATGCCGAACACATGCTGAGCCTGGGGCAAGCCCAGTTTGCCGTGGTCATCCCTTCGGACTTCAGCCGCCGGCTGGTGCGCGGCGAACGCCCGGTGGTGGGCATCTATGGCGACGCCAGCGACCCGTCCACATCGGGTGGCGCCGTGGCCACGCTCAACCAGCTGACCAGCAGCGCCCTGCGCATGGAGCTGCAAGGCCCGCTGGCCAAACTGCGCGCCAGCCCCACGCCGTTTGAGTTCCGCATCCACAAGCGCTACAACCCCGAGGGCATCACCGCCTACAACGTCGTGCCCGGGCTGATGGGCATCATCCTGGTCATGACCCTGGTGATGATGACGGCCATGGCCATGACCCGCGAGCGCGAACGCGGCACGCTGGAAAACCTGCTGGCCACGCCGGTCAAGCCGCTGGAGGTGATGATCGGCAAGATCTTGCCCTATGTGCTGATCGGCTACCTGCAGGTGCTGATGATCTACGCGGCGGCCCGCGTGCTGTTTGACGTGCCCATGTTCGGCAGCCACCTGCTGCTCACGGTGGCGGTGCTGGTGTTCATCGTGGCCACGCTGGCCGTGGGCTTCTTGTTTTCGACCGTGGCACGCACGCAGCTGCAGGCCCTGCAGATGACCATCTTCTTCCTGCTGCCCAACATCATGATCACCGGCTTCATGTTCCCGTTTCGGGGCATGCCGACCTGGGCGCAATGGATCGCCGAGATGCTGCCTTGCACCCACTTCTTGCGCATCGTGCGCGGGGTGATGCTCAAGGGCTCGACCCTGGCCGAGGTGGGCCACGAGTTCTGGCCCATGCTGCTGTTCATCGCGGTGGTGGGGGGCTTGTCGATGGCGCGCTACCAGCAGACGCTGGACTGAAGGCCTCACGTGGCATCACGCTGGACTTGAGCCAGGTCATTTCCATCGGTGGTCCTGCGTGTTAAAAAATCCCATCGCAGATCAAGAAACATGACGCATGTCCGCCCCCTCTCTCTCTGTCTGGCAGCGCCGCCCCTGGCTGCTGTGGCTGATCGCTGCCCTGTTGGCGGGGGGCGGCTGGCTGGTCTGGCACCGCCTCAAGCCCGCCGGGCTGCCTGAGGGCATCGCCAGCGGCAATGGCCGCATTGAAGCCACAGAGGTCGACATCGCCACCCGTGCCGGGGGCCGGCTCCAGACCCTGCTGGTGCATGAAGGCGATGACGTCCATGCCGGTCAGGTGCTGGCCACGATGGACACCGCCATGCTGGATGCCGACATCCAGCGCGCCAGCGCGCAACTGACCCAGGCCCGCAATGCCCGCCTCACGGCAGACGCGATGCTGGCGCAGCGCGAGCAGGCCGTGTCCACCGCACAGGCCGTGGTGCGCCAGCGCGAGGCCGAGCTCAACCTGGCGCAAAAGCAGTTGCAGCGCACACAAGAGCTGGTGAACAAGGGCTTCCTGTCGCCGCAAAAGCTGGATGAAGTGCAGGCCCAGGTGCAAAGCGCCAAGGCGGGGCACAGCGCGGCGCAATCGCAGGTGGCAGAGGCCCGCACGGCGATCACGGCCACGCAGTCGCAGGTGGTGGAGGCCGACTCTGCCGTGGCGGCCGCGAAGGCGGCGCTGGACCGTGTGCAAGCCGACCGCAATGACACCGTGCTGCGCGCCCCGCGCGACGGCCGCGTGCAGGTGCTGGCCGCCCAGGCCGGTGAAGTGCTGGGCGCCGGTGGACGCGTGCTGGCCCTGGCCGACCTCAGCGACGTGCAGATGACCTTCTTTCTGCCCGAGGTGGCCGTGGGCCGCCTGGCCATGGGCGCCGAAACCCGCCTGGTGCTGGATGCCGCCGCGCAGTACGTCATCCCGGCGCAGGTGTCTTATGTGGCCAGCGTCGCGCAGTTCACGCCCAAGACCGTGGAAACCCAGGTCGAGCGCCAGAAGATGGTCTTCAAGGTGCGCGCGCGCATCGCACCCGAGTTGCTGGCGCAGTACCGTGACCACGTCAAGACCGGCCTGCCGGGCATGGCCTATGTGCGCGTCAACGCCGACGTGCCCTGGCCCGACAAGCTGGCCATCCGCCTGCCACCCGCCAGCGCCCCTGCCTCCACAGCGGCCACGGCGTCGGCCACTGCGCTGCCGCCTTCAGCTGCCGCCTCGGCCGCCACGGGCCCCAGATGAACACGGACACCGTGGCGCGCTTGTCGGCGGTCGTGCACCGCTACAAGCGGGTCAGCGCACTCGACGACGTCACGCTGTCCTTGCCGGCCGGCCGCATGGTCGCCCTCATCGGGCCGGACGGCGTCGGCAAGTCCACCCTGCTGGCCCTGATCGCCGGGGCCAGGCGCATTCAGCAAGGCCACATCGAGGTGCTCGGCGGTGACATGGCCAGTGCGGCCCACCGCCGCGAGGTTTGCCCCCGCATCGCCTACATGCCGCAGGGGCTGGGGCGCAACCTTTACGCGACGCTGTCGGTGTACGAGAACATCGACTTCTTCGCCCGCCTCTTCGGGCACGGCGAAGCAGAGCGCCAGGCTCGCATCGACGAGCTGCTGCACAGCACCGGCCTGGCCGACTTCGCCGACCGCCCCGCCGGCAAGCTCTCCGGCGGCATGAAGCAGAAGCTGGGTTTGTGCTGCGCCCTCATCCACGACCCCGACCTGCTGGTGCTGGACGAGCCCACCACCGGTGTGGACCCGCTCTCGCGCCGCCAGTTCTGGGAGCTGATCGGCCGCATCCGTGGCCGGCGCCCGGGCATGAGCGTGCTGGTGGCCACGGCCTACATGGAAGAAGCCGAGCGCTTTGACCACCTGGTGGCCATGGACGCCGGCCGCGTGCTGGCCGAAGGCAGCCCCGCCGAGATCCGCACCCGCACCGGCTGTGACACCCTGGAAGCGGCCTTCATCGCCTTGCTGCCCGAAGGCCGTCGCCAGGGCCACCATGAACTGATCGTGCCGCCCCGCCCCATCGCCAAAGATGGCCAGGACGACATCGCCATCGAGGCCCACGGACTGACCTGCCGCTTTGGCGACTTCACCGCCGTGGACCACGTCGACCTGGCCATCCACCGTGGCGAGATCTTCGGCTTCCTGGGCTCCAACGGTTGCGGCAAGACCACGACCATGAAGATGCTGACCGGGCTGCTGCCGGCCACCGAAGGCGAGGCCTCGCTCTTTGGCCAGCCCGTGAACGCGCACGACCTGGCCGTGAGGCGCCGTGTGGGCTACATGTCGCAGGGCTTCTCCTTGTACGGCGAGCTGACGGTGCGCCAGAACCTGGTGCTGCACGCCCGCCTCTTCCAGGTGCCGGCCGAGCGCATCGACGCCCGCATCCAGGAGATGCTGCAGCGCTTCGGGCTGGAAGCCGTGGCCGACGATCTGCCCGACAAGCTGCCCCTGGGCGTGCGCCAGCGCCTGTCGCTGGCCGTGGCCGTGGTGCACGGGCCCGACATGCTGATCCTGGACGAGCCGACCTCAGGCGTCGACCCCATCGCCCGCGACCAGTTCTGGGAGCTGATGATCCGCCTGTCGCGCGAAGACGGCGTCACCCTGTTCATCTCCACCCACTTCATGAACGAGGCGCAGCGCTGCGACCGCATCTCGCTGATGCACGCGGGGAAGGTGCTGGCCAGCGATGCGCCCCAGGCCCTGGTGGCCCGCTATGGCCAGGCCAACCTGGAAGACACCTTCGTGGCCTTGCTCAGCCAGGCCCAAGGCATCTCGCCCGCAGACAAAGCTGCCGCAGAAGCGCCCGTCCAGCCACCGCTTTCAGTACGGCCGCCACGGGTGCGTCGCTTCAGCCTGGCCCGCCTGTGGAGCTACGCCCACCGCGAATCGCTGGAGCTGCGCCGCGACCCCATCCGCCTGACGCTGGCCCTGCTGGGCACCGCCTTGCTGATGATCATCATGGGCTACGGCATCAGCATGGACGTGCAGGACCTGCGCTTTGCCGTGCTCGACCGCGACCAGAGCGCCGCCAGCCACGACTACACCCTGCACCTCTCGGGCTCGCCCTACTTCCTGCAGCAGGCACCCTTGCAAAGCGACGCCGACCTGGACCGCCGCATGCGCACCGGCGAGCTGAGCCTGGCCATTGAGATCCCGCCCGACTTCTCTGCCGACCTGGCCCGCGGCCGCCCCGTGAGCATCGGTGCCTGGGTGGACGGTGCCATGCCCCAGCGCGCCGAAACCGTGGCCGGCTACGTGCAGGGCCTGCACGCCAGCTACCTGGCCGACCGGGCCAGCAAGTCAGGCCAGACCGCCCCTGCCCTGGCCACTGTTGAAGTGCGTTACCGCTACAACCCCGATGTCAAAAGCATCAACGCCATGGTGCCCGCCGTCATCCCCATCCTGCTGATCTTCATCCCGGCCATGCTCACGGCCCTGGGTGTGGTGCGCGAAAAAGAGCTGGGCTCCATCGTCAACCTCTACGTCACCCCGGTCACGCGGCTGGAATTCCTGCTGGGCAAGCAACTGCCCTACATCGGCACGGCCATGGTCAGCTATGCACTGATGACGCTGATGGCCGTCACCGCCTTTGGCGTGCCCCTCAAAGGCAGCCTGCTGGCACAGGCTTTCGGCGCCCTGCTCTATGTCACCGCCTCCACCGGGCTGGGCCTGCTGATGTCGACCTTCACCGGCAGCCAGATCGCCGCCATCTTCGGCACCTCGCTGGCCACCATGCTGCCGGCCATCCAGTTCTCCGGGATCATCAACCCGGTCTCATCGCTGGAAGGCGTGGGGGCCGTGATCGGCCACATTTACCCCACCGGCCCCTTCGTGCTGATCAGCCGGGGCACCTATGGCAAGGCGCTGGGCCTGGCCGAGCTGTGGCCCAACTTCGTGCCACTGGCCCTGGCCATTCCGGTGCTGACCGCACTGAGCGCCATGCTGCTGCGCAAGCAAGACACCTGAGCGGCACATGAAAGACAGCCTCAGCCACATCTGGTACCTGGGCATCAAGGAGTTGCGCAGCCTGTGGCGCGACCGCCTGCTGCTGCTCTTCGTGGTCTGGGCCTTCTCGGGTGCGCTCTACACCGCCGCCAAAAGCGCCCCCGACCGCCTGCACCGCGCGCCGCTGGCCGTGGTCGATGAAGACCAGTCGCCGCTGTCGCAGCGCATCGTCACGGCCTTCTACCCACCCACCTTCATGACGCCCCGGGCCATCCGCCTCAACGAGGTCGACAAGGGCATGGACGCCGGCCTCTACACCTTCGTGATGGACATCCCCCCGGACTTCCAGCAAGACGTGCTGGGCCGCCGCAGCCCCGTCATCCAGCTCAATGTGGACGCCACGCAGATGAGCCAGGCCTTCGTGGGCACGGGCTACATCCAGAGCATCGTCCAGGGCGAAGTCGCGGCCTTTGCCCTGCGCGACGGCAGCACCCCAACACCCAACCCCGACCTGGCGCTGCGCATGCGCTTCAACCCCGGCATGGACAACACCTGGTTCATGGGCGTGATGGAGCTCATCAACAACGTGACCATGCTGTCCATCATCCTCACCGGCGCCGCCCTGATCCGCGAACGCGAGCACGGCACCATCGAACACCTGCTGGTGCTGCCGCTCAAGCCCTCGGAGATCATGCTGGCCAAGGTCTGGGCCATGGGCGCTGTGGTGCTGCTGGCCACCGCCCTGGCCATGTTCTGGGTGCTGCGCGGCGTGCTGGGCATGCCCGCCTCCGGTTCGCTGGGCCTCTTCTTGCTGGGCTGTGCGCTGCACCTGTTTGCCACCACCTCCATGGGCATCTACCTGGGCACGGTGGCGCGCTCGATGCCGCAGTTGGGCCTGCTGATGATCCTGGTGCTGCTGCCCCTGCAGATGCTCTCGGGTGGCATGACGCCGCAAGAAAGCATGCCGCCCATCGTGCGCACCATCATGCAGGCGGCGCCCACCACCCACTTCGTCAGCTTCGCCCAGGCCATCTTGTACCGAGGGGCCGACCTGAGCATCGTGTGGCCGCAGTTCGCCGCCATCGCCCTCATTGGCGCCGCGTTTTTCACCGGCGCGCTGATGCGCTTTCGCAAGGCCGTCAGCCAGATGCAGACCTGAGCCTGCCTGACCGGCGCCTCAGTCGTCGATGCCCAGTTCCTGGATCTTGCGCGTGATGGTGTTGCGGCCGATGCCGAGCTTTTGCGCGGCCTCGATGCGGCGCCCACGCGTGAGTTCCAGGGCGGTGTGGATCAGGCTGGCTTCGAACATCCGGGTGAGCACATCCCAGACCTCTGGCTGACCAGACTCCAGACGGGCACGGGCGTCACGCTCCAGGTCCTTGAGCCAGGACGGGGCACTGGGGGTGGCCGGCGCGACGCCGTCGGCGCCCGCAGGCAAGCCCAGGGCCGAACCCAGTGAGCCAGGCGTTGGCTCTGCACCGCCCATTGGCGCAGCCAGGTGTGCGGCGCCCGTGGGCGGCACCCAGACCGGGTCTGGCGAGGACACTGGCGTGGCATCCCAGGCCACTGGTGCCGCCGGCGCAGCGGGCACGACGCCACCGTTGACCGGCGCGCCCGTCCAGGCCGGCTCGGGCCTGCGCTCCAGCTCATGGCCGGAAGGCGGCATGGCCCCCAGCGAAGGCGTGCTGCTCAACGGGTCCAGGCCCAGGTAGCTGCCCATGCCATGCGCAGGCTGGTTACCCAGCAGTTCAGGTGGCAGGTCCTTGGTCTCGATGACCTGGGCCGGCGCCATCACCGTCAGCCAGTGGCAGATGTTTTCCAGCTGGCGCACGTTGCCGGGGAAGTC
>CANBQJ010000054.1 GCA_947371645.1 Burkholderiales bacterium | reverse complement strand
CTTGGACATGGCCGCGACGTCATCCAGCACCAGAGAGATGTCGTCGAGCAACACCAGCAGACTTGATCCGGCCACCTTGGCCCTCCCGATTGAGACCTGTACAGGCCTGGGAGCTTAATCGACGTTGACGCGTTCGGACGACTCGCCCAGCACCCAGATCAGGGCCACGCCACCCACCAGGTATTGGCGCGTGCGCAGCAGCGGGCTGTCGTTGAAGGCCGTGCGGGCCAGGTTGTCGTAGCGGGCAAAGGTGCCCACCCAGACGCGTTCAAAGCGCTTGCTGAAGCTCAGGCCCACCTGCCAGCCGGCGTAGCCACCGCTGCTGCGGTAGGCCGGGCGGGTGTCGGTGGCATAGGCGTCGGGCACGTCGTAGTAAACGGCATTGCGCTGACGGGTGGCAAACACCGGGCCGGTCTGCACATTGGCGCCCCAGCCCGGCAGGCCGAAGGCATCGCGGGTGTAGATGTTGAGCGTGGGGCTGGTCTGCCAGCCCAGGCCCTGACGCGGCTTGGCCAGCGTGAAACCGTAGCTCAGGGGCACGCGCAGCTTCACCAGCACGCGCTGGTCTGCGGTCTCGGACAGGCGCACGTCCAGGGCCGGGCCGACGTCCAGCCCGCCTTTGAGGCCGGGCATGCCCGCGCGGGCCTGGTTGCGGCTGCTGGACACAGGCAGGCTGCCACCCAGGTAGATGTCCAGGTGGACGTCGCCACTGCCAAACAGCTGGGCGCGCGTGCCTTCGCGGTCGGCCTTGACGGTGTCGCCTCGGTAGACCAGATAAGGCGTGGGCACCACAAAGCGCCGACGCTCATCCGAGCCACGGTAGTCAGGCACCGACACGAGGCCTGCGCCCAGGCCGAACTCCCACTTGGGCAGCTCCACCGCGGCGGCGGGCCGAACACCCACGCCACCCAAGCCCACGCCCACCGCCAGGGCCAGGCGCACCATGCGCCCATTCACCGTCCACGACCTCATGCTCGCTCCTGCACCGTTGCGCTCGCATTGTCACCGGAGCAGCGCACGGGAAATGGCCACATCTGGTGGCTCAAGATGGCCCAATTGCCCCTCGCTTCGCCCCTGGCGGACAATAGCGCTTTTGGCAGAGAGACGAGACGGATGGGCATCCAGTGGTTCCCCGGTCACATGCACGTGACCAAGAAGGCCATTTCCGAGCGCATGAAGGACATCGATGTGGTCATCGAGCTCCTGGATGCGCGCCTGCCCGGCTCCAGCGCCAACCCCATGCTGGCCCAGCTCACCGGCACGCGGCCCAAGTTGAAGATCCTCAACAAGCAGGACGTCGCCGACCCGGCCCTCACCGCCGCCTGGCTGGCCTGGTACAACGCCCTGCCCGACACCCGCGCCATCGGCCTGGACGCCAGCGAAACCGCGCCCGCCCAGCGCCTGATCAAAGCCTGCCGCGAGCTGGCACCCCGCCGTGGCGGCATGGACAAGCCGCTGCGCGTGCTGATCTGCGGCGTGCCCAACGTGGGCAAGTCCACCCTGCTCAACACCCTGGTGGGCCGCAAGGCCGCCAAGACGGGCGACGAGGCCGGCATCACGCGGGTGGAACAGCGCATCCTGCTGGCCAATGACTTCTACCTCTTCGACACGCCGGGCATGCTCTGGCCCAAGATCATCGTCGAGCAAAGCGGCTACCACCTGGCGGCCAGTGGTGCAGTGGGCCGCAACGCCTACGACGAAGAAGAAACCGCCATGGCCCTGCTGGGCAGCCTCAAGGGGCCGTATGCCGCCTTGCTGGGCAAACGCTACAAGCTGGCCGACGTCGATGCATTGCCTGGCCTGGACGACGAGGCCTTGCTGACCCGCATCGGCAAGGCGCGCGGCGCGGTGATGTCGGGTGGCCGGGTCAACCTGCAAAAGGCCGCCGAGATCTTGCTCAACGACTACCGCAGCGCGGTGCTGGGCCGCATCACCCTCGAATCGCCAGAAGCGTATGTGGCCTGGCTGGCCGCTGCCGAGGCTGAAGAGGCCCGCAAGGCCGCTGAGAAGGCCGCGAAGGCAGCGGCCCGGCACGGCAGCCGCCAGGCACGGCTGGAGGACGCCGGCGGCGAGGAGGACGAGGGCGACGAAGCAGATGACGCGGACGTGGCACCCGATGACGAGGATGGTGACGACGTTGAACGCACCCATGACCGCCGCCTGCCGCCTGCCCATGCCGACGACGACGAGCGAGAAGACTGAAGGCCATGGCCCCTTTTGAGCCCCGGGGCATCCAGCCCACCCCTGAGCAGCGCGCCATCCAGTTCGCCCGGCACCCGCGCGTCATCGTGCAGGCCAATGCGGGCGCCGCCAAGACCACGTCGCTGGTGTTGCGCCTGGGTCAGGCCCTGGTCGAGGGCGTGGCGCCTGGCCGCATCCAGGTGCTCACGTATACGGATGCCGCCGTGCAGGCCTTTGGCACCGCCATGGCCCGCGCCGGCCTGGACACCGCCACCCGCCGCAGCCTGCACGTGCAAACCTTTGCCCAGTTCTGCACGCAGCGCCTCTCTGCAGCCGAAGGCCCGGGCGTGCGCCAGCTGCGCACACCAGAAGCGCTCAAGCCCCATGTGCTGAGCGCCCTGCAGCGCGTGCTGGACAACCCCGACGACCGCCACCGCGATGCCTTCAGCCTGGCCGATGCCGACGATGGCAATGTGGAAGGCCTGCTGGCCACCTTCGCCAAGCTCAAGGGCCGCCTGGCGCTGCAAACCGAGTTGGGCGAACGCAGCCTCACCCCCGACGTGGCCGACGAGATGGGCTGCGATTACATCAGCCTGCGCGCCTTCACACGCTACGAGCACGAGCGCCGGGGCGGCCACCCTGATCGCCCGGCCTTCCGCGGCCCACACGACGCCACCTACGACCTGGCGCGCTGGCTGCTGGAGCCCGACAACGCGCCGCTGGCCGAAGGCCTGTCGCCTTGCCTGGACCTGGGGCTGCAGCTGCTGCTGGTCGACGAAATGCACGACTGCAACCGCGCCATGTTCACCCTGCTGGGCCAGTTGCTGACGCACAACCCGGGCTGCAGCTTCATCGGCGTGGGCGACCGCGACCAGGTGATCCACGGCGAAGCGGGTGCCGACGCCGCCTTCATGGGCCACACCTTCGACACCGACATCGGCATGGCCGAGCACCTGCCCCTGCACGCGAGCTTTCGCTTCGGGCCGCAGCTGGCGCAGGCCGTGTCTCGCCTGGCCAACAAACCTTACGAGGCGCGCAGCCCACACGACACGGCCGTGCGGCTGTATGCCGTCCACACCGATCAAGGCCCTGGCCACGAGGCCCGTCAGGTGCTGGCCCTGCTGGCCAACCTGGACGGCCTGCCCACAGGCACGGCACCGGGCGACCTGGCCGTGCTGCTGCGGCAGCCGCATCAGTCGGTGGCGCTGGAAAGCCTCATGCTCAGCCGGGGCCTGGCCTACCGCACCGCCGGCCTGCAGCCCTTCCTGATGCGCCCTGAGATCCTTTGCGTGCGGGCCCTGATGGCCCATGCCTTCGGCCAGTTCGACCAGATCGAGCCCGTGGCCACGCGTGAAGCCGCGCTGCATGCCCTGGTGATGGTGGCCGGTGCCTTGGTCGACTTGCCCGCTGAAGAAGACGCCCCCCCGGTGTCAGACGAAGAGGCCCTGGCCCCCGCCAGCGACGACCAGGCCACGCAGCTGGCCCGCCTGCGCGCCACCGAAGCGGCCATCAAGCAGGTGGCGGCCTACCCGCAACTGGCCACAGGCTTCATCGACAACCAGGTGCTGCGCAACGCCCACCCCGTGGCGCTGCGCCGCCTGCAAGCCGCCCTGGCGGTGCTGCGGGACGCGGCCACAGGCACCCAGTCAGGCCCCGCATCCAACCCCGACTGGGCCCAGGCCTTCCTGGCCGCACTGGACGCCCCCACCCTGGCCCAGCGCGTGCGCGTCAATGCGCAGGACGTGCAGCAGTTCAGCGCCAACCTGGCCGCCCTGGCCCAGACGGCCACCGGCTTCGAGAGTGCCCAGGCCTTGTGCCGGGCGCTCAACAGCTGGTCGCTGCGCCTGGGCGCCATGCGCCCTTCAGACTGCGTGCTCATCTCCAGCATCGAGGCCGCCAAGGGCCTGGAGTTCGAACATGTCATCATCCCCGGGTTGAACCGGGGCGAGTTCATGGTTGGCCACAGCGTGGCCGACACCCGCAACCTGCTGTACGTGGCCCTCACCCGCGCCCGACGCAAACTCAGCCTGCTGGCGCGCCACGACCGCCCCAGCCCCTTCCTGCACGACGCCGGGCTGCTCTGATCGCATACAGCCCCGCCCTCCCCCACATTTTTTGAAAGCCACACATGGCCCAGAACCCCGACCACATCAGCATGGCCCTCTTTTGCGACTTCGAGAACGTCGCACTGGGCGTGCGCGATGCCAACTACGACAAGTTCGACATCAAGCGCGTGCTCGAGAAGCTGCTGCTCAAGGGCAGCATCGTCGTCAAGAAAGCCTATTGCGACTGGGAACGCTACAAGGGCTTCAAGGCCACCATGCACGAGGCCAACTTCGAGCTCATCGAGATCCCGCATGTGCGCCAGTCCGGCAAGAACTCGGCCGACATCCGCATGGTGGTCGACGCCCTGGACCTTTGCTACACCAAGGCCCACGTCAACACCTTCGTCATCATCTCGGGAGACTCCGACTTCTCGCCGCTGGTCTCCAAGCTGCGCGAAAACGCCAAGTACGTGATCGGTGTGGGCGTGAAGAACTCCACCTCCGACCTGCTGATCGCCAACTGCGATGAGTTCATCTTCTACGACGACCTGGTGCGCGACAGCCAGCGCCGCCAGCAGGCCCGCAGCAACGATGGCCGCGACGGCAAGGAAAGCCGCGAAGCCGCGCAGCCGCGCCGCAGCCCGGAAGAAGAACGCAAGCGCAAGGACGAGACGGCCGCGCGGCGCGCCAAGGCCATCGACATCGCCTCCGAGACCTTCGATGCCCTCATGGGCGAACGCGGCGACGGCGGCAAGATCTGGGCGTCGGTGCTCAAGGAAGCCATCAAGCGCCGCAACCCTGGCTTCAACGAAAACTACTTTGGCTTTCGCACCTTCGGCAACCTGCTGGAAGAGGCCCAGGCCAAGGGCCTGATGGCCTTTGGGCGTGACGAGAAGTCGGGCGCCTATGTCTACCGCCCGACGGCCGATGCGCCACCCATGATGAACGATGGCCCGCCGGCACAGGCGATGTCGTCCGCGCACCATGAACGGCGTGTGGCAGAGCCCTCGTCGCTCGCCGACGATGCCGACGACCAGGCTGCACAGGAAAGCGAACCCACGCCGGCCACCAGCCCCCGCCAGGGTCGAGGCAGCCGAGGCGGCAAGGGCAGTGCTGGCGGCACCAGCCAGGGCCGCGGTGGGCGTGGACGCGCCCGCGCCCAGGCCGATGCCGTTGCCTCCACGGTGGAGGCGGGCGAAGCGCCTGCGGCCGCAACGCCGGTGGCTGCAGCCATCCCCCAGCCCGCACCAGCACCCGCACCAGCCGCCGAACCCGATGCATCGGTGGCAGGCACCGCGGCCGCCAAAACCCCACGCAGCCGCACCCGCAAGCCCGCCGCCAAGAAAGCCGCAAGGAAAACAAGCGCCGTTCAGGGGTGAGACCGGACACCCGACCGCCCAGCACCCCCCAAGCAGATGCCTCCACACCGTGGGGGCATCAATCGTCCGGATGATGACAGCGTCCCGGGCCATCCCCACCATCTCAGGCAGTTGTTCAACCTGATCGGGATGAGGGAGTGGTGATGACAGTCAAGCAAGGCCGAAATGGCATCTGGCGCATGTTCGCGGGGGCCACGGCGCTGGCCGCATTGACGGCTTGTGGCGGCGGCGGAGGCGGCAACGCCAAGCAGACCGACGGTGGCAGCGCCCAACCGGCCAGCGTTGACACGCGATCGGGCAACAAAATCCGCCTGGGCGGGGTCGTCTCCAAGGGACTGCTGGGCAACGCCAATGTGCGCGTGCTGGCCATCAACAGCGATGGCTCGCTCAATGAAGCCGCACCACTGGCCACCGGCAGCACCCTGGACGACACCGACCCCAGCAAGGAAGGCAGCTACACCACCACCGAATTCACCATCTCGGGCAGCTATGTCGTCGAGGTCAAGGCCAAGGCCTGCGACAACACGGCCACCGGCGTCAACCTTGACGCCAGCCACTGCTCCTACCACCGCGATGAAACGCTGGGGGCCAGGCAGTACCTGCCCACTGGGTTCAAGATCCGCGCCGTGGTGGCCTCCACACCAGCCGATGACACCGTCAACGTGACGCTGTTCAGCGAGTTCGCTGTCCGTGCGGCCCTCAAGGCCGGAGGCCTGAGCGCGGTCAACGTGGCCCAGGCCCAGGCCATGGTCAACAACCTCTTCGGCACCACCGACCTCAACACCGTCAAGCCACAGGCCCTGAGCAGCACGCTCAGCCCGGCAGAAGCGCGCCTGGCGGCCATGCTCAAG
The DNA here is from genome assembly GCA_947371645.1 of Burkholderiales bacterium. The sequence goes on along the minus strand of CANBQJ010000054.1, from coordinate 12,226 downwards.
GCCGCATCCCAGATCGCCAGCAGCCCGTCATCGCTCGCAGCCATGGGCTGCGGCAGCTACACGGCAGGCAGCCCCGACGCCACCGTCTGTGTCGTCGACAAGCTCTCGGGCAACGCCAACAGCACCACCTATGTGGGCGACAGCGGCACCATCACCGCGACGCTCAATGCGGCCCTGCTCAACGTCGCCCAAGGCAGTGCAGAACTGCTGGCCGAGGTCAGCACCACCAGCGACAAGCTGAGCAACCCCAGCCTGAGCGTACCCGCCCCCGCAGCAGATGTGGGCGCTTACACCAACATCCGCAACTTCTTCACCGACCTGGTGGACCACGCCAAGGCCCTGTTCAACAAGGACCAGGGCGAGCCCTTGTTCGCGGAGGCCCGCCAGTTCGAAACCGCCGTGAAAAACGTGGGTTTCGGCGGCGAGAACCTGGCCCGCACCGTCAGCGTCTTCCAACTGGGCGCCGAGCTGTATGCCGCCTACCAGCAGACGGCCGGCACCAGTGAGGTGAGCAAGTTCTACCGTGACGACGACCTGGGCAACCTCTACGAGCTCAGCCCGGCAGGCCGTGGCTGCTATCTGGCAGACCCCGCCGACAACGTCATCGCCTCAGGTGACGCGGTGGATCACGTCATCTGCTATGTGAACCAGGCCTACAACGTGGACTACGCCAGCGGCGTGCCCACGGCCACACCCGGCGAGACCCGGTACACGGCGACCTTGGCCTTGCACTCGATCACGCTGACCCCGGTGAAGGATGCCGGCGGCAAGCTGACGGGCTTCAGCTACAGCGCGGTCAGCCTCGTGGACCCAGGCCGACACGCGGTGACCAACTTCAGCGCCCGCTACGCTGTCGACGAGGAAGGCGTGAACCTGACGTCGTCCACGTACTCGCCTCAACGCACCAGCACCACGGCACCTGCCGACCCCTGGAGCACCGCCCGCACCTTCACGGGCACGGTTTCCAACGTGACGTACACGCCCAATTTCGGCCACGTCAAGTCCATCACCCTCCAGGGTGAGCTGCCAGACACGTTCAAGTCCGGTCACCTCACACCCGACCATGACACCGGCAACCCGACCACCAACCTGGCCAGGAACACCCTGACGGGCATGCAGGCCAGTGTGGTCAACCCGACCTATGACGCCAACGAGAAGCTCGTGGACCCGGCCGAGGCCAGTTTCGCCGGCACGCTGAGCACCTACCTGGCCGATGGCAGCACGCTGGACGCCAGCATGGCCTTCACCAACGGTGGCCTGACCAACGTCAACGATCGAATCGATTCGGTGCGCTTCGATGTGCTGAGCCACAACGCCAGCGCCTCGTTCAAGGGCTCGGTGAACGCCGCACGCCAGCCCAATGACGGCGTGCTGGTCAACAGCGCCACCGGTGCGGTCTACAACAACGCCACGGCCGCGGGCACGCCCTTCATCCAGGCCACGTTCAGCGGCAAGAACGACAAGAGCCACTTCATTGGCGGCGCACGCAGCGCCACCAACTACGAGGTGACCACGCTGAGCTTCGACGGCTTTGTCCGCGCGCCCAACAAGCCCAAGATCCGCGTGACGCTGACCGGCGCCATCAAGCTGACCTCGGACACGAGCCAGTTCGGGCTGAACGCATCCGATGCGGTGTCTGGCGACTACTTCATCTACAACAGCGACGACAGCCTCAAGCGGGACATCACCTTCACCTTCAAGGCGCCAGACACCAACCCCACACCGGGCGCCCGCGTGGTCACCGAGGTCGTCGACCCGACCAACAAGCTGGCGTTCAGCTTTGGCTACAGCGGCCACAACCAGGCCGGTGACAGCAGCAAGGCCGACACCTGGGCCGACGTGCTGGTGAACAAGGTGGTGCGCGGCAAGCTGGACACCGACACCGGCGACCTGCCCAAGGTCTTCCTGGGCAACGGGGACTTCTTCTCGCTGGACACCGGCACGGTCCAGTACTGAAGCGAAGCACCCGAGACCTGTTGCGTGGCGGGCGCCCACAGGGTGGCCCGCCTCATTCACTTTCACCCGGACCCCCCATGCACAAGCAGCATTCCAAGTGTGTTGTGGCCCTCGTCGGTGTCGCCACCATGGGCTTGCGTCTCGCGACCGCACAAGCCCAATCGCTTCCCGAATTCCGGCCCTCGCCCAGCCGCGGCTTTTCATACTTCCTGGGCGTCGCCCAGCAAACCGCCACCTACTCGGAGAAGCCCAGCATCGTCGACGTGAACATGGCGGCCAAGACCAGGTCGGCCATGCTGGTGTCGGGCGCGCTGTACGCCTTCAACGACGACCTGATGCTGTCGCTGGACAACCTCAGCACCTTCGCCCCGGCCATCAGCCAGGAAAACTGGCACGCAGGCGACGGCACCCTGCTGCAAACCGACCGCTTCAGCCTGAGCCAAAGCAACACCCGCGCACTGGCCTATGTGCGCAACCGCGACAACATCTTCTGGGTGGGCGGCATCAACTTCCGCTCGCAGTCCTTCAAGCGCTATGACTTCCAGGCCAAGTCCGACCTGGTTGAGGTGGACACCGCGCCCACCGAAGAGAGCAGCAGCGAGATCGTGGCCGAAGTGGGCGTGGCCATCGAAAGCGAACGGGTCAAGGAGAGCAGCACGCACAGTGGCCTGCGCCTGACCGTGGGCACACCCTTGTGGCGCCAGGTCACCAACACCAGCTACCCCGGCTTGACCTTCTCCAACAACCAGGGCTGGGACGTCAACCTGGAAGGCCGCTACAGCTGGGCCATCGCGCCCATCGCCCACCTGGGTCTGTGGGGGCGGTACGGCTTCTCCCGCCGACACAGCGAAGTCATGGCTTTCGGCAGCCGCCAAGCCGAGATGCCGACCTCCAGCCTGCGCAGCACCACCGTCGGCGTCGAGCTGCTCTGGAAGCTGTGATGCGCCGATCTGCGCGCTGGCCGGCCAACGGGCTTGGCAGGGTCGGGCTGGCCTGTGGCCTGTGTGCCTGTTCAGCGCTGGCGCTGGCCCAGAGCCAGCCGCCCATCGGCGCGGCGCTCACCGTGTCCAGCGAACGCTTCAGCGACCCCCTGCCCCTGAACGACCTCATGGCCAACCGGCTGGAGGGCCTGTCTGCACGGCATGGCCAGAGCCTGATCTACCTGCGTGACGAAGCCCGAACCTCCGTGCAGCTGGCGCATTGGACGATGAGCCTGCTGGCGCGGCAATCGGCCACGCTCACGGCCAGCCGTGGCGCCGTGCAACTGGTGCAGGACGTGAGCGCGGACGGCCCACCCGCGCAAAGCTACCAGGCGCAGGTGGACATGCGCTTGCGCGGCTTTGCCGGCTGGGGGCTGGAGCTGGGCTGGCAGGACAGCTGGGCCGCGCAAGGCCTGCGCTGGCAGTTCAGCCTGCAAGGCCTGCAGCTGCGCCGTCTGCTGGTGCGAGACATCCTGGGCGCCGCCAGCTTCGATGCCGGCAGCGCCAGCTACAGCACGGGCTTGAGCTCCGAGCAGTTCAATGACCGGCACCGCTTTCCCTTCCAGGGCGACGTCAACCGCCAGGGCTGGGGGCTGCTGGGCGGTGCGCAGGTGCAATGGCAGGCCTCAAGCGACTGGCTGCTGAGCGCCAGCGTGAGCGACTGGGGGCGACTGCGTTGGGGCCAACTGCCGCACGAGTCTGAGACCCTCAGCACCCAAGTGGCCCAGACCGACGCGCAAGGCAACCTGGTCTACCAGCCCCTGCTCAACGGGCACAACAGCAACGACGGCTTTGCGCAGCGCGCGTGCGCCAGCTACCAGGTGAGCGCCAACTGGGCCTGGCGGCGCGGCAGCACGCTGGAAGCCCGCTGGCGCCGCATGGATGGCGTGCGCAGCGCCCTGCCCTACACGGGGATCACCTTGGGCGGTGACGGTGGCTGGCAAGCCCAGGCGGGTTGGCTGTGGTTCGAGCGCGCAGTTCAGGTGGGTGCGCGCCTGGGGTCCTGGCAGGTGCAGGCCGCAGGCGACGCCCTGGATGCATCGGCCCACACGCGGCAGTTGCGCCTGAGCTGGCAACAGTCCTGGTGAAGACCGTGCGGGCTCAGAACGAGGCGCCGAACTGCAGCATGGCCGCCAGCTCACGGTCCTTGCTGTAGGCCGCAGACAGCTGCAGGCCCAGCAGGCTCACGCCCACCGTGGCGGCACCGGTCTTGGCCTTGAAGTCCTGCCGATAGCCCGCACGCAGCTTGGCCACGTTCCAGGCATTGAGCTCGCCACCCAGCGCAAAGATCTGGCTGGACTCGGTGCCCGTGCCCACCACCTTGTTGGCGGTCAGGTCGAGGTCGGACGTGAGCGTGCCGTACTTGCCCACCCAGGCCGCGCCCACGCGCAGCTGCGGGGCCAGCTTCACGTCCTGCGTCGGGTCGGTGGTCTTGTAGGTGTGCGGGATCAGGTTGCGCACCACCAGGCCCAGGCGCAGGTTGTCGTAGCCCGAATCAGGCTCGAAGGTCTTGGCCAGGCCCAGGTCGATGTTGAACCCGTTGTCGGTCTTCTTGTTCTTGTTGAGGTCGAAGTCGTTGTTGTCCACGTTGGCCGTGTAGGCCACCGTGCGCACCTGCTGGATCTTGGGCGTCAGGCCCACCAGCAGGCCCGTGTCGCCCACCGTCACGGCCTTGGCAAAGGACACCCCGATGTCGGTGATGGCCACCCCCACCACCTTGATGCTCGACTGGTAGTCGCCATTGCCGCTGCCAACCTTCACGTTGCCATTGCTGTCGAGCACGTTGGCGACCACGCCCGGATTGCCGTTGGTCGCATAGTCGTTGGCGTTGGTCACCACCGTCTGGATGTCGCTCAGGTCTTGTTGGACCACATTGGGCGTGGCCCGGCCGAAGAACGCCACGTTGACGCTCAAGGCGCCTTTGTATTCCCATTTGGGCAAGGCCACCGCCATGACGGCACCGGCGCCCACCTGGTAGGTCTTGCCATCGAGCCCTCCCAGGTCCGACTTCACCACGGCCGCCGCATTGGCCAGGGTGGCCGACGCGGCTTTCAGTGGGCCGTTGTTGACGCAACCCGAACCCAGGCAGGCCTGATAGGCCGACTCGAAGGCCGAGGCCGCCGAGCTCATCTTGTCGATCGTCTTGTGGTCGTTGATGTCCTGTGCGGCCTGGATCGCGCCCGCATTGCCCGTCACCGAAGCGCCCACGCCCGGCGCGATGAAAGAGAAGCGGTTCGAGTCGCCGCTCACCGCCAGCAAGGCCGGGTTGTACAGCGAAGCCGCCGCATGCTCTGACGACGCCACGCCGGCCCCACCCATGGCAAAGCCACGGGCCTCAAAGATGGAAAAGGGCGTGGCCTGGGCCATCGCCGGCAGGGTCAATGCCACGGCCAGCGCCAGGCGATGCGGGGTCAGGTTCATCTGTTGCTTCCTATCGTTGCTCGCGAAGGTGGTCTGCCCACCAGACACGGCAGACAGGGTCGCGTCGACGTTATCGGCAGGGCACGAAAGAAGCATCATCCTGAAGGTGGATGCGGCCACAGAAACCGGGCACAAGCACCAGAAAACAAGCCTGTTTCAGCTTGACACACACCGGCCAGGCTCAGGGGCGGCCGCCAGTGGCTTGCAGCTCGATGTTGTCCACCATGTGCGGACGCACGTTCAGGCAGTCGCCCTGCGTCCACTGCAAAGAAGCCAGCTTGCGAAAGCCGGCAGCGAAAGTGAACTTCTGCCAGCCTGCCTTGCCGTCGAGCTTCATGGTCTGGCGCACCTCGGTGCCGTCGTCGTGCAGGCCCACGAATGACACGGTCGAGGGGCCGTCGCCGTTGACCTCGGCCAGCTCGATGCTCAACGCGTTGAAACTGCCGTTGTCATTGGCCATCAGGGTGGCCTGGGCCTCGCAGCTGCGGATGCTCAGGGCCACGCTGCCCCTCTTGTTGAACTTCCAGGCCGGGCCCACGGCCGTCAACCCTGCGGCCAGCGGTTCGTCCACGGCCGGCGTGTAGCGCAAGGCAAAGCCCTTGGCCATGTACTGGTCGCCCACTTCGCAGCTGTCTTGCGTGCGGGCACAAGCCAGGTCCTCGAAATCCAGCACGGTGGACTGTGCCCAGGCACCGGGCGCGCTCAGGCCACATGCCAGGGCCAGGCCACACACGGAAACACGACGGGACATGAGGGGAACTCCTTGGATTGGACTGCCGTATCTTTCTCGATACGCAAGGAGTCTAGGAACTGGCGGCCGCGCGCCACACACCTGATCGCGGGGGAGCCCCCTCATTCGGGTGCAAAACCGGGGCCTCAGAACGCCAGTTTGACGCCCATTCGCACACCCTTGATGCCGTGGAACTTGAGGAAGTACTGCGAGCCTGAATCCGTCAGGATCAGCCCGCCCCCCTGGAACTTCAACAGCGCCACCACCTTGAAGCCCGGCAGCTGTCGCCAGTTGGTGACCTCGCCAACGCCGGTGTCGCTCCAGCCCCGACGTGCCGAATGGCTCACGCCAGCCACGCTGCCCACAGGGCTGGCCTGCTCGGGCTCACCCGAAGAAGGCGGCTCGACCTGCTCCGGGGCTTGTGCGGCGGCCGTGGCAGCTGCCACAGGCTGCACGGGCCAGTCGGCGCAAGCGGTGGCATGGGCCTCCAGCACGCGGCCGGCTTCCTGGGCATGGAAGCTGGGCGGGCACATCGGCGAGGCCTCGGGGCCGTCTGCAGCCCTGGCGCCACCCGCGCCCATCAAGACACCCATCAGTGCACCCAGGGCCGATGCCCTGCGCCACACCACGCCAGCGCGCAGGGCAGTGACTGCAAGGAGGGTGAGGGCAAGGGCGCTGGACATGAACCCATGCTAGGGCGCTTCGGCCCGGCGCGCACCACCGAAATGCGTCAGGGAATTGCCCTTGGTAACAGGGTGCGCAGCCTGTGACTTTCAACCGCCCAGGAAGTCACGTTTGCCGATTTCCACCCCGCCGTGGCGCAGCAGGTTGTAGGCCGTGGTCACGTGGAAATGGAAATTGGGCAAGACCCAGGACGTGAGGTAGGTCTGCCCATCGAATTCGACGGTGCGGTCGCGCAAGGGGATGCTGATGCGGCGGCTTTCGCTGCCGTCAATCTGGGCCGCCGTGAAGCCCGCCAGGAAGGCGACGGTCTTGTCGATGCGGGCCTGCAGCTCGGTGAACGTGGTTTCCGTGTCGGGGAAGGACGGGATGTCGACGCCGGCCAGGCGCGCGGCGCCGCTCTTGACCGTGTCGCAGGCCATCTGCACCTGGCGGGTCAGCGGGAACATGTCCGGGTAGACGCGGGACTGCAGGAAGGCGTTCGGGTCGATCTGGCGCGCCTCGCAGTGGGCCTGCGCCTTGGCCAGGATGGTCTTCAGGCTGCGCAGGGTGTGGAGTGCGGGGGGCACGCTGGCGGTGAACATGGTCAAGCTCATGGGAATCTCCTTCTTGTGGTGAACGTGGGGGGGCTGATGTGAACCGTTGGCGCGCTCAGTTCGAACGGACGCGGGACCAATGTGCGGCCAGGCTGTCGCGCACGGCCTGCGGTGAGCCTGTCAGGCCCATGTGGCCCAGGCCGGCCAGCACGTCCACGCGCGCCTGCGGGTTGACCTGCGCCAGGCGCTCCACCATGTGGCGCGCCGGCGGCTGCGTGCGTTCGCCATGCACCAGGGTCATGGGCGCCTTGTGGGACAGCTGATCAAAAGCCGGCGCCAGGGTGGACAAGGCCTGCACCTCGTGGAACATCTTGACGCCCACGCTGCGCGCGCCCTGGCGCACCTTGTCAGGCACGGCCGCCCAGGTGCCGGGGCCGTTCCAGTAGTCGATGAAGGCCTGCAACCAGGTGTCGGAGCCAGCGTGGGCCGCGTCCAGCAGGGGCGAGCCCTCGCCATACAACTGGCCCAGCTGCTGGCGCACGTCTTCGGGCAGCTCGGCAGGCGGCAGCTGGCGCAGCGCGGCAAAGGGCACGGGCTCATAGAGCCAGAGAGAAGCCACGGGCAGGCTGGGGTCTTGCGCCAGCATCAGGGCCACGCAGCCGCCGTAAGAATGCGCCACCAGGTGCAGCTCGGAGGCCCCGTCGGGCACCTGCCTGCGCAGGTGGGCAACCTCGTCCTGCAAATGGAAGCTGCCATCTGCCCGCAAGCGCAACGGTGCCTGAGGGCTGTAGCCCAGGTTGACGGGGGCGACGGCCTGCAGGCCAGGCGGCAGCTCCTGCGACACCGCCTGCCACATCGAAGGGCCGGTGCCGGTGGAGTGCACGAACATCACGTGAGCGGTCATGGGAGGGTGCGCCCGGCCAGGGCGTGGTGCAGTGGCAAGGCGGTCAGCCTAACTGTTTTGCGCGGGGCCTGCAGGCGGGCCCCATGCGCAGCGCTGCGTGGGTACACTGCCGCCCCATGCAGATCCTGCTCGCGCCCATGGAAGGGCTGCTCGACTTCACCTTGCGCGACGTGCTCACCCGCATCGGCGGCGTGGACCGCTGCGTGTCCGAGTTCATCCGCATCACCGACACCCTGTTGCCGCCCAAGGCCTTCCTGCGCATCGTGCCGGAGCTGGCCAACGCCGGCTGCACCCCGGCCGGCACGCCGGTGCGTGCGCAGCTGCTGGGCTCCGACCCGGTCTGCATGGCCGAGAACGCCGCGCGCCTGGCCGAGCTGGGCCCGCATGGCATCGACCTGAACTTCGGCTGCCCCGCCAAGGTGGTCAACCGCCGGGGCGGTGGCGCCTTGATGCTGCAAACACCCGAGGCCCTGGAAGACGTGGTGCGCGCCGTGCGCCAGGCCGTGCCCGCCCACCTGCCGGTGTCGGCCAAGATGCGCCTGGGCTACCACGACGACAGCCTGGCCGAGGTCTGCGCCCAGGCCATCGAGGCCGGCGGCGCCAATGAGCTGGTGGTGCACGCCCGCACCCGCGATCAGGGCTACAGGCCACCCGCCTACTGGGACCGCATCGCCGCCGTGCGCCAGGCCGTGCGCATCCCGGTGGTGGCCAATGGCGAGGTGTGGACGGTGGCCGATGCCCTGCGTTGCCTGCAAGAGAGCGGCTGCGACAGCCTGATGCTGGGGCGCGGCATCGTGGCCGACCCAGGCCTGGCCTGGGCCATCCGGGCCGCGGTGGCCGGGCACGACACCCAGACGGCATCAGGCCTCAAGCATGTGCGCTGGCACACCGACATCCAGCCCCTGCTGGCGGTTTACTGGGATCTGGTGCACGGCCATGTGGTGGCCCGCCACCGTGCGGGCAGGGTCAAACAGTGGTTGCACTACCTGCGCCGGGCCCACCCGGAGGCCCGCGCGGTGTTCGAACAGGTGCGCACGCTCACCGATTCACGGGATGTGGACAGCTGCCTGCGCAGCCTGCAAACTGCGCCAGCCTTGTGTCCTGGCTGACACGGATGTGACCAGCCCCCCGAAACCTGGGGCCAACCCCGTGAGATTTCGCACACAAAGTGGGCAAACTGCACACCAATCGAAGTTTGGGCATGAACATGAACACTTTTGCTTTGGCCCGGCGTTTGTCGGCTGCGACGATCACCGCAACGGCAGCCTTGCTGTCGCCCTTGACGGCCCACGCCCTGGTGGGCGGCACCGACACCAGCAGCTACTCGGCCGTGGGTGAGATTGCCGGCGCCACCGGCATCCTGATCGCCGACAACTGGGTGCTGACCGTCAACCACGTGGCCGCTGGCGTCTCGGTGGGCAGCACCAGCTTCGTGTCGCTCACGGGCAGCTCGGTGGTGGATGCGGTCTACCGCTACACCACCGCCGCCTTCCCCAACAACGACATCGCGCTGGTGCACCTGTCCACGGCCTTGAGCAGTTCGGGCGTGCCCATCCTCAACGACACGGCGGTCAAAAGCAGCACCTTGAGCAGCCTGGGGGCGCTGACCGCCGTCACGGCCGCCAACCAGACGCCCAATGGCGAAGGCAGCGTCACGGCCCAGTCGCTGATGGCCACCTACAAAGATGCCAACGGCGTGAGCTACACCACCAACTGGATCGTGACCAGCGGCTCGGTCTATGTGGAAGGTGGCGACAGCGGCAGCGCCCTGTTCAAGGGCGCGGTGGCCGACAGCGCGGGCGCCCTGCTGCTGGGCCTGGCCTCGGCTTCGCTCACCGATGGCTCGGGCAATGCCGAGTCGGCCTTTGTGCAGGTGGCCGCCTACAAGACCTGGATCGACAGCACCATGGCCTCGTCAGGCCAGAAGGCCACCTGGTTGTCGGCCGTGCCAGAGCCTTCGACCTGGGCCTTGAGCTGCCTGGGCCTGATCGGCGTGGCCGTCACTTGCCGCCGTCGCTTGCACCCCGGCCAACAGGTGGCCTGACCGGCTGGCGATTGCGCGCCACGACCCCACAAAAAAAGGGCCCGAGGGCCCTTTTTGCTTTGGCGGCGAAGTGAGGCCCGGGCCTCACTTCGCCCAGTTGCCGTCCTTCATGCCGGTGATCTTGTTGAACACCGGCTTGCCTGCCGTGTGGTCCAGCCGGTCGGCCACGAAGTAGCCATGGCGCTCAAACTGGAACTTCTGGTCGGGCACAGCGGCCGCCAGCGAAGGCTCGACATAGGCCGTGACCACCTTCTTGCTGTCCGGGTTGAGGCTGGCCAAGAAGTCCTTGCCGCCGGCATCGGGCTGGGCATCGGTGAAGAGGCGGTCAAACAGGCGCACCTCGGCGGCCACACCATCGGCCACGCCCACCCAGGTGATGGCGGCCTTGACCTTGACGCTGTCGGCGCCTGGCGTGCCGCTCTTGGTGTCGGGCACCACGGTCGCCTGTACCTCAGTGATGCGGCCTGCCGCGTCCTTGGTGCAGCCGGTGCACTCGATCACGTATCCGCCTTTGAGGCGCACCTTGTTGCCCGGGAAGAGGCGCTTGTAGCCCTTGGGCGCCACCTCTTCGAAGTCTTCGCGCTCGATCCACACCTCTTTGCCGATGCTGAAATGGCGCAAGGGTGATTCGGTGCCTTCGGGCGGGTGAGGCAGCGCCGGCAGCGAGCAGGCGTCCAGGTAGGCTGCGCCCCCTTGTGCCGCAAAGACATCGTCCCAGTTGGTGAGCACCAGCTTGACCGGGTCCAGCACGGCCATGCCACGGTGGGCCTTGTGTTCCAGGTCGTCGCGCAAGGCGATGTCCAGGGTGCTGTAGTCGATCCAGCTGTCGGCCTTGCTCACGCCGATGCGCTCGCAAAACAGCTGGATGGCCTCGGGCGTGTAGCCGCGGCGGCGCAGGCCGACGATGGTGGGCATGCGGGGGTCGTCCCAACCTGCAACCGTGCCCTCGTCCACCAGCTGCTTGAGCTTGCGCTTGCTGGTGATCACGTAGGTGAGGTTGAGCCGCGCGAACTCGTACTGGTGCGGCACGGGCTGGGCCAGCAAGCCCAGGCCGGCCAGCTTGTCCATCAGCCAGTCGTAGAACGGCCGCTGGTCTTCGAATTCCAGCGTGCAGATGCTGTGGGTGATCTGCTCCAGCGCGTCTTCGATGGGGTGGGCAAAGGTGTACATCGGGTAGATGCACCACTTGTCGCCGGTGTTGTGGTGGGTGGCGCGGCGGATGCGGTAGATGGCCGGGTCGCGCATGTTGATGTTGGGCGCGGCCATGTCGATCTTCGCGCGCAGCACCATGGCGCCATCGGCGTGCAGGCCGTCGCGCATCTCGCGGAAACGCGCCAGGTTCGCGTCCGGGCTGCGGCTGCGGAAAGGGCTGTCCTTGCCGGGGGTGGAGAAGTCACCCCGGTTGGTGCGCATCTCTTCAGGCGTCTGCTCGTCCACATAGGCCAGGCCGGCGCTGATCAGCGCCTCGGCCGCGCGGTACATGAAGTCGAAGTAGTTGCTGGCGTAGTAGAGGTGGGGCTCGGCCTTGCCGTTGAAGCTGGCGTCCCAGCCAAAGCCCAGCCACTTCACCGCGTCCAGGATGGCGTCGACGTACTCCTGCTCTTCCTTCTCGGGGTTGGTGTCGTCAAAGCGCATGTGGCAGACGCCAGCGTAGTCGCGCGCCAAACCAAAGTTCAGGCAGATGCTCTTGGCGTGGCCCACGTGCAGGTAGCCGTTGGGCTCGGGCGGGAAGCGCGTGCGGATTTTGGCCGGGTCGGGCTGGCCCGTGGCCTGGTGGGTGGCATCACCGGGGCTGCCGGCCCAGCGGCGGCTGGCGTAGGTGCCCTGTTCCAGATCGCGGTCGATGATGCCGCGCAGGAAGTTGCTGGGTTTGGAGGGGTTGGTGTCTTCAATGGGGGCGCTCATGGCGTGATTCTATCGAGCCCCCCTCGGGTGGGTGCTGATCGGGTTCTCACCGGTGACATTGTTATACCC